>JAKSPU010000114.1 GCA_024404505.1 Clostridia bacterium
CATAATATAGGTTCCCCCCGCCCGTGGGGCGGGGGGTAAGGGGGGTGGGGAAAAAAGTTTAGCTGTACATCAGGCGATGCGGAAACGCCCGGCTCCCGGCGGCAGAGCGCCGGCATTCCTCTATTCCCGCGCCCGCAGGCACGTTTCCTCGGTAAAAGTTTTTTGATTCTCCCCCTCCCGCGCACGGGAGGGGGCTGGGGGGTAGGTCCCCGAGCGCCGGAGGCGAGAGGCGTCCCGCGCCCGCAGGCGCGGTTTCTCGGGCAAGAAAAGAGCCGCTCGGCTCGCGGCAACAGAATGCCGGGGCGGACAGCCCCGGCTCTTTTTTAGTGCTGCGTGACCTCGCGGGTCTCCTCCGTGTCGTCGAACGTCTCTCTGGAACGGAACAGGAGCGAGATGCACCAGATACCGGCCAGCGCCACGACGGTATAGGTGATGCGGGCGAGCAGCGTGGAAGCGCCGCCGCAGATCCACGCCACAATGTCAAAGCGGAACAGACCGACGCTGCCCCAGTTCAGGCAGCCGATGATGGAAATGATCAGCGCAATGCGATCCATGATCATAGTGAACAACCAATCCTTTCTTCCCCCGAGGGGGACTATTCACGGCGGTCAGTCCGGATGGATGAAAACGCCCTCTGCCGCATACGCTGATAACGTCACATACGGTATACGGTCAAAAACAGAATTCCCGGTCAGCCGTCCGCCCATAGTGTGACCGGAACGTAAGCGCATTATGCGGCTGACTCGGTTCTGATCATGAAAAAACAAGGCTCCGCCCCGTGTCTCTTGACAAAAAAGCAAATATATGGTATTATAAAAACAGTTGATCGATCCGGCTGCTGCCGGAAGAAGGAGGTATATATGCAATCAGCCGTTGGCTTTTCTATTCCGTCCGTTATTTCTGCGATCTTCGGTTCGTGGATCTCCGTCGCCACGTATATCCTGACCGCGATCGCCGTCATGAAAATGGGGCGTAAGATCCGGGCCGGTGCGCCGTGGCTGGCGTGGATACCCGGTCCGGACGCATACGCGCTCGGCCGCGTCGCCGACGAGGACAGCCGCCGCCGGGGCCAGCCGGAGACGAAGTTCCGCATCCTTCTGCCGATCCTGACCGGCTTGGCGGCGCTGCTGGCAGCCGTGGTCGGGATCCTGGTCATTGCGCTTGCCATGGGGACGATCATTGCCATTTTCGGCGGCTTTTACGACTGGGTCTCCGGCGTCGATACCACCGGGACCGATATGGAAGGGCTCGCCGCTCTGGTGGGCTTGCTGATCCTCGCAGGCATCCTGATGCTTCTCCTGTCCATTCCCCGCCTTATCGCGTTGTGGCACGTTTACCGTGTCTTCTGCCCCGACCGGGCCATTCTGTTCCTGATGCTCAACATCTTCGTGAACGTGACGATCCCCGTCACGCTGATGATAGCCTCCGCACGGGAGCCGATACCGGAGTATTCGTTCGGCGGCACCCCGCCGGACGGATTCACCTACGATCCGCGGGACGGCGGCTTTTCCGGCACGGAAACGCTGTAAGCGCCGGCTGACGCCGGTCGACAGCACGTCGCCGGATACCATATGAAGATTTTTATCCCCCTACCCCCCCCGCCCCACGGGCGGGGGGATCATTTTTTACAGCAGGGAGAAGGCAGATCATCACGTTGCAGTCCTTTTTGATACGGAAGTACAAAAAACAGGGCGCTGCCTTCATCCTCCGGGCAAGGCCCGCGGGGATCGATCAGCGCCCGATCACAAGGGTGGGAGAGGTATCGGCATCCGGGTTGTCATGCCCGGGGGATCGGATGCCCGATCCCCCGGCACACAAACCGGTTGTTTACCGGCGGTTTAGTGCATGTGCCGCCAAGTGATACCTGTTGGACTTGAATTACTTGGTTGCGTAGTAGTTCTTCAGGATCTCGATAGCAGCGGCGTAGTTGTCCTCGAAGGCATCGGCGGAGACGTCATAGTAACCGTCGAACTTGTCGGACGTACCGGCGTTCTTGTAGAACTCGGTGCCGTCAGCATCGGTCATACCCATAGCGACGAAGGAGGAAGCAGGCAGCTGACCGCCCTGAGCGACCTCGTCGACGATATAGTTACGGTCGAACATGAGAGCCATAGCCTTGCGGATCTCGGCGTTGGCCTTCTCAGCCTCGACACCGGTCAGCTTGCTGTCAGCGGGCAGCAGGTTGGCGTTGATGTTGAAGCAGACGTAGTAGGTACCGATCTGGCCGGCGATCTTGAACTCGTCCGGATACTCGGTCTTCAGGGTAGCGATCTCGTTGGTGGGAACGTCGTCGATCAGCTTCCATGCGCCGCTCTTGAAGTTGGCGAGCATGTTGTTGGCATCATCGGAGAGATAGAACTCGATCTGCTCCATGGTGATGTCAGCGGCGCCGACGAAGTTGGCGTTCTTCTTCAGAGTGATCTTGGAGTTGTGCTCCCAGCTGTCAATGGTGTAAGCACCGTTGCAGACGTAGGTGGAAGCCTCGGTAGCCCACTTCTCGGAAGCGACAACATCCTCACGCACGGGGAAGTAGGTCGGGAAGGCCAGCAGCTCGTTCCAGTAGGAAACGGCGTTGGACAGGGTCACGGTGATGGTTCTTGCCTCATCATCGGCCACGGCGTTGAGGACTGCGCCCTCCTTGCCGTCAGCGACGTCAGCGTAACCGTCAACGACCTCGAACATATAGCCGTAGTCAGCGCCGAGAGCGGCGGAAGCGGCACGGTTCCAAGCGTAAACGAACTCGGAAGCCTTGAGGTCCTGACCGTCGGACCACTTCAGGCCCTGCTTCAGGGTGTAGGTGTAGGTGACCTTGCCGGTAGCGGGATCGGTCACGCCCTCGGGCAGAGACTCAGCGGCGTCAGCGACGATGGCCAGCTTGCCGTTGGCATCCTGGTCCCACTTTGCAAGACCGGAGAACAGGTGAGCGATCAGGGTAGCGCCGTCAACAGCAGAGTTGAGAGCGGGGTCGATGGTGTCGGGCTCGGAAGCGATGCAGACAGCGATGTTGTCGGTCTTACCGCCAACCTTGGCATTCATGAAGTACTTGTAGCCGAGAGGGTTGGAGAAGAAGCCGGTGACATCCTTGGAGACCATGTACAGGTCGGTGTAGAAGTACAGGGGAACGATGCAGCCGGTGTCCATGAGCATATCCTCAGCGAGGTGCATCATAGCATAGCGGTCTTCGTTCTTGGTGCAGGACTTGATCATGCCGATCAGCACGTCATAGGTCTGTGCCCAGGTACCGTTCTCGATCTTCTGGCCGCCGAAGGGGGTCAGATCGAGGTTGTACATAGCGAGATCCTTGTGAGCGCCCTTACCGAACTGAACGTCGTTGTTACCGGAAGCGGTCGTCCACATATCCAGGAAGCAGATGGGGTCGTTGTAGTCGGCCAGCCAGCCGTTACGAGCGACAGTGTAGTTACCGTCCTTACGGGTATTCAGGAAGGTGTTCCACTCCTGGTTCTCGAGGGACATATTGATGCCGGCAGCAGCCAGCGCGGACTGGAGGTACTCACCGATAGCCTTGTGGCCTTCGCTCGTGTTGTAGAGGTAGGTCATGGAAGGCACGTTGGTGAACTTGACGTCTTCGTTCTTATCCTTGCAGGAAACGAAGGTGCAAGCAACAAGCAGCATCGCTGCGACAAGCGCGAGAGATACAAACTTTTTCATGATTGTTTCTTTCCTTTCAAAAAATTTGGGAACGGAAATTATATTTCACCGTATGCCGCCGGAAGTATGCACACCCTCCGGCCGCATATAATGACGAATTGATCGCGGCCGCCGGGATCAGTTGATCTCGCCGACGCGGTGGCAGGCCACGAAGTGACCCTTTTCGACCTCGCGGAACTCGGGCATCTCACCGGCGCACTTATCGCAGGCGTGCGGGCAGCGGGTGCGGAACGGGCATCCGGACGGCGCGTTCAGCGGAGAGGGGATATCGCCGTTCAGCATGATGCGCTTGTTGGCTTTGGCCACCTTGGGATCGGGCATCGGGACCGCGGACATCAGCGCCTTGGTGTAGGGGTGCAGCGGGTGGTCGCAGACCTCGCCCGCGTCCGCCAGCTCGACCATCTTACCGAGATACATGACGGCGATGCGGTCGCTGATATGCCGGACGACCAGAAGGTCGTGCGCGATGAACAGATAAGTCAGGCCGAGGGTGTCCTGCAGCTCGTCGAACATATTGACGACCTGCGCCTGAATGGACACGTCCAGCGCGGAGACAGGCTCGTCGCAGACGATGAACTCGGGATTCACGGCCAGTGCGCGGGCAATGCCGATGCGCTGCCGCTGACCGCCGGAGAACTCGTGCGCGTAGCGGGAGGCGTGCTCGCTGTTCAGACCGACGTGGGCCATCAGCTCGAGGATCCTGTCGCGGCGCTCCTCCTGACTCGTGTACATCTTATGGATGTCAAGCGGCTCGCCGATGATATCCGACACGGTCATACGGGGGTTGAGCGAGGAGTAGGGATCCTGGAAGACCATCGTGGCCTTCTTGCGGAACTCCTCGATGTCCTTTTTGCTCTCGATCTTTTTCCCGTCGAAGAAAATCTCTCCATCTGTGGGCTTATACAAGTGGAGCAGCGTGCGGCCGACGGTGGTCTTGCCGCATCCGGATTCGCCGACAAGGCCGAGCGTCTCGCCGCGGCGGATGTTGAAGGACACGTCGTCCACAGCCTTGAGGGGACGAGTGCGGAAGAAGCCGACGTTGATGTCAAAGTATTCCTTGAGATGGCGCACCTCAACGAGCGGAGTCTCTCCGGCCGGCTTATCGGCCGCCTGAGCGGCTGCTTCGCCGTCGGGCCGTGCGTCCTTGATCTCCATATCTTCATTTTCCTGACTCATGGCTCATTCCTCCTCTCCCAGATTGATATCGTCATCGGAAATACCGGCAAACGCGTCCTCTGCTCCGTCGGCGGGCTCCAGATTGATGATCCCGCGGTCAACGGCGTCCCGGAAGTTCATCCAGCAGGTCGCCATGTGGTTTTCGTTGATGATCATGCGCTTGGCGCGCTGCTTGATGCATACCTTCATAGCCGCGTCGCAGCGGGGGGCGAAGGGACAGCCGGCAGGCATATTCAACAGGTCGATGGGCGTTCCGCTGATCGGCTTCAGTTTGGTCCCGACCGTAGCGGCGGAGGGGATGGAACGCATCAGACCCTTGGTGTACTCGTGGCGGGGGTTATAGAAGATCTCCTCGGCGGTCCCCTGCTCGCAGATGGAGCCCGCATACATGACGATGACCTCGTCACACAGCTGCGCGACGACACCGAGGTCGTGGGTGATCATGATGATCGCCATGCCAAGCTCCTTCTGGAGCGTTGTCATCAGGTCGAGGATCTGTGCCTGAATGGTCACGTCGAGCGCGGTGGTCGGCTCGTCGGCGATCAGGATATCAGGCTCGCAGGCCAGCGCCATGGCGATGCCGACGCGCTGACGCATACCGCCGGAGAACTCGTACGGGTACTGCTTCATGCGGCGCTCCGGCTCGTTGACGTTGACGAGACGCAGCATCTCGACGGCACGGTCATACGCCTGCTTCTTGTTGCGGTTGGTGTGCAGCAGGATGGCCTCCATCAGCTGGTGGCCGATGGTGTAGGTGGGGTTCAGCGAGGTCATGGGATCCTGGAAAATGATGGAGATCTTATTGCCGCGGATATGCTTCATGACCTTTTCGCCCGAGCCGACCAGCTCCTGACCGTCGAACTTGATGGAGCCACCGACGATCTTGCCGGTGGGGGCGAGGATCTGCATGATGGAATACGCGGTCACGGACTTGCCGGAGCCGGACTCGCCGACGATGCCCAGCACCTTGCCGTGATCGAGATTGAACGAAATTCCGTTGACAGCCTTGACTTCACCGGCGTCGGTGAAGAAGGAGGTGCGGAGGTCTCTGACTTCAAGAAGTGCCATTGTGTTGATTCCTCCTTTTCCGTCAGTTGTTCAGCTTGGGGTCAAACGCGTCGCGCAGACCGTCGCCGAAGAGGTTGAGCGAAAGCACGATCAGGGAGATCACGACCGCGGGGATGATCAGACGGTAGGTATAGGTCGTGATGCCGTTCAGCGCGTCGGACGCGAGGGAGCCGAGCGAGGGCATCGGCGCGTTGACGCCGAGACCGAGGAAGGACAGGTAACTCTCGGTGAAGATCGCGCTCGGGATCTGCAGCGCGGTGGAAATGATGACGACGCTGATACAGTTGGGGATCAGGTGCTTCTTGATGATCCAGCCGCCCTTGGCGCCGGCAGCGCGGGCCGCGAGGACGTACTCCTGCTCGCGGAGCGAGAGGATCTGACCGCGGATCAGGCGGGACATGGACACCCAATACAGAACGCCGAACACGATGAACAGACTGATGATGTTGCTTCCGATCTTTTCCAGCACGGTGCCCTCGATCATCTTGTCGAGGCCGGAGGACTTGAGTGCCGCCGCCAGCAGGATGACCATCAGCATATCGGGCAGGGAGTATATGATATCGACGATCCGCATGATGATAAGGTCGACCTTGCCGCCGCAGTAGCCGGAAACGGAACCGACGAGGATACCGATGACAAGCACGATCAGGCTGGCAAAGAAGCCGACGGCAAGCGAGATGCGAGTGCCGTACACGACGCGGATGAAGTAGTCACGGCCCTGCGAGTCGGTGCCGAAGATGTGCGGGAAGACGTTTTCGCCCTTGTCGATGAGCTTCTGCTCGGATTCGCCGTACTCAAAGGGAGCGAGATTATTAAAGGAAGGATCCACGCGCTTGCCGGGACGGACGCCCAGCATATCGTCGTAGGAGTAGGGCCACACCATCGGCAGGATGATGCAGGACAGCGTGATGACGATGATGATGATCATGCTGACCGTTGCGACCTTGTTCTTCAGCAGGCGCTTGACACCGTCGCGGAAGAAGGTCGTGGAGGGACGCATCTGGACCATGTACTCCTTGTCCTCGCTGCTGGCGGGGAGGAAGGAGTCGATATCAAGATGCATGGTAAACAATTTTTTAGGCTTATTCATCTCTGTACTCCTCTCCTTTGTTATTCCAGCGTGATGCGGGGATCGACGATCTTGTACATGATATCACTGAGCAGGTTCATCACGACGATCAGGATCGCCAGGATGATGGTGGTACCCATGATCAGCGGGTAGTCACGGTTGGTGATGCTGGTGACGTACGCACGGCCGATGCCGGGCACGGCAAAGATCTGCTCAACGACCAGCGAGCCGGTGACGATATAGGCGAGCATGGGACCGAAATACGTGATAACGGGGATCAGCGCGTTCTTGAGCGCGTGACCGAAGATGATCTTGGGTCCGGAGACACCCTTTGCCTTGGCCGTGCGGATGTAGTCCTGTCCCAGCACGTCCAGCATGGAGGAACGGGTCAGACGGGTGATGTTCGCCATGGGCGACAAGGACAGCGTGAAGACGGGCAGGATCAGGCCGGCTGCGGTCGCGCCGTTGGCGGGCAGGATCGCCCACGTGACCGCAAACAGGATCAGGAGGAACGTACCCATAATGAACGACGGCATGGACACAAACGCGGTGGTGACGACCATGATGACACGGTCGATGAACTTATTGCGGCGAAGGGCGGCCACAGCCCCGAACACGACGCCGGTAACGAGTGCGATGGCAGCAGCGAACACACCGAGCTTGGCAGAGGTCTTCATGCCGTCGCCGATGATGTCCAGCACGTCGCGGCCGCGCTGCTTGAGAGAGGGGCCGAAGTCGAACTTGGTCACGATATCCTTGAGGTAGGTCAGGTACTGCTGGAACAGCGGCTTGTCAAGACCGTACTTGGCCTCCAGCGCAGCCTGCGCCTCCTCGGAGATGGCTTTCTCACTCATGAAGGGACCGCCGGGGACGGCGTGCATGACGAAGAACGTGACCGTGATCACGACCCAGATCGTCAGGATGGCGAGCCCGATCCGCTTCAGGATATAAGCGAGTGTTTTGGTGTTCATCTGTACTCCTCTCTTTCAGACGCATTTCCCTCCCGATTGCAGAATCATCGGAATATACGTCGAACAGACTGTGAAAAGTCATAAATACCATTATAGTATCAATAATATTCATACTATTATATCATTTTAACCCGGGTTTGTCAATAAGTCTGCCCATGTGAATAATGGCCAAAAAGCGCCGTCAGACACGGAATTTTTTGGAATATATTGTGTATTTCCCCTGCATCCCCGCCGGAGGGCGGGATGCGAACGCCTCGCGCCTCCGGCGCTCGGAGACCTTCCCCCCCCCCACCCCCCCCCCGGGGGCGGGGGACTGGGGGAGGCGGGCGCCCCGCCGCCGGGGCGACGGGGCTTCGGCATCGCCGTCTCCCCGGACACCATTCTGGATATGGCACGGCAGTTTGACTTCTACGAGGGCGGCGGACTGGATGCAGCCTTCATCGGCGCGCTGCAGATCGACAGCCGCGGCAACGTCAACGGCCACTACGCCGAGGGCAAGCTCTCCGGCATCGGCGGATTTGCCAACATCTCGCA
>JAKSPU010000115.1 GCA_024404505.1 Clostridia bacterium
GCTCCGGATCAGGGGCTGTTCCCCAAGTACACGAGCGGTGTCCACGAGGGGCGTCTGGTGATTTCCCGCGGCGTCGCCAACTCGGTCGCGCCGGTCCCGCGCCTGTTCAACCCGACGGAGGTCGTCGTGATCGAGCTTATCTGAACGGATCCCGCGGTTTGTTCGGGGCATTTCGACGTTTCCACTTGACAAAACGCGGATTCCGTGATATGATAGGGACAGAAAATGGTAAGGCTTCTCCTTACCGTTGTGAATACGATCATTGAAAGCGAGGACATAGATATGTTTCAGGATCAGCTCGTTTCCTTCTCCGGCGTCCAGCCGAGCGGCAATCTGACCATCGGCAATTATCTCGGCGCCATCAAGAATTTCTCCACCTTCTCCGAAAAGTACAAGTGCTTCTACTGCGTCGTCGACGAGCACGCGATCACCGTCCGTCAGGTGCCCGCAGACCTTCGCCGCCGCACCTACGAGACGCTCGCCCTCTACATGGCCTGCGGCCTCGACCCCGACAAGAACACGCTGTACGTGCAATCCCACGTCCACGAGCACGCGGAGTTGGGCTGGATTCTCAACTGCTTCACCATGTTCGGCGAGCTGAGCCGCATGACGCAGTTCAAGGATAAGTCCGCCAAGCACGCCGACAATATCAACGCCGGCCTGTTCACCTACCCCGTCCTCATGGCTGCCGACATCCTGCTGTACCAGACCGATGTCGTCCCCGTGGGCATCGACCAGAAGCAGCACGTCGAGATCTGCCGCGACATCGCTGAGCGGTTCAATCAGGTCTTCCCGGATACCTTCACCATTCCGGAGCCGGTGATCCCGCAGCAGGGCATGAAGATCATGTCGCTGGCCGAGCCGACCAAGAAAATGTCCAAGTCCGATGAGAACGTCAACGCCGTCGTGTACATACTCGACGACAGAGATACCATCATCCGCAAGTTCAAACGGGCCGTCACCGATTCCGATACCGTCGTCCGCTGCGCCGACGGAAAGGACGGCATCAACAACCTGATGACCATCTACTCCACCTTCACCGGCAAGACCTTCGACGAGATCGAGCGCGAGTTCGACGGGAAGGGCTACGGCGACTTCAAGCTGGCCGTGGGTGAAGTCTGCGCAGACGCACTCGCACCCGTTCAGGAGAAGTACAAGTGCTTCATCAGCGACAAGGCCCAGCTGGAGGCCCAGATGAAGAAGGGTGCTGAGGAGGCCTCCTACGTCGCCCGCCGCACGCTGTCCAAGGTGCAGAAGAAGCTCGGCTTCGTGCAGGTCAGATAAGTCGATATGTATCCGTGTCCCCCGGAGCCGCAGGCTCCGGGGGATCTTTACGTTCATAAAAGAGGCGTTTGCGGGGCTCTGCCCCGCACCCCGCATAAGAAACTTCTTGAAAGAAGTTTCTTATGAATCTTCAAGAACTTTCATACCGGGCAGCAAGACCAAGGCTTGATCAATCTTTGACCTTTATAAAAGTTCTTGGGATCCTTAAGGGCTTCTTTCAAGAAGCCCTTAAGCGGGGTGTGGGGCAGAGCCCCACAGTATATCACCCTTTGCTTTCCTGCCCGTCTCCGGCGGTCGAGGCGACAGCGCCTGTCCCGCGGGCTGGGTCACGGTCAGGGGCTCGGGATGCGTCCCGGCTCCCCTCGTGCAGCCCGAAGCTGACCGCGATGGCGTTGTTGACGAGCGCCATGACCTCGTCGTCGAGATGCCCCATCTTTTCGCGCAGGCGGCGTTTGTCCAATGTACGGATCTGCTCGAGCAGGATGACGGAATCCCGGGAGAGTCCGACCCGGTCCGCATAGATGTCAATGTGCGTGGGCAGCTTGGTCTTGCCCATGCGCGACGTGATCGCGGCCGCGATGACGGTAGGGCTGTACCGGTTGCCGACGTCGTTCTGAATGATCAGCACGGGACGCAGCCCGCCCTGCTCGGAGCCGATGACAGGGCTCAGGTCCGCGTAGAATATATCGCCCCGGCGCACGGGCAGCTGGGGCGCACTGCCCGCGTCGTCTTCGTGATGATAGCCGTATGATGTGATGGTTGACATGGTGATTCCTCCGTGGTTTCGGGTAAGTGAGAAGCGGAACGTCCGACACTCACAGTGTACCCCCGGAAGCCGCGCTCCTAAACAGCCGGAACGAAAACGGCTCCGGAAAATTTTCCCTGCCGGGGATGCACCCCGTTTCAGTATATTCGGAAGGCTTTCCGGGTGGAATCTGGCATATTAAACCGCCCTCTGCTTTGTTCATGAAAAATTCACATATTTTGAGCGCTTTTTTTGAAAAAGGACTTGACAAATCGTGTGAAAAGTGGTACATTTATAGCGCCGGTTAGCACTTGAACAGTTTGAGTGCTAAAGGGTAAAAAGACACGAAACAGACCGGGAGGTGAGCTTCTTGAATATGGATTCCGTATCTCAGGAATTAAGTGAACGCAAAAAGCAGATACTGAAAGCGATCATCGACGCTCATATCGCGGGCGGCGAGCCCGTAGGCTCCAAGTATCTGGTCGAAAGCAAGCAGATCGCCTGCTCGTCTGCTACCATCCGCAACGAGATGGCCGAGCTGGAAGCCATGGGCTACCTTGAGCAGCCTCACGCTTCGGCGGGACGGGTGCCGAGCGAGCGCGGCTACCGATTCTACGTGGATTCCCTCATCGAGCATTACGCCATGACGGCCCGCGAGATCAGCCAGATCAACGAGCTGCTCCAGCAGAAAATGGCCGAGCTTGACCAGATCCTGCTGACCGCCTCCAAGGTCGCCTCCAACCTGACCAACTACACCGGCTTCGCGGTCAGGCCCAAGGCACAGAAGGTCAGCGTGCGCCGCTTCGACGCGGTGTATCTGGATGAACGCACCCTGATCCTCGTGCTGGTCCTGTCCAACGATCAGGTCAAGACCAAGACCCTGCGCGCAGACGGGGAAGCCCCCCTCACGCAGACCGTGACCGACCAGCTGGCCGCCGCGTTGAACGAGCATCTGCACGACCTGTGTGCCAACGAGATCACGCTCCCGATCATGATCGCGCTGGAGGAGAGCATGGGCAGCCGGCACGACGTCGTGTCGCCGGTCATCAAGGCGATCTACGAGGTCCTCAACGAGCTGGAGGACAGCTCACTCAAGGTCAGCGGCGTGGACAGACTCCTGCAGTACCCCGAGTTCAGCAGCCCGGATAAAATGAAGCAGCTGCTCGGCGCCATCGAAAAGCCGGACGACCTTCTGAGCATCGTGTCCGCCCCCGACGAGATCACCGAGCATCGCCCCAACGTCATCATCGGCTCGGAAAGCACGGTTCAGGTCATGGACCACTCCGCCCTTGTGTACATCCCGATCATCAAGGACGGCAAAAATCTCGGCACGATCGGCGTGCTGGGCCCCTCGCGCATGGACTACGCCAAGGTGCTGGCTACGCTGGAGGAGATCTCCGGCAACATCTCAAGCATTCTGGAAGACAACGATCACCGTCCGGGCGAAAAGCGTCTGACGGACGGATCAAATAACGGAGGATAGACAAGCAAATGACTGACATGGATGAAGTAAAGAGCGGGACGGAGGCAGATACCGTCACGCAGGAGACCGGGGCTTCTCCCGAAGAGGCGGATACCGCGGCGGAAGCCGCAGCCGATACCGCGGCATCTGCCGCGGCAGAGAACGCGGAAGAGAGCAAGCCGAAGGGCGCCGACAAAAAGAAACTCAAAAAGGCAGAGGCCGAGCTGGCGGAAGCCCGTAAAAAGCTGGACGACGCCGAGGCAGCGCTCGCGGAGGAGAAGGATAAGTACTTGCGGATGTACGCCGAGTACGAGAACTTCCGCCGCCGCACAGCCAAGGAAAAGGAAGGCATCTACACCGACGCCTACGCCGATTGCATTCAGGGCATCCTGCCCGTCATCGACAACCTTGAGCGCGCGGCAGCAGCCATCCCCCCCGAGGAAGCCGAGAGCGCCCTCGCAAAGGGCGTGACCATGACGCTCAAGTCCGCCACGGACGCGCTGAACAAGCTGGGCATCACCGAGATCCCCACCGAGACGTTCGACCCCAACGTCCACAACGCCGTCATGCACGTGGACGACGAGTCGCTCGGCGAGGGCGTCATCATCGACGTGTTCCAGAAGGGCTACCGCAGGGGCGATAAGGTCATCCGCTGCGCGATGGTCCGCGTGGCCAACTGACCAATAATCACACCGCCGGCGGTGCCGGCACACATACATTCAAAAATAAATCAACTGATTTCAGGAGGATATACTATCATGGGAAAGATTATCGGTATTGATCTGGGTACCACCAACTCTTGCGTGGCCGTTTATGAGGGCTCCGAGCCCGTCGTCATCCCCAACCCCGAGGGTGCGCGGACCACGCCTTCCGTCGTCGCCTTCTCCAAGACCGGCGAGCGTATGGTCGGCCAGATCGCAAAGCGTCAGGCTATCACCAACCCTGACCGCACCATCAGCTCCATCAAGCGTCAGATGGGCTCCGCCTACAAGGTGGCCATCGACGGCAAGAACTACACCCCTCAGGAGATCTCCGCGATGATCCTGCAGAAGATGAAGTCCGACGCCGAGGCGTACCTGTCCACGCCCGTGACGCAGGCCGTCATCACCGTCCCCGCTTACTTCACCGACGCACAGCGTCAGGCGACCAAGGACGCCGGCAAGATCGCAGGACTTGAGGTCATGCGTATCATCAACGAGCCGACCGCAGCCGCTCTGGCTTACGGTATGGACAAGGAGAATAACCAGAAGATCATGGTCTTCGACCTCGGCGGCGGTACCTTCGACGTGTCCCTGCTCGAGATCTCCGACGGTGTCTTCGAGGTGCTGGCCACCGCGGGCAACAACCACCTCGGCGGCGACGACTTCGACCAGCGCATCATCAACTGGATGGCCGACAAGTTCCAGAAGGAGAACGGCATCGACCTCCGCAAGGACAAGATGGTCCTGCAGAGACTCAAGGACGCTGCCGAGAAGGCCAAGATCGAGCTGTCCGGCATGACCTCCACCGACATCAACCTGCCCTTCATCACGGCGACCGCCGCAGGCCCCCTGCACTTCGAGGCAACGCTGACCCGCGCCGAGTTCGACCGCCTGACCGCCGATCTTGTCGAGGCCACCATGGGCCCGACTAAGCAGGTGCTGCGTGATGCCGGCCTGTCCGCCGATAAGATCGACAAGGTCCTCATGGTGGGCGGCTCCAGCCGTATCCCCGCCGTGCAGGATGCCGTCAAGAAGTACCTCGGCAAGGAGCCCTTCAAGGGCATCAACCCCGATGAGTGCGTGGCCATCGGTGCTGCCATTCAGGGCGGTGTCCTCGGCGGCGACGTCAAGGACCTCCTGCTGCTGGACGTCACGCCCCTGTCCCTCGGTATCGAGACCATGGGCGGCGTGTTCACCCGCATCATCGACCGCAACACCACCATCCCCGTGAAGAAGAGCCAGATTTTCTCCACCGCAGCCGACAACCAGCCCTCCGTTGAGATCCACGTCCTGCAGGGCGAGCGTGAGATGGCACAGTACAACACGACGCTCGGCCGTTTCAACCTTGACGGCATCATGCCCGCACGCCGCGGCGTTCCGCAGATCGAGGTGACCTTCGATATCGACGCGAACGGTATCGTCAACGTCTCCGCCTGCGATAAGGGTACCGGCAAGGAGCAGCACATCACCATCACCTCCTCCACCAACATGAGCCAGGCCGACATCGACAAGGCCGTCAAGGACGCAGAGAAGTTCGCCGAGGCCGACAAGAAGGCCAAGGAGGCCGTCGACGTCAAGAACCGTGCCGATTCCACCATCTTCCAGATGGAGCGCACGCTTGAGGATCTGGGCGACAAGGTCAGCGAGGACGAGAAGGCTCCCGTCAAGGAGGCCATCGAGAAGCTGCGCACCACCATGAACTCCGGCGACACCGAGGCGATCAAGGCCGACACCGAGGCGCTTGAGAAGGCGTTCTACCCGCTGGCTGAGAAGCTGTACGGTCAGCAGGGCGGCGCACAGGGCGCACAGGGCTTCGATCCCAACGGCTTCGGCGGTCAGCAGGGCGGCGGCCAGCAGGGTCCTGACGGCACCTACTACGACGCCAGCTACGAGGACAACAACAAGTAAACCTTTTCATAAAAGGGAAAGGGGCGGCCTTACGCGACCGCCCCGTTTCCCCTGTCGGGGGGTATCTCCCGGAGTAAGGTAAGAAGGAAATTATTATGGCAGAAGACAGAGATTATTACGAGATACTCGGGATCGACAAGACCGCCGACGAGGACACCATCAAGCGTGCCTACCGTCAGCAGGCCAAGAAGTACCATCCCGACCTGCATCCCGGCGACGCGGAGGCGGAGAAGTGCTTCAAGGAGGTCAATGAGGCCTATTCGATCCTGTCCGACCCGGACAAGCGGGCCAAGTACGACCAGTACGGCAAAGCAGCGTTCGATCCGACCGCGGGTGCCGGTGCGGGCGGCTTCGGCGGCTTCAGTGATTTCGGGGACCTCGGTGACATATTCGGCAGCATTTTCGGCAACGCGTTCGGCGGCGGCACCTCGCGCCGGACGGGCCCCCAGCGAGGCGACGACGTCGGTACGCGTCTGACGCTGAACTTTGAGGAGGCTGTTTTCGGCTGCAAGAAGGAGGTCAACTACACGCGGATGCACAAGTGTCCCGCGTGCGGCGGCTCCGGAGCCGAGGCCGGCTCCACGGCGGAGACCTGCCCGGACTGCCGCGGTACCGGTCAGCGGACCGTGGTACAGCGGATGGGCGGTATGTCGTTCCAATCCAAGACCACCTGCGAGAAGTGCCGCGGTACCGGCCGATACATCAAGACGCCCTGCACCAAGTGCCGCGGAACGGGGCTTGAACGGGAAAACCGCAGCCTGACGGTCACGGTCCCGGCGGGCATTGACGACGGCGAGCGCATCGCGCTGCGCGGTCAGGGCTGCGAGGGCAAGAACGGCGGCAGCGCCGGTGATCTGATCATCCAGATCCATGTCCGTGACCACAACATTTTCCGCCGCGACGGCGTGGATATGTTCTGCGACGTGCCGATCAGCGTTTCCGAGGCGACGCTCGGCGCGGAGATCGACGTACCGACGCTGGAGGGACCGGTCAAGTACACCATCACCGAGGGTACCCAGCCCGGCACCTCGTTCACACTGCGCGGCAAGGGCGTACCCTACGTCAACAGCCCCACGCGGCGCGGCGATCTGACCTTCACGGTCAACGTGGAGATCCCGCGCAGCCTGAACGAAAAGCAGCGTGACGCGATGAGGGCCTTTGCAGACGTGTGCGGCGAGAAGAATTACGCCAAGCAGTCGAAATTCAAATCATTCGTGAATAAGATCAAGGGGAAAGATTCATGACAACGCTTGACAAGGATTATGTATGCGAGGACTACGGTGACGTCAAGGAATGGACGCAGATCAGAGTGACGGTCCCGCTCGCGCAGCTGGACACGCTGACCGCCGTGATGAGCATGATCAACAACAATCTGATGATCGAGGACTATTCCGACATTGACGAGAATCTCAAAACGGTCTACGGTGACCTGATCGACGAACGCATCCTGAACGCCGACAGGACGGTGGCGTCCGTGTCCGTGTTCATCCCGTCCGACCGCAGCTATATGGATGACCTTTCCTTCATCCGCCAGCAGCTGGAGGCTAACCGGCTGGATGGAAAGATCGAGCTGGTAGGCGTGAACGAGGAGGACTGGGCGAACAGCTGGAAGCAGTATTACAAGCCGGTCAAGGTCGGTGAGCGCATCGTCATCTGCCCTGCATGGGAGCATTACATCCCCGCGGACGGAGAGCTGATGATCCGCATGGACCCGGGCATGGCGTTCGGCACCGGCACGCACGAAACGACGCGGCTGGTGATCCGTCTGCTGGAAAAGTACACGAAGCCGGGCGTTCGGATGCTGGACGTCGGCACCGGCACGGGCATTCTGGCGATCTGTGCATCAAGGCTCGGCGCCGGGGAGTGCAAGGCTTACGACATTGACCCGACTGCCGTGCGTGTGGCGCGTGAGAACATCAAGGACAGCGGTCTTACCAACATCACCTGCGACCGCTCCGATCTTCTGAAGCAGGTCGATCTTACGGGTGGTCCCTACGATCTGGTCTGTGCCAACATCGTGGCGGATATCATCATCCGGATGGCGCCCGATGTCGGACGGTACATGAAGGACGACGCGGTGCTGATCTGCTCCGGCATCATCGAGGAGCGCTGCGGTGACGTCATCACCGCTATGAACGCTTGCGGCATGAAGGTCGTCGAGGTCCTGACCGACAACGATTGGTGCGGCGTGGTGCTGAAGAAGGCGTAAAAGAGCGCGGGGGGCGCTGCCCCGGGCCACGGAGAACGCCGGGGCTCTGCCCCGGACCCCGCCTAAGGACTTCTTGAAAGAAGTCCTTAGGAA
>JAKSPU010000116.1 GCA_024404505.1 Clostridia bacterium
TCAGCAGAACCTCCGGCGATGCGGAAACGCCCGGCTTCCGGCGGCAGAGCGCCGGTTTTTCTCTTTCCCCGCGCCGCAGGCGCGGCATCTCCGGGATGAGGATGCAAGGGGAAGGGCTGCCGCAGCAGCCCTTCCCCTTGCTGAGAAAGAAAAAAATCTCCCCCTCCCGCGCACGGGAGGGGGCAGGGGGTGGGCCCCCGAGCGCCGGAAGGCATCCCTTCCACCACCGTTCGATACGAAGTATCAAAAAAACCGGAACGGGGACTTGCAATTTCCGCACGAATAGGGTATAATAAAATCATCAATATATCCGCCGAAAACGGCAGGAAAACGACAAGGACGGCACCGAATGAACACCTTTGATCTGAAGCTCATGTCCCCCTCCCGCCTGACCGCTCTCTTTGAGCCGAATCTCGACACGACCCTGACACCTTCCCAGGACGGACTCGTGCTCCGGGCCCTGAAGCCCTCCCGCGATCCTTCCGTCAAGTGGCATATCCGCACCATGCTGACCGACGCCGGCATACCCGGGGATAAACTCAACGCCGCCGGCATCGCGGCACTCGTGTTCCGGGTGAAGTCGGACCGCCCCGGCTACTTCGAGGTCTACTGCACCGCGGGTGACGTCCGCTGCGCGACGGCCTACCATTGCACCGGGGAGGAGTACATGGGCGGCGGACAGTGGGAGTACGTCACCTGTGACCTGCGCGGCCTCGGCGAGCGCTGGCAGGGCGACATCGTCGACAATTTCCGCGTGGATTGGACCGGCTGGTGCCGGACGGACGACACCATGATCATAGACTCGATCTATGTCTTTGAGGACTCCGCCGAGGCCGCAGCCTTTGCCGCCGCGGGCAACAAGGACAGAGTCCCGTTTATGCCGGACGTAAGGATCGACCCGGAGACCCCGGAAAAGCTGCCCGTCAAGGGCTTTTACGTCTGCCTGTACGAAAAGCAGCTGGCCTCCGTCACGCCGAACGTCCTTGTCCGCACGGATACGCTTGAGGAGGCTGTCGCCGTCTGTGAGCAGAACAAGGTCCTCGGGTACCGCGTGGCCGACGAAAACGGGCGCCTTGCGTATACGCCCTATACGCTCCTGCAGTGCGACATCCTGCGCGAGGGCAAGTACGTCACGGACTACGCCCGCGAGAACGGCTTCAAGTACGGCGACGCGCCGATCAACCCGGGCATCGACAACACCGCCAAGCTGGTCAGCTGCGACAGACTCGTCTGCTGGGTACTGTACCGCCTCGGCTTTGTCCGGCAGCCGTACGCGTCCGGCGTGGTCGTGTCGGCGTTCCCGCAATGGTGCCGCCGGCAGGGCTTTACCCTGCTGACCGATTACGAGGCGCTGGAGCCGGGAGACGTCATGCTGGTGCGTCCGCACCGCAAGGGCTGGCCGCAGCACGCGTTCCTGTTCGCGGGGTACGCGGACAAGCCCGAGAACGATCCGGATTTCCCGGCACAGGTCGCGGATCCGGAGGCGCCTGCCGGACCTGCCGTCCCGCTGATGTACGCCTACCGCTACGACTGCGGCAGCGACCGCCGCATCCAGAGCGTGCAGCCCTCGCAGGAAAAGCTGTTTTATGACGCTTATACGCCCGTGGAGCTGTACCGTCCGGTGGTCACGCGGGAAAACAACGTGAACTGGAAGCGCTATCTGCGTTCCGGGGGGCAGTGAGCCCGACGCCCGGGCGGTATACGGCTCCGTTGCACGCGGACGGTGAAACTGCAAGAAAACAATATTGCTTTTCTGGCTCAAACGTGGTACAATGCGAGGTAAGATGACCAGAGTGCGCCCTCTCCTGAAGGGGGGCGCGGAGGAGGTATACAGCGCATGAGACCCTCTCGATATGCCGACGGCGAAAAGGGACTGTCGGACACGCTTTACCAGGAAACGACGGTATTCGGGACCGCATACGACCCTGCCGCGGGTCTTTCGTCGAGTCCCCTGACGGAGATCGACATGGTGGTGAAGGGAAGCGGCGTGCATCGCTTCTTCGGACAATCGGTACCCTGCGCGGAGGGGGACGTCTGCATCGTGCAGGAGAACGTCCCGCACGGCTTTTTCGCGGCCGATGAGAAAAAGGACGGCAGCCTGACCGTCCGGCGGCTGTTTTTGCGGGTCCCGGATTGGCTGGAGGGCGACGCGGCCTCCCCGGAGAACCCGTCCTACTGCTTCGGCGTATTCAAGGACGGCAGCACGATCGCCTGCGCTCTCCTGAATCAGAACGACCGCGCCGAAACGACCGCGCTCGCGGACCGTATCCTTGAGGAAACGCAGGCAAAACGGTACGAGTGGAAAAAGGCGGTACGGGCATCCCTGTCGCTGCTGCTCATCACGGTCAGCCGGTGCATCCGCAGCGCCCTGCAGACGACCTCCGACACTCCGCCGAAGGACCGCGGGATCATTCTGTCCGTCCTCAGGACGGTGGACGAGCATTTCGGCGAGACCGACCTCACGCTGGAGAGGATCGCCGCCGCTCATTACATGAGTACGTCCGTGATCAGCCGCCTGTTCGGGCAGTATATGGGACAGCCGTTTTCGGAGTTCATCCGGAACTACCGCATGGATCAGGCCTGCCGTATGCTGCGGGAAAACGACGAGCCGGTGAGCGCCGTTGCCCGCCGGTGCGGCATCCGGGACATCCCGTCGTTCTATCGTGCCTTCGGCGGGTATACCGACATGACGCCCGGCCAATACAGGCGGCAGTATAAGGACGTTTCCGGCACCGACCGCACCAAGGAGCCGCTGGATGCCGTCGCGTCGATGGTGGAGGCGGGCAAGGCCAAGGACGTGACGGTGCTGGTCACCGAGGCGCTGGAGAAGGGGATCGAGCCGGCGCGCGTGATGAACGAGGGCCTTGTCGCCGGCATGACGAGGCTCGGAGAAAAGTTCAGGAACGGAGAGGCGTTCGTGCCGGAGGTGCTGATGGCGTCACGGGCCATGAACGTCGCTCTGTCGGTCCTCCGTCCCGCGCTGCAGCGTGACTGCGTGCAGCCGCTCGGACGTGCCGTGATCTGCACGGTCAAGGGCGATATGCACGATATCGGCAAGAATATGGTCCGCATGATGCTGGAAGGGAAGGGCATCGAGTGCATCGACCTCGGCGTGGACGTATCCCCCGCCTCCGTGGCGGAGGCGGTCCGGACGCATGAGCCCGACCTCGTATGCCTCTCCAGCCTGCTGACGACCACGATGCCCGGTCTCGGGGACGTCATATGTGCGCTCCGCGAGTCCGGTCTGCGTGACCGCGTGACCGTGATGGTCGGCGGGGCGCCCGTCACACAGGCGTTCGCCGACGAGATCGGCGCGGATATCTACACCAAGGACGCGTCGTCTGCCGCCGAGGCAGCCGCTCTGGTATGCGCGGCCAACCGGCGGGACAAGTAAGGAGGGATCGTATATGAGCATGAAGCAATGCATCCGGCAGATCCTGGGGTCCGGCAGGCCGCTGCCGATCCTGTCGTTCCCCTCGGTGTCGCTGATCGGCACCGACGTTTACACCCTGACCCATGACGCCGCCACGCAGGCGGACGGCATCTGCGCCGTCGCCGCACGGACGGACAGCGCCGCCGCCGTGACCATGATGGATCTGTCCGTCGAGGCGGAGGCCTTCGGCTGTGAGATCAAGGCGGCGAAGAACGAGATCCCGACCGTCGTCGGTGCGCTTGTCACGGACGAGGACGAGGCGGACGCGCTCGGGGTCCCCGAGGTCGGTGCCGGCCGCACCGGACTCTACGTCGAGGCGGCCCGCATGGCCAAGGACCGCATCAAGGACCGCCCCGTGCTGGCCGGCATGATCGGCCCGTTCTCGCTGGCCGGACGCCTGATGGACGTGTCCGAGGCGCTCGTCAACTGCATCACCGACCCCGATATGGTGCATACGACGCTGAGAAAAGTGACCCCGTTCCTCATCGCCTACGCGAAAGCCTTCAGGGCGGCGGGGCTTGACGGCATCGTTATCGCCGAGCCGCTGTCGGGCCTTTTGTCTCCCGCGCTGGAGGCCGGGTTCTCGACGCCTTACGTCCGTGAGCTGATCGCCGCGGTGTCGTCGGACGACTTTGCCGTCGTCTACCACAACTGCGGCCCGAACACGCCCCTGATGACGGATTCGCTGAAAACGCTCGCCGCGGACGCGTACCATTTCGGCAACGCGGTGGATATCACCGTCATGCTGGAGCGGATGGGGAGAGATACGGTGGTCTGCGGCAACATCGCCCCCTCGGACCTGTTCGTCGGCGGCACCCCTGATTCCATGCGGACAGCCGTGCTCGCCCTGTGCGAAAAGACGCGCGCGTACCCGGGATTCATCCTTTCCTCCGGGTGCGACATCCCTCCGCAGACACCGTGGAACAACATTGACGCATTCTTTGCCGCCGCCCGCGAGGCGCACGGCCTGAAATAAGTACGATATTGAAGGGAGACCATCATGAACAGCACCGAAAGAGTGAGAAACCTGATCCTCGGCAAGCCCTATGACCGTCAGCCCATTTACGGCTGGGTCTACGGCAATCTCACGTGGGAGATCGACAACGTGTGGGGCAGCCTCGAGGGCTTCGAGAAGAAGTACGAGTTCGATATGGCCCACCTGTTCTCCGGGCCGCTTTCCGTCCGGGACGACGTGATCGGCGCGATCCGGGAGGAGGTCGGCGAGCTGACGCCGGACATCCTGCTCGAACGCGCCGGCGAGGTCTGGACGGACCCGGACTGCGACGTTGACTACGACTCCGTCCGCCGTGACCTCGCCTACTACAAGGCGCAGCACGAGCGCTTCTGCTACATCCAGACGCCGGGCATCCTCGAGCATTTCAACGGCATCTTCGGCATCCAGAACCACCTCATGTACCTGCTCCTGTACCCCGAGGAGCTGATGGCGCTGTATGCCCGTCAGGCCGAGTGGACCAAGCATTTCGTGCGTCACGTCACGGCGTGCGGCGTGGACATGGTGCATATCTCGGACGACTGGGGCAGCCAGAAGGAGATGCTGATCAGCCCCTCCATGTGGCGCGAGATGATCTATCCGTACTTAAAGCAGATCTCCGACGAGGCGCATCTCAACGGCTGCTTCTGCAGCCTGCACTCCGACGGCTGCATCACCAAGGCCCTCGACGGCGTGGTCGATCTCGGCATCGACCTTCTGCACCCGTGGCAGGAGAACGCGAATATGCCCTACGACATCTACCTTGACAGGTATCAGGACAAATTCGCCATCATGGGCGGCATCAACGTCCAGAACGCGCTCGGCATCATGCCGCGCGACGAGCTGGAGAAGGACATTTACCGCGTCTTCAATACCCTGCGCGGGAAGAAGTGGGTCGTCTGCACGACGCACTTCGTGCAGAAGCACTGCTCGGTCGAGGACCTCGGCTTCGCCTTCGACCTGATCTACAAGCTCGCCCGCGAATAAAAAGCGGTACGAAAGGAGACTCATCATGAACGCAGAATTGTTGACCAACGGTCAGGTCCGCCCGCTCGGACTTGACAGACCGCCCGTCTTCTCGTGGCGCGGTGACATCCCGTTCCGCCAGACCGCGTACCGTGTGATCGTCCGCAAGGGGACGGAGACCGTCTGGGATTCCGGACTTGTCGCAGGCACGGACAGCCAGTGGATCCGCGCGGGCTTTACGCCGGAGAGCCGCACCGCGTATAGCTGGTCCGTGACACTTGCGGACGAGTCCGGCGTGCCGCACGACGTCGGAGAGACCTGCTTTGAAACGGGCCTGTTGAACGAGTCCGACTGGACCGCCGCGTGGATCGGCGCGGGCAGGGTCTACCGCGCGAACTGGGCGCTGTACTTCCGCCGGGCGTTCACCGTCAGCGGAAAAGTCGCCCGCGCCCGGCTGTACTTCTCCGGCCTCGGCATCGGCGTCCCGCATCTCAACGGGCGGCGCGTCGGCGATCACCGCCTCGACCCGGCCCAGACCGAGTATCCGCAGAAGGTGTTCTACTCCGTCTATGACGTCACGGACGCGCTGAAGGAGGGCGAAAACTGCCTCGGCGCCGAGCTCGGAGACGGCTGGTACAGCCAGAACCAGCTCATGGAGGGCGGCGGCGTGTACGGTCTGCCCTGTCTGCGCGCCCAGCTGGAGATCACCTACGCCGACGGACGGAGCGTGACCGTGTCCTCGGACCCCTCCTTCCGCGTGTCGCTGTCTCCGACCGTCTACAACAACATCTACATCGGCGAGACCTACGACGCACGCTGCGAGCTGCCCGGCTGGGATCTGCCCGGCTATGACGACAGCGCGTGGGCGCACGCCGTGCCCGATACCGTCCCGAAGGGGAAAATGACGTGGCAGTTCCTGCCGCCCATGCGCGTGACCCGCGAGATAAAGCCCGCGGCGATCCTCAAGCCGCAGGCGGGCGTCGAGGTCTACGACTTCGGCGAGAATCTGACGGGTGTCGTCCGCCTGAAGGTCAAGGGCAAGCCCGGCAACGTCGTCCGCATCCGCTTCGCCGAGGCCGTGGACGAGAACGGGATGATCGACGTCGATTCGAGCGGCGTGTTCCATATCCGCGGCGTGCAGACGCTGACCTACGTGTTCGGCGACGGCTGCAAGGGCGGGGAACAGCTGTTCATCAACGACGAGTTCGTCTATACCGGCGGCACCGAGGGCGAATGGACGCCCGAATTCTGCTACTTCGGATTCCGGTACGCCGAGCTGACCGGCGTGCACGACCGCACGACGGTCGAGTCGCTGACCGCGCTCAAGATCCATACCGACTTCCCGGATTCGTCGTCGTTCTTCTGCGATATGCCTATCCTCAACACGATGGAGCAGCTGCTGCGGCGCACCATGCCCAACAACGCGCAGGGTCTGCCCACCGACTGCCCGGCCCGCGAGAAGTGCGGCTGGACCGGCGACGCCAACGTCATCTCCGAGGCCGCGCTGCTCATGTGGGACAGCCGCAGCTTCTTCGAGAAGTACACGGAGGACATCATCGAGTGCCACCGGACGATCGGCATCTGGGTCAACGTCAACCCCGGCAAGCGGAGCTGTCTTGACACCGTCCCCGCGTGGGGGACCGCCGTCATCACCATCCCGTGGCGCGTATACAAGGCCGGCGGCGACAGGAGCGTGCTGGAGCGGTACTACGGCGAGATGGCCGCCTACGGCCGGTATATGCTGCAGGAGTCGACGGACGGCGTGTACAAGGATCATATCTACAAGCTGGCCGACTGGGCCGCTCCGTACGGGTATCAGTCCGCGTCGCACTTCTTCCAGATCTCGGCCATGTATATGTTCTTCGCGTTCACCCTGCTGTCCGAGAGCGCGGCTGTGCTCGGCCTCGCGGATGACGCTGCCTTCTGGGCCGGAAAGGCCGCCATGGAAAAGGAGGTCTGCATCCGCCTCTACTACGACGCGGAGGCGCACACCTACGGCACGCAGACGCTCAACGCCTTTGCCGACGAGCTGGGTCTGATCCCCGACGGGGAGGGCGAAGCCGCGGCCGATTGGACCGAGCGGGACATCCTCGCCCACGACAGCCACATCACCTGCGGACACATCGGCATCCGCTACATCTACCGCTACCTGCACAAGTACGGCAGGACGGACACGCTCGCGGCGGTCCTCAACAGCCGCACCTACCCGTCCTTCGGCGCGCAGCTCGACGCGGGTGCGACCAGCCTGTGGGAGACCTTTGAGCTGAACACGCACGATCAGAGCCTCGACCATCCGTTCCGCGGCAGCTACTGCGTATGGCTGTACGAGGACGTCCTCGGCGTCAGGGCGCTCGAGCCCGGCTTCCGCCGGTTCAGCGTGGATCCGCGTCCCGGACTCGTCTCCGAGGTGCGCGGTCACCTCGACACGCCCTACGGACGTATCTCCGTTGACCGCAAGGACGGCGATCATCTCACCGTGACCGTCCCGTGGAACACCGAGGCCGACGTCACCCTGCCCGACGGCACCGTCCGCACGCTGACACCCGGCACCTATGAACTGATCTGATGGGAGTACGCCGGGGCTCTGCCCCGGACCCCGGGACGCGCGGGGCTCTGCCCCGGACCCCGCTCAAGGACTTCTTGAAAGAAGTCCTTGAGAATCTCAAGAACTTTTATAGAAAAGAGATTGATCAGGGTTGAATGTAAACAAAAAGAAAGGCGGACGCCGTTACGGGCGTCTGCCTTTTTGTTATCTCCGGCTGTATCTCCGCCCGCAGGGCGGCGGTAGCCAAGGAAGGGTGAGGATGGGGGAGTATGAATTAAAAAGATATTTATTCTTCAAAAAATGGATTGAACAAATATTCACTCACTTCATATATTTGCTT
>JAKSPU010000117.1 GCA_024404505.1 Clostridia bacterium
AGCCGCAGATCGCTTACCGTGAGAAGATCACCAAGCCCTGCGACGTCGAAGGCAAACACAAGAAGCAGAACGGCGGTTCCGGTCAGTACGGTCACGTCAAGATCCGCTTCTTCCCCGGCGACGAGGAGGGTCTGACCTTCGTGGATGCCACCGTCGGCGGCTCCGTCCCGAAGAACTTCATCCCCGCTGTCGAGAAGGGACTGCAGGACGCTATGGTCAAGGGTGCCGTCGGCTACCCGCTGGTCCGTCTGCGCGCCGAGCTGTATGACGGCTCTTACCATCCCGTCGACTCCGATGAGCTTTCCTTCAAGACCGCTGCCAACCTCGCTTACAAGAAGTGCCTTGAGCTGAGCTCTCCCTGCCTGCTCGAGCCTGTCGGCGACCTGAACGTCACCGTTCCCGAGTCCCTCGTGGGCGACGTGATGGGCGATCTGAACAAGCGCCGCGGTTCCGTCATGGGTATGAATCCCTGCGAGGACAAGGCCGGCTACACCACCGTGCAGGCTACCGCTCCCAAGTCCGAGCTGGCTGACTATCCGATCGCCCTCCGCGCTATGACGCAGGGCCGCGGCTGGTTCGAGTACAACGTCACCGGTTATGACGTCGTGCCCGGCAACGTCGCACAGAAGGTCATCGCTGCTGCCAAGGCTGCAGAAAACAAGTAAGTGAACAGCTTTACGGGCTGCCGCAGAATGCGGCAGCCCGTTTTTTACGCCCGACGGTATTTGGGGGGATAGGGGCCCCGCACGCGTCTCCCAAAAAAATTTTACACCCCCCACGCAGCGACAAATTCTGCGCGGGGGGTGTGTTATACTCAAGGCAGTATCAAAAGAAAGGAAGTCAAAGCAATGAGTGAACGGGCAGAAACAGTATACGACGCGGCGGGAAGCACGCTGATCGTCCGGATCCGGGGGGAGGTAGACCACCATACGGCGGCGGAGATCCGGACAGGCATAGACAGGGAGCTGTTCCAGCGCCGTCCGAAGCGGATGACCATGGACCTGTCCCGCGTCAGCTTCATGGACAGCTCCGGGCTCGGCCTGATCATGGGCCGCTTTTCCGTCATGCGTGAGCTGGGAGGCGAGATGACGGTCAGCGACCCGAGCCCCGAGACGCTGTCCATCCTGACGCTGGCCGGCATGGAGCGGCTGGTCAAGATCGAGTACACCCGTGAGCCGCCGGCGCGGAGCAAGCCGACCCCCGCGGGGACAAAACCGTCTCCCGACGGTACACCGTCCGGCAAGGGCCGGACGCGCCGGAAATGTAAGCCGTCGGCCTGACGGCGCAGCCGCATCCTATCGGCAACAAAGATTCTGACGAAAGGCAGGAAAACAGAGCATGAAAACCAAACAGGAAAAACCGGAGGTCCTGAACCGGATGCAGATCAAGTTCCCGGCGCTGTCCGTGAACGAGGGCATGGCGCGGTCGGTCGCCGCGGTGTTCATTTCACAGCTGGATCCCAGCGTCACGGAGTTGGCGGACATCAAATGTGCGGTGTCGGAGGCCGTGACCAACTGCATCGTCCACGCCTACCGGGATACGACGGGGTATATCACGCTGACCGTGACGCTGCTGGCGGGCCGGATCGTCCGGATCGAGGTCAAGGACAAGGGCTGCGGCATCCGGGACATCCGGCAGGCGCGCCAGCCGCTGTTTACGACCGATACCGGCGGCGAGCGCAGCGGCATGGGCTTTACGGTCATGGAGTCCTTCACGGATTCGCTGCGGGTGTTGTCCAAGCCGGGCAAGGGGACGACCGTGACGATGACGAGACGCTTGTCCGACCGCGGGCGCTTCTGACGAGGTACATAGCGTAACGGCCTTTACGCCGGAGCGCGGAAGGGAGCGCATATGGCAGACACGACGGATATGACAGAACAGATAGGATCCGACGGCGGGGTCGGGGCGGAAGCAGCCCCGGCAAGCGGCACGGAAGGCCGTTTTTCGGAGAACATCGCGCTGGTGCGGCAGGCGCAGGAGGGCGACGAAAAGGCGATGGAGCGGCTGATCGTGGACAACACGGGCCTGTTGCGCAGCGTGGCGCTGCGTTTCCGGGACCGCGGGACGGAATTTGAGGACCTGATGCAGATCGGCACCATCGGCATGATCAAGGCGATCCGCAGCTTTGACGTGAGCCGCGGGACCGCGTTTTCCACCTACGCGGTCCCGCTGATCGTGGGCGAGATCCGGCGGCATCTGCGGGACGACGGCCTGATCCGGGTCAGCCGGGGCTGCCGTCATCTCGGCGTGCAGCTGATGCGGGAGCGGAATCGCATCTTCACGGAGGAGGGCAGGGAAGCGGGCGTCACGGAGCTGGCGGGCTTATGCGGTGTGACGGTCGAGGAGGCGGCGCTCGCGCTGGACGCACTTGCCCCGGTGACGTCGCTGTCCGACAACGCTTATGGAGAGGACTCCCCCGAGCTTGGCGCGGTGATCCCGGATCAGGCGGCGTCGGACGAGCTGCAGCGTGAGACGGACCGCATCGCGCTGGCGCAGGTCATCGCGGCCCTTCCGCCGCTCTGGCGGCAGATCGTCGTCCTCCGCTACTACAAGGACATGACCCAGCAGCAGGTCGCGGACAAGCTCGGACTCTCGCAGGTCAAGGTCTCACGCGAGGAAAAAAAGATCATGGCGTTCATGAGGGCGCAGCTGGAGGGGTGAAGGAAAAGGTAGTGTTGGCGTTTGTGGGGCGCTGCCCCACACCCCGCTCAAGGACTTCTTGAAAGAAGTCCTTGAGAATCTCAAGAACTTTCAAGAATGTTTTTTAGTCCTCGTTTCCCGCAGGATGAGGGTGCAGGGAGAAGGGAGCGGCGCAGCCGCTCCCTTCTCTCTGCGTATAAATTATACATTTCCCCCCGCCCGCCGGGCGGGGGGCAGGGGGTGGGGATGAAATGTTTTGAGGGGTATGAAAACTATCAGCCAACGCCTGCCCGCAGACACTTGACTTTTCCTCCGAAAAGTGGTACACTTGTGGCATCACGACTTTTTCCGAGGAGGCTCGTTATGTCATATCCGTTTCCCGGGGAGGCGGTCCCGCTCCTTTTGGACTGGTACCGCATGAATGCCCGCGACCTGCCGTGGCGGGAGAACACGGACCCGTACCGCGTGCTGGTGTCCGAGATCATGCTCCAGCAGACGCGCGCAGAGACGGTCAAGCCGTACTTCCGGCGCTTCATGGCGGTGCTGCCGACCGTGAAGGATCTGGCGGAGGCGCCCGAGGACGTCCTCCTCAAGCTGTGGGAGGGGCTCGGCTACTACAGCCGCGTGCGGAACTTGCAGAAGGCCGCGCGGGAGGTCATGACGCGCTTCGGCGGCGTCATCCCGGCAGACTTTGACGCGCTTTTGTCGCTGCCCGGCGTAGGCCGGTACACGGCAGGGGCGGTCGCGTCCATCGCGTTCGGCATCCCCGTGCCGGCGGTGGACGGCAACGTGCTGCGCGTCGCGGCCCGTCTGCGGGACGACGACACAGACGTCATGCTCCCGGCGGCGAAAACGGACACGGAGGCGGCCATCGCGCCGCACGTCCCGTCTCCCGGAGCCGGGGACTTCACGCAGAGCCTGATCGAGCTGGGGGCCCTGATATGTCTGCCGCGCGAGCCCCGCTGCGCCGACTGTCCGCTTTCGCTTGTCTGCCGCGGCTTTATGGCGGGACACGCGTCCGAGCTGCCCGTCCGCAGCGGTCCGCGCCCGCGTCGCGTCGAGGAACTGACCGTGCTGGTCTGCCTGTCCGAGCGGGACGATGGCACGCCCTGCGTCTGTCTGCGCCGACGTCCCGCAAAGGGGCTTCTGGCGGGTCTCTGGGAATTCCCCCATCTGCCGGGGCATCTGACTGCGGACGAGGTGTCCGGCGCGCTGGCCGATATGGGGCTGTGCGCCGCTTCCGCGGCCCCGCTCGGGGAGGCATCGCATCTCTTCACCCACGTCGAGTGGCGCATGACGGGCTGCCTTGTGCGGCTGTCCGCCGGCACGCTGCCCGACGGCTGGATACGCGCGGACGCGGAGGGGTTGACGCACGAATATGCAGTCCCGTCCGCCTTTGCGGCGTACCGCGGGATTTGCATGGAGCAGCTGACAAAAGTCCACGGGACCTCGTGAAACGCACGCTTTTCGGGCGGTCGTTCTTATGTATATGAAGGAATCCGGCACGAAACTTGTGAAAACGGGAAATAATGTTGACAGTTCAGCCTGATTTGTGTGTCAGTTTTGTGAAACACGCCTATTGCAAAATGTATGAATATAGGATATAATAAATCAAATACAGATAGAACTGTATAATCAAATTCTTTTTTCAAAAAGGAGTTGTTCACCATGAAAAAGATCGTTTCTCTGCTTCTTTCCGCGGCTATGCTGCTGGGCTGCATGGTCCTCCTCGGCTCCTGCGGTGCCAAGGAAGAGTGGCCCGTGGATGAGAACGGCCTGACCGAGCTGTTCATCGGCGGCATCGGCCCGCTGACCGGCGACTATGCCAACTACGGTGTGTCCGTCCGCAACGGCGCGCAGATCGCTGTTGACGAGATCAACGCAGCCAACCCCGAAGGCATCCTCGGCTTCAAGCTCGTGTACGAGGCTCAGGACTCCAAGGGCGACCCCGATTCCGCTACCTCCGCTTACGGTAAGCTGATGGACGAGGGCATGAAGGTTTCTCTGGGCGCAACGCTGTCCGGTGAGACCGCTGCCGTCACCGCCGCTGCCAAGGAGGACGGCCTGCTCGTCCTCACGCCCTCCGGCTCCGCCGTGTCCGCTATCGCCGACAGTGACAAGGCCTTCCGTATCTGCTTCTCCGACCCCGCACAGGGCAAGGCTTCCGCAGACTACATCGCCGAGTACGGTCTGGCTACCAAGGTCGCCGTCTTCTACGGCTCCGACAACGACTACTGCGTCGGCCTGTACAACACCTTCAAGGATGAGTGCGCCGTGAAGGGCATCGAGATCGTTATGGTCCAGGCCTTCACCACCTCCACCAACACCGACTTCTCCACGCAGATCGACGCCATCGCCGCTTCCGGCGCTGAGCTGGTCTTCCTGCCCATCTACGCCGCAGAGGCTTCCTCCTTCCTGACTCAGAGCAAGGGCAAGCTCGACGGCATGAAGCTGTTCGGCTGCGACGGTCTCGACGGTCTGCTGACCAAGATCGACGACCCCGCTACCGCCAACGGCGTGCTGATGCTCACCCCCTTCGCTGCTGACGCTTCCGACGCCAAGACCCAGAACTTCGTCAAGCTGTACAAGGAGAAGTACAACACGACTCCCGACCAGTTCGCAGCTGACGGCTACGACGCCATCTACACCATCGTCGAGGCTATGAAGCAGGCCGGCCTGAACAGCAAGGACGTCGAGGACTTCAACGCCCGCATCATCGCTGCCATGACCAAGATCACCGTCAACGGTGTGACCGGTTCCATGACCTGGACGCCCGACGGCGAGCCCACCAAGGTCCCCATGGCTATGGAGTACAAGGACGGCGCCGCTGTCCTGTTCGACCCCACCAAGTAAGTAATCCTTTATAACGCGGTTTCCGCGTCGTTTCCATGCGCCGCACGGCTCACGGGCTGTGCGGCGCATGGCGTCATTTTTACAAAGGAGAGACACCGCTATGATTCAATTTGTTCAGGCCCTCATCAGCGGACTGACACTGGGCAGCATCTACGCGCTCATCGCGTTGGGCTATACCATGGTGTACGGTATCGCCAAAATGCTGAATTTCGCGCACGGTGATATCATCATGATCGGAGCTTACTCCGTCATCGTCACGGCCGCCACAGTCGGTATGCCGCCCGTATTCGCCGTACTCATCAGTATTCTGGTATGTGCCGTGCTGGGTGTGACGATTGAATTCCTTGCCTATCGTCCGCTTCGTCAATCTCCTCCGCTGACCGTTCTTATTACGGCTATCGGCGTCAGCTACCTGCTTCAGAACGTTGCCCTGCTCATTTTCGGCTCCGAGCAGATGTCCACCCCGATGATGTTCGACATTCCGGACCTCACCATCGGCGGCATTACGGTGGACGGTATCACGCTGCTGACTCTGGGTGTCACGGCCGTCATCATGATCGCCCTGACGCTCTTCATCAATAAAACCAAGGTCGGTAAGGCCATGCGCGCCGTCTCCGAGGACAAGGAGGCTGCCGAGCTGATGGGTATCAGCGTCAACAAGACCATCACCATCACCTTCGCCATCGGCTCCGCCCTCGCGGCCGTCGCTTCCATTTTCTTCGGCGCGACCTACGTGTATATCAAGCCCACGACCGGCTCCATGCCCGGTATCAAGGCGTTCACCGCCGCCGTTTTCGGCGGCATCGGCTCCATCCCGGGCGCAATGCTCGGCGGCATCCTGCTCGGCGTCATCGAGAAGCTGTCCATGACCTACATCTCCACCCTGTGGTCGGACGCCATCGTGTTCGGCGTGCTGGTGCTGGTGCTGGTCGTCAAGCCCTCGGGTCTTCTGGGCAAGGCGCAGAGAGAGAAGGTGTGACACATGGCAATGAAAGAAAACGTGAAAAAGTCATTCAACGCCAAGGCGTTCTTCACCACCGACGTCATCACGCTGCTGGCTGTCGTGGTGCTGTATATCGTCATTGCCGTGCTGGTTTACACCGGCTCCGCGTCGAGACAGATCAGCAATATGCTGATCTCGATCTCCTGCTACATCGTGCTGGCCGTTTCCCTGAACCTTGTCGTCGGCCTGCTCGGAGAGCTGTCTCTCGGTCACGCCGGCTTCATGTCGGTCGGCCTGTTCACCGGCTGCACCATCGCAGTACTCCTGACGGACAAGCTGCCGATGGCGGTCAGCCTGCCTCTGTGCATGATCATCGGCGGTCTGGCGGCTGCACTTGTCGGTCTGATCGTCGGTCTGCCCGCGCTGCGTCTCAAGGGCGACTATCTCGCCATCGTGACGCTGGCCTGCGGTGAGATCATCAAGAACATCATCACGAATCTGGATATCGACGGCACGCCCCTGAACGGTGCGCTGGGCCTTGACTCCAGCTCCATCCGCCACAGCGCGACCGACCTTCTGCCCTTCGCCGTGGTGCTGGTGCTGCTGACCATGATCGTCATGATGAACTTCAAGAAATCCAAGCACGGACGCGCCATCATGGCCGTGCGTGACAACCGCATCGCAGCCGAGGCCACCGGCATCAACGTGACCTACTACAAGCTGCTCGTCTTCGTGGTCGCGGCGTTCTTCGCCGGCGCCGCAGGCGTGCTGTACGGTCACACGCTGCCCAACATCAAGCCCGCCACCTTCGACTACAATATGTCGATCGAGATCCTCGTCATCGTCGTGCTGGGCGGCATGGGCAATATCGGCGGCTCCATCATCGCTGCCATCATCCTGCGTGCGCTGCCCGAGGCTCTGCGCGACTTCAGCGACTACCGGATGCTGGTCTACTCCATCCTGCTCATCGGTATCATGCTGTTGAACGAGAACAAGGCGTTCAAGGCATGGAAGAGCCAGTTCTCTCTTGTCGGCTGGGTGAAGAAGCTCTTGAAGAAAAAGCAGACGGCGGAAACCGATGCCCCTGCCGAAGATATTCCCGCCGTGGATGCATCGGCTGACGGAAAGGAGGAGACGAAATGAGCGTTTTTGAGCAAGACAGCTACAAGTCCGAGGGCTCGAATCTCGTCCCGTACCCCTCCGGTGCCGTTATCCCGGAGCGCGACCTCGGCAAGAATCCCGTGCTGGAGGCGGTGCATCTCGGCATCGACTTCGGCGGTCTGACCGCTGTCGACGATTTTTCCCTTGTCATCGGTAAGACGGAGATCGCCGGCCTGATCGGCCCCAACGGCGCGGGCAAGACCACCGTCTTCAATCTGCTGACCAACATTTATCAGCCCACCCGCGGCAGCATCATGCTGGACGGCTTCAGCACCGCCGGCAAGACCACCGCGCAGCTTTCCCACATGGGCATCGCGCGCACCTTCCAGAACATCCGTCTGTTCTCCAACATGAGCGTGCTGGATAACGTCAAGGTGGGTCTGCACAACAGAACGAACGAGACCTTCCTCGCCGCCCTGACGCACACCTTCGGATACCGCAAGTGTGAGCGCGAGGCAGAGGCAAAGGCGCTCGAGCTGCTCGACTTCTTCCACATGGCCGATCTTGCGTCCGCGCAGGCAGGCAGCCTGCCTTACGGCGCACAGCGGCGTCTGGAGATCGTCCGCGCGCTGGCCACCGACCCGAAGATCGTTCTGCTTGACGAGCCTGCCGCCGGTATGAACCCGTCGGAGACCGCCGAGCTGATGAC
>JAKSPU010000118.1 GCA_024404505.1 Clostridia bacterium
TTATTTGTATTCGTTTGTACCCGGCGTTTCGTTCGGGGCCGGGGGGGTGGGGGAAAAAGGTTTATGCGGACTATCCGGGTGCAGATATACGCCGGGCGCCTGTCACGGGAATCATTTCAGCTCCGTAACAACGCCGATAAACAGCGGCGCTCCGCGTCTCCGCGTCCCGGCGGGGATGCAAGGGGCCGCAGGCCCCTTGCAAAACTTTTTTTACTTCTCCCCCCGCCCGCCGGGCGGGGGGCCGGGGGGGTGGGGGAAAAAGGTTTATACGGACTATCCGGGTGCAGATAAACCCCGGACGCCTGTCACGGGAATCATTTCAGCTCCGTAACAACGCCGATAAACAGCGGCAAGCCGCTCTCTGTATCCACTATCGCGTACACGAACGGCCGGTCGAGGATCACTTTCTTCGCGGAAATCGGTTCATCACATTCGTCATTCATCACACCCCACGTGATCGCCGCGGCCTTGGTGCCGTTGCGGTCCAGCTCGATATACGTCTTCTGCGCCACCTCGGAGCAGTAGATGTTCCCTGCCGCGGACGTCGCCATCGGCCTGAAGTCGGCTGCCTCGCTGTCGAACATATCCGTCATGCCCATGGCCTTGAGCGTGTCGTTCAGACTCATGCCGAATTCAAAGCCGAACTCCGGGATCCCGGCCTCGACACCCGGAAACCAGCCATTCTCCGGCGGTGTGTGTCCGTCCGTCCACATCTTTGCCCAGACGTCGGCGGTGAGGGAGGCGGCAAAGTCCATGACGTCGGTGCCCTCGGCGGGCAGGAGGCCGACGAAATCGTACTTGCAGCCCTTGTAGGGGCGCGCGAAGCCCTCGAAGCCGTCGCCGGAGAGGTAGTAGGTCTCCTGGGAGTGCAGCATCTTGACGTTGGCGGTCGTGCCATCGGCATTGGTGAAGGCATCGTCCATGACGTCGGCATTTTCGTATTGCTTATACCACTTGGCGTCGAACACCAGCGCGTTGACGAGGTACATAACGGTATCATCGTTGATCTTGTCGATGATCTCGTCGATCATGCCGTCGGTATGGTCGGCGCACCACCGGTTGATGTCCTTGACCGTGGACGCGTCGAACGGGGCAGCGTAGGCCTGCGCCTGATACCAATCCGCGACGCTCTGGAGGAACGCGGGCTCGACCTTGAGGCGGTCGGCGTCGTCACGGAACCACACGGAGTTGGCAAGCGCGACCTTGCAGTCGTCAGCAGAATAGAGATTCTGCCAATAGTCGTAGAGGAAGCGGTCAAGGTCGCCGACGGGCAGGCCGAGGGTCTGCTCCATCTGGGCCTTGGTGTTGCCGTCCGTGCCGTTGGCGATGAGAGCCAAACACATCATGGCGGACAGCGGGGAGATCATGCGGTTGGGGGTATTTTTGGTCGACTCGTCCTTGAGGGACTCCGTAAAGAGGGCAAAGGCGAAGTCGAGGCAGGCTTTCTGCCCGGCGGACTTCTGATCGGCGGTCAGGCCGGCGTCGGCGGCGGTGCGGGTATAGCCCTCCATGAGGTCCTCGGCCTTGACCGTGACAGCGCAGGCGGTGTAGGAAAGCAGGAGGATCGCGCACAGCGCGAGGGAGAGGGCGGTGGTGAACAGACGTTTCATGATGGACTCCTTTCGGGTTTTTTATTTGTATTCGTTTGTATCCAATGTTTCGTTCGGGGTTCAATACCCGCCTTGTATCTTCTTTCTGCGAAGGAAGAACATGAACGCGCCGGACAACAAGGCAAAAACAGCTGTCAGCACAATGAGGTGAGCGGAAACGGCCCCGGTCACTATCACAAGCGCCAGCTGCAAGGCCAGCTTGACAAATACGCAAAGGCAGATCCACCACCCGCCGATGAGCAGGAACTCCACCCACGTGCGGGCGGTCCGGGGCGGCTTGGCATACAACAGACGCCGCACGGACAGATAGTATATCCCGGCCCACAAAACCGATCCGAGCAAAAGGAACAGGAGAGGCAAAAGTCCGAACGGCGGGCGTCCGAGGACCAGCAAAAGCAGCCCTGCCTCCGGAGAGGCTGCCCATACGGGGATCACAACGTATGAAAGGACGCGGCCGCAGCGCACGCAGCCGGCTGTGCGGGGCGGAAGTACGTCCGGGTGGCACCGCCGCCGCTTGACGGTCAGTATCACGGCAAATATCAGCACCGGCAGAAGCAGCAGCGCCGACGCACCGGCGACGGCGGCACCCGCGTCCTCATTGATATAGCCTGCCTGATTCATGGCAATGGCAAACAGGTCTATGACAAGAGCCAAAAGAGGATAGTCCCATAAAAAGGTGCTGACAAAACAAAGTGTACGCCGACGCCGAACGGTGTCTTGAGAGGATGAATCCATATATGACCTCCGTTGCACAGTCGTTAGAACCTTCTTTCAAGAAGTTTCTTATGCGGGGCCCGGGGCAGCGCTCCGCGTCTCCGCGTCCCGGCGGGGATGCAAGGGGCCGCAGGCTGCGGGGCTCCGCGTCTCCGCGTCCCGGCAGGGATGCAAGGGGCCGCAGGCCCCTTGCATAAGATAATTTGATCCTCCCCCCGCCCGCCGGGCGGGGGGCCGGGGGGGTGGGGGAAAAAGGTTTATGCGGACTATCCGGGTGCAGATAAACCCCGGGTGCCTGTCACGGGAATCATTTCAGCTCCGTAACAGCCCCCACAAACAGCGGCAAGCCGCTCTCCGTATCCACTATCGCGTACACGAACGGCCGGTCGAGAATGACATACTCGATCCTCGACGGCGCGCACGCGTTGCACATCATCATGCCGTAGGTGACAGCCGCGGCCTTCGTCCCGTGACGGTCCACCTCGACGTGCGTCTTCTGCGCCACCATCCCGAGGAACATATTGGCGTTCTCACACGACGCCATCGGCGTGAAATCGGCGTTCATCGCGCTGAACGCATCCGTCATGCCGAGTTCCTTGAGCGTTTCCGTGAGGTCGACGGAGAAGTCCGACTTGAACTCGGGGATCCCGACCCGCACCGTACGCCCGCGGCGGTTGTCCCACATCGTCCGCCAATCGCTGCCGGAGAGGGACGCCGCCTTCTGCATGACGTCGGCGTTCTTGTCGGTCGGCAGAAGACCGACGAACGCGTACCGGCGGCCCTTGTACGGCTTGACAAAGCCGGTAAAGCCCTTGCCGGACAGGTAGGTCCGCTCCTCGGAGCGCAGAAGATTCACGGGCGTGTCGGTGCCGTCGGCGTTATGGAAGGGCTTCTGCTGGATATCCTTCTCCTCGTACTCGCTCTGCCACTTGGCGTCGAACAGCGTGGCGTTGATGAGGAACATGAGGGTGCCGGGATCGATCTTGCGGATGATCTCGTCGATCATGCCGTCGGTGTGGCGGCTGCACCACTCGTTTATTGCGCGGACGGTGCTGTCGTCGAACGGCGCGGCAAAGGCCTGCGCGGCGTAGTTGTCCGCGACCGTCTGCAAGAACTCCGGCTTGACGGCAAGGTTGTCCGTGTTCTTCATCCAGACGGAATCCGCGAGGGCGATGCGGCAGTCGTCGTCATCCGGGAGCTTGTCGTAGAGGGCGCAGAGCCACGCGTTGAGGCCGTCGACGGGCAGGCCGAGGGTGCGTTCCATCTGGGCCTTTGTCTCGCCGCCCGCGCCGTTGGCGATCATGCCGAGGCACATGAGGGCGGAGAGCGGCGACAGCATCCGGTTGGGCTCGTTCTGCGTCGCGGGGTCCTGCAGGGCGCGGGACAGGAGGCGGAAGGCAAAGTCCACGTAGGCGGTTTCACCGGCGGACTGCTCCTCGGGGGTCAGCTCGCGGACGGTGCGGGGGGTCTCGGCGGTCAGCTCGCCCTCGGGGGCGGGGGCGGAGGACTTGGACTTGACGCGGTACCGCTTGCCCGGCATGAGCAGGGCGGCGCCGACGGTCAGAGCGGAGAGGGCGGACAGGGCGATGAGCTTCTTTTTCATATCGTACCTCCATCGGCGGGGGCGTGGGGGCCGGAAGTGGTTTCGTCTATAAAGACGATTTTTTCCGGGAAAGGTTACACGCATCCCGCGGAATTTTGAAATTTTTCTGATACTATTATAATAAAATAAGGCGGAATTGTCAAGAGGGGAGGGTGAGAGCAAACCCGAGGAGTTGCATGGGAAAGTTACGTTCGGGGAGGAGGCAGGGGGGCATCTCAATCGCCGAAGTCCCCCTGCCTCCTCCCCGGCTTTTTACTTCCCGGCTGCTTTTCCATTGTGGAAGCCCCTCCTCCACCCTCCTTGGCTGCCCCCGCAGAAACGCCGGTTATCAAATATTTTACCTTGAAATCCTCTTGATTTTTCCCCCCGCTCGGTATATAATAAACGCAGAATCCGCGGGCCGAGCCAACGCCTGCGTAAAAATTCCGGCCGGAGGTCCATCATGACAAGCAGAGAACGCTATATCAACTGCGCCCTCGGGCGGCCCATCGACCGCTCGCCTTTCCTATTCTACTTCGGCCCGTGGGGAGAGACGCTGGACGTCTGGCGCCGCGAGGGCGTCCCGCATCCCGAGACCGCCTGGTACGAGGGCTTCGGCTTCGATCCGTTCGTGATCCAGACGGCAGGCACGGTCAACACGCTGTATTCGCCCGGATACGTCCCGGAGGTGCTGGAGGTCAGGGAGAATTCTGTCGTGGAGCGGAACACGCTCGGCCAGATCGTGGAGCGCCGCCGGTACGGGGACACCATCCCGCACATCGTCCGCCCGCCCGTGACTTGTCTTTCGGATTGGAAGCGCATCCGCGACGAACGGCTGGACCCGGACGATCCGTCCCGCTTCCCCGCGAACTACGGCGCGATCGCGGCCTCGTGGATGGCCGCCGACGCGCCGGTTCAGGTCGGCATCTACCCGTGGGGGCTGTTCGGGACGCTGCGCGACCTGATGAGGGTGGAGGAGTGTCTGTTCGCGTTTTACGACGAGCCGGAGCTGGTAAAGGAGATCATGAACGATCTGACGGACTTCTGGCTGGCCCTGTACGGAAAGATCTGCCGGACGGTGCGGGTGGACATCTTCCACATCTGGGAGGATATGTCCGGCAAGCAGGGGTCGCTGATCTCCTACGACATGGTGCGGGAGTTCATGCTCCCGCAGTACCGGCGGATCCGCGACTTCTGCCGTCTGCACGACATACCGGTCATTCAGGTGGACACGGACGGTGACTGCGAAGGTCTGATCCCGGTGTTCCACGAGGCGGGGATCAACATGATGATGCCGTTCGAGGTCACGGAGGGCGGCGGAGACATCGTCGGGATGCGGGCGAAGTACCCGTACATGGCGATGCAGGGCGGCATCGACAAGTGCGCGCTGATGCGCGGTCACGCGGAGATCGACCGTGAGCTTTTGCGCGTCGCGCCGCTGATCGGGAAGCCGGGGTACTTCCCCGCTCTCGACCATCTGATCCCGCCGGACGTGCCGTTTGAGAACTACTGCTATTTTGTCAACCGGCTGAAGGAAATGATCTTCGCGTGAGCGAAATGGCGCGTCTGCGCGTCCGGGCTTGACAAACCGGCGCGTTCGTGGTATAATCGGATCGAAAAGTGAATTCCCGGAAGGAGAAACGACCATGACTGAAAACAGCTATATCATTGTGACCGATTCCTCGTGCGATATGCCGGCGGAGGTCCTGCGCGAATGGGGAGTGCCGTCCGTGCGTCTGACCTTCCGTTTTGACGGTGACGAGGCGGATGTGGCAGACGGTGACGTGCCGCTTACGGATTTTTACGCGCGTATGCGTGCGGGCGGTGTGGCAAAGACGTCCGCGGCGTCGATCGACGCGTACACCGAGGCGTTCCGTCCGCTGCTTGAGGGCGGTCAGGATCTGTTATATATCGCGTTCTCCTCCGGCCTGTCTTCGACGCGCCGGAACGGGGAGATCGCGTCCGAGGATCTGGTCTCCGTTTGTCCGGGGCGGAGGGTGATCGTTATCGACACGCTGGCGGCGTCCGCCGGCATGGGGATGCTTTTATATCTGGCTGTCCGCAAGCGGGCGGAGGGTGCGTCTCTTGACGAAACGGCTGCCTACATCGAGGACACGAAGCTGCATCTTTGTCACTGGTTCACGGTGGACGATCTGGTCTACCTGAAGCGCGGCGGGCGTATCAGTGCGGCGACAGCCATTGTGGGCGGTATGCTGCAGATCAAGCCCGTGATGCACATGGACAACGAGGGTCACTTGGTCTCCGTCGGCAAGGTGCGCGGTCGGAAGGCGTCGCTGCAGGCTTTGGCTGACAAGTACGTGCAGACCTGCACGGACCAGTCCGCGCCCGTCTTTATCTCCCACGCCGATTGTCCCGCCGACGCGGACTACCTCTCCTCCCTGATCGTCGCCGCCGGCGGTCCCGCTCCGACTGCCGTCTACGTCGGCCCCGTCATCGGCGCTCACTGCGGCCCCGGTACCGTGGCGCTGTTCTTTATCGGGACAGAAAGATAAGGGGAGCGAGGGAACGAGGGGAACGCCAAAGGAACTTTCTGAAGAAAGTTCCTCTGGACTCTTCAAAGACTTTATGGGCAAAGGATTTGGACGAGGTTTCGTTTACGCCGAACGGGATGGGTGAGAGCCGTCCCGGGCGCATACGTTCGTATAAACGCCCACGCGGGGGCCCCTGACCCCGCTCGGGACTCCGCGCGGAGCGCTTCGTCCGTAAAACCCGGGGGAACGAGGGAACGAGGGGAACGGGGAAACGCCAAAGGAACTTTCTGAAGAAAGTTCCTCTGGACTCTTCAAAGACTTTATGGGCAAAGGATTTGGACGAGGTTTCGTTTACGCCGAACGGGATGGGTGAGAGCCGTCCCGGGCGCATACGTTCGTATAAACTATAAACGCCCACGCGGGGGCCCCTATCCCCGCTCTGACGTAGAAGCCTGACGCAGAACGCGTTCCGTCAGGAACAGAAACCCTTCCCTTGGCTGCATCGCCGCCCCGAGGGCGGCGGCAGCCAACGTACGACCTGCGGCGGCGCCAGCCAAGGAGGGTCGGGGAGGGGCTTCTGCGAACGCCGGGTATCATCGAGGTAAACAACCGGGGAGGGGCGGGGGGAACACAACTGCAAGCAGTTGCGGCGTTTGAGATGTTACACCTCGGCTTCGCCGAGCTGGCCGCCCCTCCTCCGAATTCAACTTACAAATCACAGAAAGGAATACCGCCATGCCTGACACTCTCGACCAGCTCCGCTCGGTATGCGACGGCTGCCATGCCTGTCCCCTCGCCGACTCCCGCACGAAAATGGTCTTTGGCGTCGGGAACCCGCAGGCGGACCTGATGTTCGTCGGCGAGGCCCCCGGCGGCGACGAGGACAAGACCGGCATCCCGTTCGTCGGGCTTGCCGGTCAGCTGTTGGACAAGTATCTCTTTGCCGTCGATATTCCGCGGGAATCGGTGTACATCGCAAACATCCTCAAGTGTCGTCCGCCGCACAACCGCGACCCCTTCCCTGCCGAGGAGGACGCCTGCATCGGGTACCTGCGGGATCAGGTCAGGCTGATCGATCCGAAGATCATCGTCTGTCTGGGGCGGATCTCGGCGAATCGGCTGATACATCCCGATTTCCGTATTTCGCGGGAGCATGGGCAGTTTGTGAAGAAGGGCAAATTCCTGATGACGGCGGTGTATCACCCGGCTGCGCTGCTGCGGGACGCGTCGAAGAAGGAAGAGATGCTGCTGGATATGGAGAGGATAAAGGAGCAGCTGGAGCTGCTTTCCGCGAAACCCGAGGGTTGACGCATCGCCGGTTGATACGGCATATCTTTTGCCCCACGGGCGGGAAACGCCTCGCGCCTCCGGCACTCGGGGGGGCCACCCCCCAGCCCCCTCCCGTGCGCAGGGGGGAGGAAGACCGGCGGTTGTGCCGCCGGAAACCGGGCGTTTCCGCATCGCCGGAGATTCAATTAAACTTTTTTCCCCACCCCCCTGACCCCCCGCCCCACGGGCGGGGGGAATATCTTATTTTATAGCAGGGAGAAGGGAGCGGCGATGCCGCTCCCTTCTCCCTGCACCCTCATCCTGCGGGATGCGGGGAACGCCTCGCGTCTCCGGCACTCGGGGGGCCTACCCCCCGGCCCCCTCCCGTGCGCGGGGGAGAGGAAGACCGACGTTGTGCCGCCGGAAACCGGGCGTTTCCGCATCGCCGGAGATTCAATTAAACTT
>JAKSPU010000119.1 GCA_024404505.1 Clostridia bacterium
GAAATTTCTGACGGCGCATCTGTACCGTCATCATTGTGCGGTAATGCCTTAAGAAAGTCAGCAGTCCGGTGTGACAATATGACGGAGATCACGCTGCACGCAGGCGTTACGCAAGTCAGCGGCGGGCTTTACGAGGACACGTCTGTGCAGGTTACCCGGTTTACCGGTACGATGGACGAGTGGAAAGCCGTTAAAATGGTTGACCTTATCAGAACCGACCTCAAGGTCATCTGCTCGGACGGAATAATCAACGACCGCTGATCCCGTCAAAAAAATTGGAAAGAAAAAACGATTATGAAAAAGACAATCATCGCCCTGCTCATGCTTCTGTCTCTCGCCGCTTGCGGCGATCCTCAGACCGATACTCCCTCGCAGGGGTCCGGCATCGGCGGCTCTCCGGCGGGCGATCCCGGCACGAGCGAGGAGACCGCCCGCGCAACGGAGGCCGATATCGAATCGGGGATCGATCCCGTTTTCGATATGGATAAAGCCATCGCTTTCATCGACTGCATAACGGCGGGCAATTACTTCCTCAGTCTGAAAAACGTGTTGAATCAGTAAGGGACGGCGCGAACGGGCGGCTTTTTATATTCAAGTTTACATTGCCCCTTTATCCTTGACCGTTCCCTGATATTTTAAGACCGTTCTTTTCGCTTTGGCCCGGGCCTGTGCCTCGTCGAATACGCAGTCATGATCAACGACCCATTGATAGTAATGTGTTATCTCATGCGCGACCGAGGCCAATATGGAGCAGTCGGCCGCGTAACAGCCGTCACGCTGTACCGTTTCGGCATAGTCACCTGCGGCGACCCGGATCAGCACGTGATTGCGCTTATTATCCGGGATAAAGATGCAGGCCGATACTTCTTCATCTGTCAGAAACGTTGAAACGTACAGCTCTCCGGAGATTTGTATGTCCGGACTTCTCGGGCAGACGTCCTCACTTTCCGTCATAGAGTATTACGTTCGTTGTTTCATTCCTCACCGATGACGGAGATCACGTCGATCTCCGCGAACCCGGTGTCGTCCGCCTCACGGATGATGGTGAGGGTGTGCTGACCGGCGGTCAGTTCGACCTCCAGCTCGCCGTAGTTGCCGGCGGAGAACTGTCCCCAGCCCGTGGAGGTGCCGGGGTAGCGGAACTTGCCGAGCGTTACGCCGTCCGACTTGACGGTGTGGGTCGCCGCGCCCATCGGGCCGCTGTGATTCACGCGGACGACGTACGTGCCGTCCGCGGGGACGTTGATCTGCACCTCGACGCCGTCTCCGACGTTGTCGATGCCCGCGACGTGCGTGTTGCCGCTGTTATAGCATTTGCCGAGGATGGTGCCGCTTTCGGCCTCGACCCGGCAGACGACGGCGGAGCCGCCGATGTCGGCCACCTCATGCGCGTCGGTCAGCTCGAACTCCAGCGTCCTGATCTCGGCAAATCCTTCGTCCTTGGCCGTCTTGACCAGCTTGATGACGTGCTCGCCCGCCGGCAGATCGACGGTCACCTCGGCGTAGGTGTTCGCGGAGAAGACGCCCCAGCTGCCGCCGGTGCCCGCGTAGGTGACCGTCGCGAGGACGGCGTCGTCGCAGTACAGCGTCTGCGTACCGCCGCCGGACGCGGAGCAGTAAAAGACGCGGACGCGGTACGTCCCGGCGGTCCTGACGCGGACGGACGGCAGGAGCAGGCCGTCACCGGGCTTGTCGATGCCGCGCACGTACGCACCGGTATTGTCAGCAGCGCCGAGCGCGTTGCCGTCCTTGGTGTCGTACACGTAGATCGGGCTTGCCTGACGGATCACGCCGAGTTTAATATCAGCGGTGTCGTCCTGCTTGGCGTCGACGACCTTGAGCTCGATGAGGTTGCGGCGGTCGGAGGATACGCCGGGATTTTCCATACTGACGGTATCCTTCCCCGCGTGCAGCGTGATCGTGCCGCAGGACTTGCGGTTGACGTACACGTCAAAGGTCATGTCGCGCGCACAATCCGCCTCGAAGGTCAGCGTGTAGGTCTCCTTCTGCCGCCCGATCTCGGAAAGGCCCGCGTTCTCGGACGGTGCGATGACGTTTTCAAACGTCCATACGCCGTTCCCGGCCTGCGCCGCATAGACGGGCTGATCATCTCCGCACCACGGGATCGCGGCGAGCCGGATGCGCGTGAATCCGTACGGGATCAGCCTGACCGAGACCTCTCCGCCGGACACCTGATCCCCCGAGAGCGGGGATATCGGCAGCGGACCCGCCGTTCCCGTCTGCTGATTGACCGTCCAGCCGGGCACCCTGACCGCGGACGCGGTGAGGATGATCGGCGCGTCTGCCTGCACGAATCTCGTGTCGGCGCGCATACCCGGCTCCGTGAACGTGAAGGCGGCCGCGGGATCGGTCAGCGACAGATGGGACAGCGCCAGATTCCAATCGGACGCGGCGGTGATGCTGTACGAGGTGTACTGCTTCCCGACGCGCAGGTTCCAGTTGTTCGGGTTGTAACTGATCTTCTCCCACTTTTCCTCGGGCGCGAGTGCGAACAGCACGGCGCCCTTTTTGACGCTGACGCTGTTGTTTTCGTTCATTTCGACGCGGATGCGGGACTTAAAGGTCAGGACGATCTCGTCTCCGCTTGCCCATTCGGCGGTCAGCGCGAAGTATTCGCCGCTGCGCCACTCCGCCGATACCGTCTGCCCGTTGACGGTCACCGCGACGTCTTCGGGGGCGCACCACTCCGGCACGCGCAGGTACAGCGGGTAGGTGTCAGCCTTGTCTGCCTCCAGCGTCAGCGTCACCGTATCCTTGAACGGGTAGTCCGTCGTTTCGGTCAGCGTCAGCCGCGTACCGTTCCCGACGGTCAGGGTGACGCGGGAGGGGCCGTACGCACCGGCGGCAAGACCGCCGTCGCTCGTGAGCATCCACAAAGAGGACGCGAACAGCGGCCAGCCCATCATGTAGTTGTGGATGCAGCACGGGTATCCGCCGGGGGTGCCGTACACGGAGCGGTCCCCGCCGTCACTCGTGAAGCCGTGATTGCCGAGCGTGGCGGCGATCTGGTTCTGCATCGTGAAGTAGACCTGACCGTTCCCGTCCGGGAGCAGCTGCTGCGGGAGGGCGTTGTACGCCAGCAGCTCAAGGCTGTCCGCCAGGGCGGCGTCCTTGAGAAGCAGCAGCGCGATCTCGTCGGACAGCATCCGCTCGACCACGGCGCAGGTCTCGGTGCCGAAGACGGCGGATATGCCGCGGTTGACCTCGTCGCCGTTGGACATACCGTCCGCGCGGCCCGACGCCATGTACAGGTTGTCGATGCCCTTGTAGTACACGTCAAGATACGATTCGTCCCCGGTCACGGCGTACATCAGCGGGAACAGCTTGAAGCTCTCGTGCATATTGACGATGTGGTAGGTGCCGCCCCACGCGTCGGTGTCGTACGCAGCCTTCCAGTTATCCGTCTGCGCGTACAGCGTGCGGCAGAGGTCGAGAAGGTCCGGGTCGGACGTCTTTTCGTACAGCCAGTACACCGCGAGGATGTTGTCACCGCCGCGGGCCTTGCCCCAGCTGGAGAGCGGGCGGGTACTCAGGGATTCCGCCTCCCACGCGAAGTATTTCTCAAGGAACGGGATGACGCGGGCGTCCTCGGTGACGTCGTAGTAGGACTCGAGCGCCATCAGCATCGGCATCAGAGGCCAGTAGTCCAGCGTGTCCGGCGACGAGGCGTACGGCCCGAAGGCGCCGCTTGCGGCCTGACTCTCCAGCGTCCAGTCGATCCACTTCTGCACCTGAGCCTTGAGTGCGTCGTTGTCCAACTCGTAGGCGAGACTCACGAGCCCTCGGACGTAGTAGGTGCCGCGCTCCCACGACTCGCCGTCCCCGCCGAGCCAGCCGGATATATGCGCGCCCTCCGACGCGCAGTCGGGGGAGAGCTGCTCAAAGTCGACGGCGATATTGTCCGCCAGCAGCACGAGCTGGTTCTTCAGCCAGCTTTCCGCCTGCACGGTGCCGAGGCTCAGGCCCCCGAACGTGACGCCGTCCGTGACATTTCCCGCGGCTCCGCCTGTCCTGATCGTGATCTCCTTGTCCATAGTCTTCCCTCCGTTGCTCGTTTCGGCTTCGCCGGTGTCGGTCCCGCCGATCGTCTCGCCGGTCTGCGTACCGGCCGCGTCTGTCCCGGTCTCCTGCGGGTCGTCGTGCCCGGAGCAGGAGGCTGTGAGCAGCACCGCCGCGCAAAGAAGACCGGCAGCTGTGAGCCGGAGAACGGTTTTTCGTATCGTGTGTTTCATGGCAGTCTCCCTTCCGTGGATGAAATGCTTGCGTTCCATAAAGGTACCTCGTAAAAGCGCCCGGTATGACCCGGGGCCGCAGAATTATACCGGTTACTTCATTATACACGAAAATCGGCGGTTGAGCAACCCCTTTCGGCAGTTTGATGCGGAATCTTTGAGAAATTTTCGGTCAAATTCAAATAAGAATGGCGGTAATTCATCTTGACTTGCGGCTTTTTTCATGTTATACTACTAAAGGGCGGCTCTAAAAATTCATCGCACGCTGAATATTTAGAGACGCCCTGAAGAAAACAAGCGCAGGAAACGGTGAAGCATAGAAGCCGTTTTCTGCGATATCCGATATTTCCATGTCGGTTTTGATGCTTTGCTTTCCGGAGTGATCAAATGAACACAAAACAACTCAAATACGTATTGGTGCTTGCGCGCGAGCAGAATTTTTCGCGGGCGGCGGAGATCCTGAACATATCCCAGCCTTCCCTGTCGCAGTACATCAAGAAGATCGAGATGCAGATGGGGGCGGAACTTTTCGTGCGGGCAAACGGGTACGTCCGGCTGACCGACGCGGGACGCGTCGTTGTGGAAACGAGCCGGAAGATCCTCGACCTTGAGCATCGGATGGAGAACGACCTGCAGGATATCTCGGAGTACCGGACCGGCTCACTGATCGTCGGGACGGCGCCGTACCGGAGTGCGGGCCTGATGCCGGCTGCCGTGCGGGCGTTCCGGGAGACGTATCCGGGCATTCAGGTGATCGTCCGGGAGGGTACGACGGCAGAGCTGCTGGAAGCGGCGGAGCGCGGCGAGTTTGACCTGTGTCTGACCACGATGCCCGTTGATGAACGGGTGTTTGCTTGCGAGCCGATCATGACCGAGGAGCTGATCCTGGCCGTACCGGCCGGCACGGCTTTCGAGAAGCAGCTGACAGGTGCCGCGGTGCCCGTCGGGGGGCGGAAGTATCCGGCTGTCGACGTCGGGATGATCGATGGTCAGGACTTCGTGATGCTGACGGAGTCACAGGTCATGCAGCAGAATCTTCAGTACGTTTGCGGGCAGTACGATCTGCACCTGAACGCGTCGGCTGTCGTCAGATCGCTTGACGCGCTGATCGCCATGACAAGGGAAAACGTCGGCGCGGCGCTGGTCCCGACCGGCATCGAGCGCATCGGCGGCGAGGAGAAGATCAGTTACTTCTCCTTCATCCAGAAGCTCCCGGAGCGGCAGGTCGCCGCGATCTATCGGAAGGACGTTCCTTTGTCGAAAACGGCCAAATATTTCATTGAGGTCATGCGGAAACTTTGTGGATAATTGCCCGCGCCTATAATTGACATAACCAAACAATTATGGTATAATGTTGAACAGGCGGTTTGCGCGGCAAGGGTCCGGAAGGTCCTGCTCCGCAGACACGAGTCGGCGTAAGGCTCCGGCATCGGACCTTACGCCGCTTATCAACGCGTGCTATAATCAAAGCATTATGGTACATATAACCAAGGAGACGATATGCCGACAGCCATTCTTTACCTGCTTATCATGCTCGGCGTGATAGGCGTATGGTTCATTCTTTTCAAGCGCCCGATCTACGAGGGTGTGCTGCTCAGTATCCTTGTCCTGCTGACCGTTACGGGCACGTGGGCCAACGTGTGGGACTATGTGATCGAGGGCCTGAATTCCACGCTGGTATTTTCGATGATCGTTTTCGTGGCGATGTCGCAGCTGCTGAAGTACACGGGCATCCTCGACGACTGCATCGCCTGTATTCTGGCGGTGTTCGGGCGGATCACCGGCGGTGCGGGATACGCCACTGTCATCGCGAGTGCGTTCATGGGTGCGTTCTCCGGCTCCGGCCCCGGGAACGTCATGGCGGTCGGCACGATCACCATTCCCGCCATGAAGAAGTCCGGCTTCCCGGCGGAGCTGGCTGCCAACGTGCAGGGTGCTTCCAGCTGTCTCGGGAACATGATCCCGCCGTCCTCCAACATCATCGGCGCGCTCGGCGCGTACATGGCGCTCTACCCCGACACCGAGGTGACGACGGGGCAGTTCTGGATGGTGATGTGGGGGCTGTCCTTCTGGTTCATTCTGCAAAGGATCATCACCGTCTTCGTGTTCTGCAAGATATATCACGTCGAGCCGATGAAGAAGGAGGATCTGCCGGATCTGCGGACGGTATTCCGGAACGGATGGAAGGGACTTTTGCTGCCCGTTATCATCATCCTGCCGTTCATCCTCGATTCCGCGCTGAACGCGGGATTCTTTACGGAGCGTCTCGGCGCGTCCGGCGCCAAGTATCTGTCAAGCTCCATCCTGCTCTTTACCGCGGGCATCGCGTCCTTCTACGCCGTTCTGATTTCGGGAAAAAAGGAGATCAAGAGCATCAAGGGCATTGCGGGCGTATTCACGAAGAGCATCAAGGGCCTTGTGCCCACCGTTTCCACGGTCATTTTCGGATACATCATCGGTGCGCTGTTCTCGGGCGTCGGTGTCGCGGCCGAGCTGGAGGGCTTCATCAACGGTCTGAGCCTCGGACGCTTCGGCATGGCGGTGATCATTTCTCTGCTGACCTGCTTCCTCGGCATGGTGATCCCGGGGTCTTCGCTGACGGTCATGTTCGGTGAACTGTTCATTTCCGTCATGGCGGCGACGGGCATCGATCCGCTGCTTGCCGCGGCCATGCTCCCCTGCATCTGCGGTGCGATGGGCAATATCACGCCGCCCTTCGCGCTCTGTATGTACGCGGGCATGGGACTCGCGGAATCGGATTTCGGGAAAACGGTCAAAAACGATATGTGGTGGGTGCTGACGCAGTTTTCCATGCAGCTTTTGATCCTGATGGGCTGGCTGCCGATCCTCGGCGTCTGATGCCGGGGGAACGGAAGGAAAGGAGAATACGGGAATGAAAAAAGTTTGCAAAAAGATAGCCGACGTTCTGAAGACGATATACGGGTACGGCATCATGGCGGCGCTGTTCATCGGCGGCGCGACGGTGCTGGTGTACGTTGCCGCGCTGATCATCGGCGGTGATACCGCCGCGGCTATATGCACGTTCATCTACAAGGTCTTTTTCAAGTATCTCATCATCGGAGCGGGCTGCGTCGTTCTGCTCGGCCTTGTGGCCATGTACCTCTCAGGGGAGAGCAGCATGAAGCTCGACAAACACAAAAAGGTCCCCGAATCCTCCGACAAAATGATAAAGGAAAGATTCTGAGGACGGCGTTCGCAGGGCGCTGCCCCGGACCTCGAGGATGCGTTTGTGGGGCGCTGCCCCACACCCCGCTTAAGCCCTTCTTGAAAGAAGGGCTTAAGAATCCCAAGAACTTTCAAAAATATTAATCGAGGTTTGGTTTACGCCGAAAGAGATTGGTGGGTGCCGTCATGGACGCCCGCTATTCTTATAAACGCCCCGCGGGGACAGGGGGAACGCCTCGCGCTTCCGGCGCTCGGAGGCCCACCCCCGGCCCCTCCCGTGCGCGGGAGGGGAGAATATAAAATCTTTCACCGAGGAGAGGGGGCGCTGCGGCGCCCCCTCTCCTCGGTCTCCTCGTCCCCGGGAAACCGCGCCTGCGGGCGCGGTGAAGCATGTAGCCTCCCGAATCCCCGCAGGATGAGGGCGCAGGGAGAAGGGAGCGGCTGTGCCGCGGAGGAAGAAAGATGTCGTCTCCCCGCGTCCCCGCAGGATGAGGGTGCAG
>JAKSPU010000012.1 GCA_024404505.1 Clostridia bacterium
CGGGATTGACGGCGGGAAGCCGATACTCGGAAAGAAAACGTCTTTTGTCTGCAGGACAAAAGACGTTTTTTCTGACTTGGCGGACTTTGCCCGTTCTTATCTGTCAGCTGTCATCTGTCATCGGTCTGAAGCCGGGGGCTATTTTGTGCAAGCAGGTTGAAAAAATTATGAAAATATGTTATAATAAGCTCAATGCAATATGTTATGATGAACCCGAGAATTCATAATTCCCGGAGGCGAACACAGGAGGTCACGAATGAAAATCATCAGATATGATGAAATCTATCGTGATGATATGATTTTCATGGTTTTACAGGCCAAAGACGCCTTGGGTAGAAAGCCGACCATAAATACTGACCTTCTTGATATTCAAGCGAACTATCTTGATAGAAAAGAACAATGGTTTGAATCTTATGCGTTTTACCCGAAACATGGGTATACGGAATACAAGCCAAGATACATGATGAAGGTCCTGTAAATCGCGATATAAACATCTCTCTTTCGGATAAGGAGGATATGAATATGAAAAAGTTCTTTTGCTGCATTCTGTGCGTGCTGATGCTGACGGTCTCCCTGCCGCTCGGCGTGCTTGCCGCCGATCCCTTTTCGCAGTGGGATCTGACCGGCTGGACGAAGGGTACGGACGGCGGACAGTCGATTATCCACGGAGACCCCGGTGCGCAGATGAACCTGCTCTGGCTCAAGGGCACCACCACCGGCAACACGCTGTCCTTCGACGTCCGCATCGACAGCTCGACCGGGACCGTGGACGGCAGCGTCGGCGCGGCGTACAAATGCCCGAACGGCTTCCAGTATTTCTTTGAGTACAACACCGTCGGTCACCTTGTCCGCATCCGCCGCATCGGCGACGATGGGTCGGACAACCACATCAGCCCGGGCCGGAGTCTGTCCCTCGACCTGAACAAGTGGTATCACTTCGACCTGACCTTTGACGAGAACCGGATCGTCTGGCAGATCGACGGCGAGACCGTCGGCGAGGCATCGAACACATACGGCGATACCATGAAGGGCGGACGTGTGTACATCCAGGGCTATTACGCTTCCCCGAGCCTCAAGAATATCGTCATCAGCGACGTGAAAAGCGAGGATACACCCGTGACGAAAAAGGATATCGACTTCGAATTCGGCAGCAGCGCCTCCGTCGACGGCTTCACCGCGGAAAAGGGCACCGTCGGCTGGTCGGACGGCAGACTGACCTTCACCCTCGGCGGTGCCGACGCGTCGCTGACCTCCCCCGTCTTCGCACCGGAGACCGGCACGGCGTACTCCGCCAAGCTGTCCGTCCGCAATACGCTGCTCGTCCGCATGAGCAACCGCACAGCCGCTTCGCGGATGAAGGTGTACTTCATCACCGATGCCGACATGACGTGGAACGAGGCCAAGTCCGCCGTCTTCGACGTGGCTCCGCAGTCCGGGGACACAACTTATTACTTCAATTTCTCCGGCATCAAGGGCTGGGCGGGATACCTGCGCGGGCTGCGCTTCTGTCCGCTCGGCGCGTCGTCCGGTACGATCACGATCGACGCCGTCTCCTTTGAGCGCGAGGCCGACACGTCACGCAAGACGGCCGGACAGGTCATCTCCTGCACGACGGACGGAAACAACGTGACGATCAGAGGCACGCTCGGCACGGAGTTCGCCGGAAAGACCGTCGACCTGTACGAGACCACGATCGACAACTTCTCCGAATCGCTCAAGGCGGGTGAGATCATTGCGTCGGTACAGGCGTCCGGTACGGATTTCACGATCACCGTTCCGTTCAAGGAGGGTAAGACCTCGCGCCTGTCGTCGCAGTTCCTCTGCGGTGTCGGCGGCGTGCCGCTCGGCGGGCGCTTCACTGTCGAAAATTACAAGGACTTCACCGACAACCCCTATGCCTTCACCCTCCCGGACTATACCGTCTCCGTCCTTGACACCGGCGCGAAGGGCGACGGCTTCACGAACGACACGGCAGCGATCCAGTCCGCGCTGGACAAGGTCTCCGCGCACGGCGGCGGCACCGTCGTGATCCCCGGCGACGACAGCCTGTACGGGCGGCGCTACGTCGTCACGCACCTGCTTCTGCGTGACAATACCGAGCTGCGCATCGAAACGGGCGCGGTGCTGTGGCAGTCGCCCCGCGTGTCCGACTACGACTATGACGTCGTGTACGGTCACGACTACCCGATCGCGGGCGTCAACTGGACACACGCCTGCTCCTGCCACAACCTGCCGCTGCTCCACGGTGACCGCGTGAAGAACGTGAAGGTCACGGGCGGCGGCACCATCCGGATGCAGGACACCGGCGGCGAGTGCCTCGATTCCGTGTCCGGCTCCATCTGGACGGGATGCGAGCACCGCATCCACCTCATCCCGCTGGGCTTCTGGAAGTGTGAAAACATCGAGGTGCGCGGCATCTCCATCAAGCGGAACAACAATTACCACATCAATTTCCGCACCTGCGAGCGTATCTACGTCGCGGACGTGACCATGAACGAGGTCACCTGTGCGTCCGGCGACGGCATCTCCGCGACGGTCGGCACCAAGCATATCACGATCGACCGCTGCTTCTTCTACTCCAACGACGATGCCGTGACGATCTGCTCGACCTACGACGACCCGCGCGGCATCGCGTGGTGGCACGCCCAGCCCGGCGAGGACAACTGCATCGATGACCTCTGCGTCCGCCACTCCAATCTCTCCGGCGGTCACGGCGTGACCTTCATCACGTGGGGCACCGACGCACCCGACCAGTCCCTGCAGGAGATCAAGAACGTCACGGTGTACGACTGCGTGCTGGCGGGCGGATCAGCCGCCGTCGGCGCATGGCCGGATAATCCTTACTACGGGCGCCAGCCGTACGATAACACCGAGACAAACGACTATTCACCCGTGAAGAACGTCCGTCTGTACGACAACACCTACCGGTCCGCCACCACGCTGGAGTGTATTCAGGCGACCTCCGTGTTCTCAGACTGCACGATCCGCTCCGCGGCCGATTTCGTCAACGGCACCTTCGAGCGCAAGGGCGGCAAGAGCGGCTGGGTCATGGGACTCGCGAACTGGGACACCGACCTTTTGTCCGATAATGCCGCCGTGACGGTCGAGGGGAAGGATAAGGCACACTATGCCGTGCTCACAGGCGACGCGCGGCTGTACGAGGGCCTGTGGATGAGCAAGGGCGCGCACACCGTCACCGCCGATATCACGCCGTCCGGCGTCGAAACGGTGCTGTATGCCGCCGACCCCGACACGGGAAAGATCCTGTACTCCGCCGCCGTTTCGGAGGCCGGGAAGGCGTCTCTGACCTTCACGCAGGCGAAGGCCGGCGTGCTGTACCTCGGCGTCTCCCATACCGGCGCGGGCAGCGCGCAGGCGGACAACTTTACCGTCACTTCCGAAGTGATCAAGCCGGAGACGTACTTCTCCGAGAGCTTTGACGACGGGGAGTGCATCAACATGACCAACAAGGGCTTTGAGGCCGTCATGGAGAACGGAAACGGGTATCTCGCCACTCCGAAGGCGCAGTCCGGCGTGATGACGCTGCTGTGCGACCATACCTACAAGGGCGTCGACCTGTGCTTCCGCGTCCGGTTCGATGCCGTCAATTCTGACGTGGACGCCAACCTCGGCGTCTCGCTGATGCGTCAGGATGGCAACAACCAGTACGACCTGCACTACGATCCGCTGCGTCACTGCCTCAACGTGCGGAAATTCCAGAACGGACAGGAGACTCTCCTTACGCGCGTGACGGATTATGACATGACCCCCGGCGAGTGGGTCGATATGGCGTTCCGCGTCCGTGACGGCAAGATCCTCTGGTACGTCAACGGACAGCCTGCCGCGGTGGTCGAGGACAGCACGTTTGCCTCTGGCATGGTCATGCTCTGCGGCTACAATGTCTCGATGGCGCTGGATGACGTCCGCGTCGGCAGACCAGGCTCGCTGGTCATCACCGGCGACGAGGATCCCGCCGAGCTTGCCACCGACCCGCCCGAGACCGAGCCGGAGACAGCACCCGAAACGCAGCCCGACGAGGAAACGGACAGCAAGGACACCTCCGGCAATACGGAACCCGTATCGGACGCCCCCGCGACTGCCGACGTCCCTGCCGCGTCTGACACGGAGCCCGGCATCGCACCCGCACGCGGCTGCTCGTCACACCTTTCGACCATCGCGGGACTCTGCGTCCTCCTTGCGATGACTGCCGCGGCGCTGTGGATTGCGGCGGGCAGGAAAGGGAAGCGTGCGTGACGTTTTTCGCCGGCAGTTGCGAGAAATATACAAACAAGGGCGGCTCTTTGTCGAAAACATACAGTTGACGCAGAGAGTGAAGTCATCCTGCCCGTCAATGCCGAGGGCGGTGCGCGGGACGGTGTACAGGACGTACTGCCCTTCTATGGTCATGGCTGCTTGTGCGATTTCGACGAAGTCATATCCGTCTGCGGCCTGCACCAGCGACGCCGTGCCGTTTTCACCGGGGGTGAGACGGTAGCGGAAGCCCTCGAAGCTGATCAACTGTATGTTCCTGCCGTCCATCATCGACCCGTCCATCGACAGCAATATGCCGTTGAAAAACATCATCGACAACTATCTGCTCCAATTCACGGACAGTATGCCGGCGGGCGCCCACACGCAGATGTGCTTCTACGATCGCAGCGGAGAGATCGACAGCCTCATGAGCATGATGCTCCGGGAGTACAACGAGAAAAAGGTGGCCTACCGCTCCCTCATCAAGAACTGCCTGTCAAACGTCCTGTTGAAAATGATACGTTCCCTCATCACAACCGTGTGTTCGACATGGCCATGTATTTCCGCGACCTCGGCTTCGTGGATATGATCAACGAGGTCGTCCTCGACAACACGGGTACCTTCGCTTCCAAGTACGCGTTCCCCAGCAAGACCTTTCCCCCGCAAGATCAGGACCATCATGAAGGCCTTCGAGAGGTCGTGACGGTCTTTTCGCAAAGCGGAATGAAATCAGAATGATCGGAGGATAACGACCATGATATGTGTAAACGATTTCACAGGCAATTCCGACAGTGAGATTTTTGAGAACGCACTGCGCGCCCTGACGCAGGACAGGATCCTTGTGATCCCGCCGAGAGAACAACCGGATGAGCCCGAGCGGCATATCTGGATGCTCGACCGTGCGATCCTTCTGGAAGCCGGAACGACGGTGATCTTACAGAATTGCGAGCTCAAGCTCTCCGACGCCTGCCGCGACAATTTCTTCCGGAGTGCCAACTGCGGGATCGGTATTGAGGATCCGCAGCCGATATCCGGCATCCATATCCGCGGAGAAGGGAACTGCGTTCTCCGCGGGGCAGATCATCCGCGTGCGGTCGGTGACGGAAGCAAGGTGCTTTCCTGTCCCTGCCCGAAAACAAAGGAAGACCTCCTGCGGCTTGCGGACTGGATCCCCGCGGAACGGAAGGAGTCCGGGACCCTCGACTTCTGGGACGAGCACGCACACTCCTACGGCACAGACGCGCTCAAGGAAAACGAATCCCATTACGGTGACTGGCGCGGCATCGGGATCCTGCTTGCAAACTGTGATCATTTTTTCATCGAAAATCTGAAAATAATCGACAGCCACGGATGGGCGATTTCCTGTGAGGCGTGCAGCTATGGACGGATCGAACATATTGAATTTGATGCCTGCATGGCAAAAGAAATCGACGGGATGCTCATGAATATGGAGAATCAGGATGGCGTCGACCTTCGCAACGGCTGCCACGACATCCTGATCAACGATATCACGGGCGGGACCGGTGACGATATCATTGCTCTGACCGCCATTGCGGATAACGGTCCCTATTATCCGGGCGGTTCCATGCAGCATACCCAAGTCATGCACAACGATTGGACCCGCCGCGACCGCGACATCCATGATATCGTCATCCGCAATATCCGCGGTTACTCCAAGGGCCATATCTGCTTCCATGTGCGTCTTCTGCCGGCGGAAGCAAAAATATGGAACGTCGTCATTGACGGTGTCGTCGATACGTCTCCCGAGGGCTTCTATGCCGGCGGTGTGATCTTCCTCGGACAGTTTGACAGCGAATACGGCACGAATCTGCCCGACAGTATGCAGCATATCACCATATCCAACGTCATCTGTGACAGCGCGAACGCCATCCTTGTCGAGGGATACCTTGCCGATTCCGTGATCACGAACGTCATCAACCGCAATCCGCATTGTCCCGCCATCAACGTGGTCCGCAAGGGCGGGCTCAAGAACGTGCTGACGTCCAGCATCTACTCCGCAAGCGGGGAGATCATCCGTGACGATGCCTGATCCATACAGAACGAAAAAGCCGCCTTTCGGCGGCTTTTTCGGCTTTCTGCCGGTCCCGGAACTCCATGTCCGAGATATCGGGGCCCCAGACGATCAGAGCCTTCCGGCGCTCGGATATCAGTACACGGCATCCGCCAGCGTGACCTCGATCTCTCCGTTCCGGCAGGTCAGTCTGGCCGTGTTCAGACCGGAGAAGTAGTTGTACTTGACGCCGGCCTTATCCAGCTGAGCGGCCACGCCGTAGGCCAACGTGCGATGTCGGTTGACCTCAACGAAGTCGGTGTACTCGTACTGCGGCCACAGAGCGTATTCGGGTGCGATGTTCTTGTACATGGTGGTCAGGGCGTTCCACGCGTGGTGGGCGACCTGAACGATCCGGCACTTGAACTCGTCCCGGTGCAGGGTCTTGCTCATCAGGCTCTCGTTGGCCGTCGTGGCGTCGCCGAGGATCATGGCGCGCTGACCGTCGGGCATGGTCACGCGGATGACCGAGGTCGTGCTGTTGACCTCACCGGCGGTGGAGACACCGCTCTTGACGTTGACGAGGTCCTCGTGCGTAGTCATGACGTCCAGCACAACGCCGCCGAGCCTGATGGACTGACCGGCGTGGCACTTCAGGGCCATGGCGTCCGGGCAGTACTTGTTGATGGACGTGCGCGACGCCTGAGACAGCGACAGACCGTTGGTGTCCGCCTTGACGAAGTTGAACATCACGCGCTCGACTTCGATCAGGTCACCGTACTTCTCAAGCAGCTTGCCCACGATGGCGCAGTGGTCGCCGTGGGGGTGCGAGATGAACCAGCAGGAGATGCGGACCTTCTGATCCTCCGGCGTGCCGGTGAGCTCGTGGATGTACTTCCATGCGCCCTCCACGGCCGCGTCGGTCGCCTGCAGCTTGGAGCCGCCGTCAATCAGGATGAGACCGTTGTCGGGCTGACGGATCATCATGAACTCGCCGCAGTTGTTGATGTTGGGGTCACCGCCGGGCTCGTTGTTGTTGATGCCGAGCGGGTGCAGGTACAGACCGTACAGAATGACGTCGGCTGCTTCGTCGGGCGTGGCGGCGTAGTCGTACTCAAACACGCTTTCGGGGACGCTGACGCGATCGTCGATGATGCGGGCCTCCGACATGGCTCCGTAGAAGTACGTGTACACGACGGACACGCCGTTGACGTATTGACCGAAGTAATTGTCCGATTTACGCGGGCTCTTCAGCGTGGTGGTGCTGTCTGCCTTATATCCGAGAGACGTCAGCTTCCCGACGTAGGCCTCGTACTCCTCAAGGGTCGTGGAGCTGACGACCATCATGCCGGACTGGCTGTATACGTCGCCCTTGGTATCATTCTCCTTACCGGAACCGTCGTTGTAGACGGCGGCTGCAAGATTTCCGCCCTCGTAGGCAGGCACGGGCAGACCCCAGCCGTCGCGGGTGCAGGCGCTCATATCGCCGCTCATGTCGCTCGTGTCGGTGATCAGGATCTCACCGTAGCGATCGGGCGTCATGCGGGAGCCGGTGAGTACGGTCAGACCCCACGCCAGCGCGTCCTTGTTCCTGCCGCTGACCGTGAGGCTGCCCTTGCCGTCAAACTTCACGGCCCAGTCGGTCGCAAGACCGGCATCGACGTCGAGCCTGACGCTTGCGCCGTCCACGGGCTTGTCGGACAGGTCGAGGCTGTATCCGCGCGCGGAATAACTCCTTGAGAACCACTGCGCGGTGAAGGCGGCGTCGTCGCCGTCCTCCGCGTCGTACACAACGGTGTAACAGGGCTCGCCCGGCACGAAGAAGTGCAGGGACTTCTCAAAAGCCTCGCCGTTATCGGTATAGTCGGTGATCATCCTGAGGCCGAGGACGGAGCCGGCCTCCGCATACGCCTCGACCAGATGGTCGGCGGCGCGGACGAGGAAGTTCTCGCTCACGGCGTCAAGGCTGACGAATTTATCCGCAGCCTGCACGCACCATGCGCGCAGGTTGGTGCCGTCGGCGAGAGGGGACGTCTTGCGGTTAGTCTTGCCGACGAGGATCTCATAGCTGTCAGCCGCATAGGGCGTCGAGTCGTCGATGACCTCGGGAGCGGTGCCGAACGCAGCGGCGAGCGACTGCGCCAGATGCTGTGCGGCCGCCTTGACGGTTTCGGACGCGTCCGCCGCACAGACGATGCGGAAGACACTCTGCTCCGGGGACGCGATGACAGCCCCGGCGGGGTCCTCGGTCGCGGCCTCGGTGGGCGCTTCGGTGACGGTAGCCGGCGTCGTATCGGATGCCTGTTCGCTGCCCTTGTCCTTGTCGCAGGACGCAAAGTTCGTTACAGCCGCAAGAACGAGGAGTATAGCGAGAACGGACGTCAGAATACGTTTTTTCATGGTTGTCTCTCCTTATCACGATTTGTCATGGAATAGACGATAAGCAATATAAGTATATCACATATCCGCTCCGTATGCAATATCCTTTCGGACACTTTTGGGGGCCTTTTCAAAAAAGATCATGCCAATGCTCCCGAATGAATGAGCAGACCGGGAGCGGGCAATCTTGACGCGGCGGGTATATTGTGATATAATAGTGACGGTCAACAAGTAAAGCGGGTATCTTTCGTTCATACCGTCCGCCCGATCGTTTCGCTCATTATAAAGAATACAAAAGGAGTCGCACTATGAAATTGACAGTCACTGCTGCCCCCACCGGGAAAACAGGCATCAGTCCGCGGCTGGCCTCCAACTTCATCGAGCTCGGATACGGCTGGCAGGTCGAGTGTATGCAGGCGGAGATGTTCTTCAATCGCAGCTTCGAGCCGTTCTATCCATACCGTGAGATCAACAAGCTGTGGTACGACCTTCACGAGAACGTCGACGACCCGTCAACGCCCCTTGAAACCGATTGGCGCGTCTTCGATTGGTGCCACTCCGGCTACGAGCATAACGCGTGGTTCGCCTTCCCCGGCACCGCCGGATACCAGCGCATCACCGACGACGCTGCGTTCCTGATCGAAAAATCCCCCTCTGCTCCCGTGACCATCGGTTATACCGGCAGCGACTGCCACGGGGAGAGTGCCATGCGCGTCGAAAACGACGGTGACGCCCCCGGGGGACTTGCGCAGGAGGGCAAATACTGCCGTGCGGGCGTATCCTATGCGTTCAAGGGAAGCATCCGTCTGACCGGGGGCGCCGGTGTTCTGAACGCCGCACTCTACCGTGAGGGTACGACCGACGGTGCGGTCTGCACCGTTTCCCTCGGTGAGGTCGGCACGAAGTGGACGACCGTGCGCGCATCCCTCACCGTCCCGGCGGACGGACGGTATACCTTCGTCCTGCTCCTGCCGCCGCATACGTCCGTCGTGTGCGACGACTTCTCCATGACTCCGTCCGATGCCGTCGGTGCATGGAAAAAGACGTCTGTGGAGGCCGGGGCCTACGTTGCCCCCGGCGTCATCCGCTGGCCGGGCGGATGCTTCGCGTCTTTCTATAACTGGCGCGACGGCGTCGGACCCGTCCGCCCGCCGATGAAGTCTTACTTCTGGGGCGGTTATCAGTATAACGACATCGGCACCGACGAGCTGGCCTCTTACGCCGAGGCTGTCGGCGGGACGAGCATGGTCTGCGTCAACGTCTTCCACCCCTTCAAGCGCTTCTTCGACTACGTCCCGGTCGATTCACTCGACGGAGACCCGAACGACCCGCACCTGCACGCCGCGCCGCACGGACGCGATCTGCCGCACTTCACCGACCCCGAAAAGGGTGCTGCCGAAGCCGCCGCGTGGGTCGAGTACGTCAACGGCGACGAGATGACCGAGGGCGGTCGCGCCCGCATCGCCAACGGGCGCGTCAAGCCGTACAATATCAGGTATTGGGAGATGGACAACGAGATCCACCGCTGGTTCCGCCCGGAGGAGTACGCCCGGACGGTCGTGCTGTACTCGAAAGCCATGAAAAAGGTCGATCCGACCATCAAGATCGGCATCGTGTCCTACTGCTTCGGCCTCAAAGAGCTGCGCCGGATGCTGGATATCGCGCACGACGACGTGGATTTCCTCGCCGACCGCGGCTGCACCGAGGACGAGGTGACGGCGAAGATAGCCATCCTGCGAGAGGTCAACGAGCAATACGGCACCGATCTGCACTACTGCAATACGGAGTGGCTGCCGCTCAACGGCGCGGACGTGTACAATATGGTGCCCCGCTCCGAGCTGAAGCACAACAAGTGCTTCATGTTCTCCAAGTGGACGTACGCCCTTGACGCCGCGTCCACGCTGATGATGTGGCAGCGCATGGGCGACGTGGTGGACTTCGTGAACTTCAACAACCTCGCCAACACGCACGCGCAGTCAGCCATCGAGACCCCGAAGGAGGGTGCGTATCCGACCGCCGCCGGCATGATGCTCCACCGCTTCGCGCACACGGAGGCGTACCGGCCCCTCGTCATCAAGGATTACCACGCATCGCGTAAGGACGCCGTACAGGTGCAGGTCTCGCTGGACCGTGACGGCTCCGCGCTGATCATCAACCTTCTGAACCGCACGGAGACGCCGGACGTGGTGGAGCTTGATCTGAGTGCCTTCTCCGTTCCGGACGGTCCCTGCCCCGGCGTGCGCCTCAGCGCGCCCTCGCTCCTGTCGATGAACACGCTCACCGACCGTCCCATCGTTGAGACGCCCGACGAGCTGCGCGTAGAGAACGGAATCGTGCGGGCAGAGGTGAAGGAATTGTCGTTCGGCGAGTACAGGATCGGGATATAATACTGTGATAACCGAACAGCCAAGGCGCCCGGCGTTTCCGCCGGGCGCCTTGCGCGTCGTATAGGGGCGGGCGGCTCACAGCCGTCCGTATTTTTCTCCGTACTGCTTCGCCAGCTCCGCAGCCGCGCTCTCGTTCGGTGCCCACGCGGTGATGACGACGCGGCATCCGGCGGGGAACTCCTCCGGCGCACGCCCTGCGATGGGCTTGGCGGTCGGGAACTGTTCCTGAATCCCGTGCCAGTGCGCGCAGACGTGCGCGAAGCGGGCAAAGGCGCGGTCGATGGTTTCGCCGTTCCGGTAGAGATTGAGCAGCTTGAGGTTTTTGACCTCCGCCAGCTTGTCCCACTGATGCTCGGAATCGGAGCAGGAGTGGATGCCGATGGCACCGTACCGGTCGGACAGCTCATTCAGGACGTCACGCTCATAGAGGTCGAACATATCGGTACTGATCGAACCGATCTCATCGACCGACATGGTGATGCCCTTCGGCATATAGTAGCTCGGATGGTGCGCGATGAACTCCGTCCCGTACCGCCGGAACCACTCGTCGATGAAAGATATCTGCAGATTTTTGACCTTTTCCTCCAGCTCCAGCACGACCTCCGGCTCGTCTATCATCGCCATGAAGAGGTCGGACTTGTCCCAGACCTGCGCAACCACGTCGAGCGGCGTCTGCATATCCGGCAGGCTCATGAGAGCGTCTCCGCCCGCACGGCGCCAAAGCTCGTCGGCCATGCCGAACAGGTCCATCAGCGTTGAATCCTCGAGCTTCGGCACCTTCAGCTTTTCCGCCTCCCGTGCAGACCGGATGAAGGGGATCGCAAACGGCATATTGTCTTCCGGCTGTTTGACCTTGCAGCCGAGCGCCTCGGCAAACAGCTCGGTGCCTGTCCATACGTTCAGAAACGGCAGCGTGTCGTCCGGCACGTTCTTATAGTGCTTCATCGACGCGCAGTACGACCGCCACGCCACTTCCGTGCGGTTTCCGATCCGCTGCCGCCACGGATGCTCCCAGCCGCAGTTCTCCGGCACCGGGAACGATACCATATATACGAATTTGCGGTTATCGCCGTCCGGCTCGTATAGGTCAGCCCATCTCTGTTTGCGCTCGATCAATTCCTTTTCCATACGATCCTCCTCCGTGCATTGTGCTTACGGACCCGTTTTCATTACCGTTATTGTAGCATACGTTTGGCGGAATGTCAATGCTTTTCTTGCGTTTTGTATCCTTCGTCCATATCACCCGCCAAGGGGAACGATATGCAGCGGATCGGAGAGTGCCGGATCAAAAGTTACCGGGCCGGGCGGGATCAGCCGTTATGCAAAATGCATAATCATGCGGGAGGATTTTGACATATTCGCCAAATCTCCTGTTCGCGTTCCGTTTGATAGTTAAACGACTTGACAAAATAGCCTGCTTATGATATGATGATAGATGGATAAAAAGAGCCTTTCCAAACGGTTTTGCGGAGGGTCGATATGAGTCATATTTACTACGTAGAAAACACGGACAGCGCGCTCCCGGATGCCCTCGGGGCAGGCGACACGCTGCTGTTCAGAAGAGGCCGCACCTTCAGCGGGATCCACCTGCACGTCACCGCCGACGACGTGTGCATCGGCGCATACGGCAGCGGCGGGAGGCCGGTGCTGCAGGATCCGTCGGCCGATCTCCCGGCCATACTGCTGGAAGGGAACGGGTGCCGGATCAGTCAGATCGAGATCAACGGCTACCTGCTCGGCATCGCCGCCGTACACGGACGAGTCGAGCGAACGGTGATCTCGGATTGCTGCATCCGGAACATCACGACGGGGAAGTACTTTCCCGAGCTGCCGTCCCTGCCGCTCGGCGCGCCGCTGTCGTTCGGGGTGTGGCTGTGCGGCGTAAGAGACGTCAGGATCGAGAGCACGACGTTTGAGAACACCGACAGCCCGATGCAGCTGTGCGGGAGCCGTATCCTGCTCGACGGGCTGCTGATCACGGACTCGCATATTCAGGGCATCATGCTGTACGGCGCGCGCGATATCTCCAAGCTTGAGGAGGTCCTCGCACTCGAGGGCGATATGCTCGTCCGGAACTGCCGGATCTTCCACACGGGGGACAGAGCGGCTTTCTTCGGCTCCACGGGTATTCTGATCGAGAACACGGTCAACTGCACCGTCCGGGATTCGGAGATCGCGTATACGGTCAATACTCTCGGTGCGTACGATTCCTGTGCGGTCGACTGGGAGCAGAACAACGTCAACTGCGTGTTCGACGGCGTCTATGCCCACGATAATCAGGGCCCGTTCGTGCTTGCCATGGAGCACCCGGAATCGCTCGGGAACTCACGGGGAAACGTCATCCGGAATTGTCTGTCCGTCCACAACGGACTCCACGGGACGGGCGAGTGTGGCACGTTCATCCATCATTCGTCCTACAGGAACCCCGAACAGACCATCCGGATCGAAAACTGCAGCGATTACGGCACGCCCGGCAGCGTCCCGTACCGCTACGAATACGAGGGCGAGATCACGTACGCGGACGATATAGGCAAGGCGGAGCGGCTGTCCGTCACCGGATTCACGAGCGGAACCGCCTCCGTCTGCACGTATTTTGAGACGGAGGATCCGGTACCCGGGATCTCGATAGACGGTGCTTACGTATGGTGCTGCGGCGGGATCACGATGCCGGACGGCGGGAAGATCACGGTCGGAAACGGGAACAGGGCGGGACTTCTGTACGTTACCGTGCGCGGGACCGTCACCGTAAAGACCGACGGCGCAGACGATATATACGGAAAAACAGGCGAGTGGACGCATATCGAGCTGAAAACAACGGAACGCGACGCCGACGTCATTCTCTCTTTGGAGAAGGGCGCCGTCGTGTCCGAGATCGCGCTGTATCCGCTCGAAAACCGGGTGCGCAGCTTTGACGATTACAATCACGTCCCCGCCGGGGACAGGCTGGAATGCAACACGGCAAACGGCAGGTTCGCGTTCATGTCGCCCGAAACGGAATGGACAGCCGAAGGCGTTGTCGAGTGGGTATACAGACCGTTCTTCGCGGGTACGGCGATCCTTGACGGACACGACGCGTCCGTCACCCGTACCGTGGGTCTGCCGGTCAGAACGGGCAGGGTCGGCGTGGTCTGCATGAACGGCACGGACACGGGTGAGATCCTGTTCGGATTTGAAAAGGACGGCGTCTGGACGGACGTGCCGTTTACCACCGTCTATTCGGATCCCGATCTCCCGACGTATGCGTATTTCAGCTCCAGACACCCGGCGTTCCGGCTCTACACGCTGGAGCTATCGTCTGTACCCGCCTACACCGGCACCGTCCGGGCCGTCAGACTGCGGATCAGGAACGCACACGGTATTTTCGCCGTGAAGAGCGTGATCCTGAATCTTTCATGACCGGGATACCGACATCCATAAAGGAGGACCATCTTATGGCTGGAAAACTCATGATTCCGAAGGTCATATCGGTAACGCCCAACGAGGGCGCGACAAGCATCACCCCCGACCGTGCCTTTGGCAGGATCGAATGCGGGTTTGAGAAGAAGTCCCCCGAGATCGTGTACGATTTCGGAAAAAAGGTGACGGGGTACCTCGAGCTGAAGGTGGGGCAGAACAGCGGGGACACGTTTGTCCTGCGCTACGGTCCGACCAGAGACTGCCTGCACATGAAAGAGAAGATCAGAATGCCGGCGGACGGCTATTTCCTGAGCGAGTTCTATTACGCCTGCCGCTATATTGCGATCAGCGTAGAGTCGGAATCCATTCAGGCAAACCCCGTCTTTGCGGATATTGAAGCGCTGCGTCTCATCAGCTCGCAGTATCCTGTCGTCTATGCCGGCAGCTTTACGTCCGGCGACGCCGACCTCGATACCGCGTGGCGCCGGGGCGCGTACACCATTGAGCTGTGTATGCAGAAATACAAGGAGAGCTGCCGGTTCAGGATGAAGGACTTCGACCGCACCATCGGCGCGTTTTCCACCCAATGGAAGGGACCGTTCGGCGACTACGTCCTGATGGACGGTCCACGGCGCGACCGTGAGGCATGGCTCGGCGATATCCGCGCGGAGGCACTCGGTGCGTACACGGCCTTCGCGTCCTATGACGTGTGCAAAAACAGCCTCGCCCTGTTCTGCGATCTGCAGAGACGGGACGGGACGACCGTGGGCAGCGGCTCGACGTGGCAGAATTTCATCGAGTACAATTACTGGGGGATCATCGCCTTCTGGGAGAGCTACCTCTACTCCGGCGACCGCGCGTTCCTCGAAAAATGCCTGCCCGTTATCCGGAACATCATTGCATTCACCGAGTCCCGCCTGAACGGGGACGGATTCATTTCAAACGATGCCAGCTGGATGTGGACGATCCCGAGAGAAGGGTACAACGCGGGCACGCAGGCCATTCTGTCCTATGCGCTCGTATGCGCGGCCAAGGCCGAGCGGGCGTTCCACTTTGACCGCGAGGCCGAGCGGCTCGAACGGCTCAGCGAGCGGATCAGGGACAGCATCAACCGGATATTCTGGAACGAGGAACGCGGCGTTTATGAAGAACGTCTGCGCATCACCGCGGACAGAATGCCCGTGCTGCTCGATATCAACTGCTACTGTATCGATTTCGGCATCGCCGACCGGGAAAAGGCCGGCAGGATACTCGACTACCTGAGAAAGCATATGTGGACGGAATACGGCTCGGCGACGATGGACTGCGAGATCACGGGCGCGGAGCCTGATCCGGACATCACCTGTTACCCGCTGACGCACCTCATAAAGCAGGCAAAGGACCCCAAGGCGGAGATGTATAAGTTCATGTGGGGCCATAACCGGACGGTCTGGCCGTTTATGAACGCCTACGAGGTGCAGGCGCGTTTCCTGTCCGGCGATACGGACGGTGCCGTGGAGCTCATACGGCGCTGCTGGTGCCACCCTTACTTTGACGAAACCGACACGTTCTGGGAAATGGTCCACCCGAAGAACCCCGTTTTCAACAGCGGCACGATGTACTATATCCCGAAGGACGATTGCTACAACAGCGCGGCGCACGGCTGGTCCGGCTGGATCGGCTATCTGATGCAGACGTATATGCTGGGCGTTTCTCCCGTGACCCCCGGCTTCGGGAAAACCCGGATCGCCCCGCAGCTCGGCAGCCTTGAGACGCTGTCCGGTGAGGTGCCGACTCCCGAGGGCAGCATCGACGTGACCGTGCGGAAAACAAGCACCGTCTATACGGTCAGGGTCAGCGCGCCGGCGTGTATCGACGTCAGCGTGGACATCGACCGGGAAGAGCTCGGGAACAGACGCCCCGAGATCGTGATCACCGGGAGGTAAACGTATGAAGAAACTGTTTCTTGTCTGTAACGCACATATGGATCCCGTATGGCAGTGGAGATGGCACGAGGGGCTGGGCGCCGCACTGTCCACGTTCCGCGTGGCGGCTGATTTTTGCGAGCAGTACGACGGATTCGTGTTCTGCCATAACGAGGCGCTGCTGTATGAGTGGACGGAACGATACGATCCCGTGCTGTTCGGACGGATCCGGCAGCTGGTCGCGGCCGGAAAATGGAGGATCATGGGCGGGTGGTATCTGCAGCCGGATTGCAATATGCCGTCCGGCGAGTCGATCCTCCGGCAGATCAAGACCGGCCGTGACTATTTCCGGGAGAAATTCGGCGTGACGCCGACAACGGCGGTCAGCCTCGACTGCTTCGGTCATTCAAAGGGCTTGGTCCAGATCCTCCGGAAAACGGGATACGACAGCTATCTCTTTATGAGACCGGACCCCGGCACAGGGCTGCTTGACGACCTGCCGCAGAAATTCCGCTGGGAAGGGTATGCAGGCTACGCCGTCAAGGGATACCGCATCAATACGCCCTACAATACGCTGTACGGTCACGCCGCCGAGACCGTTGCCGCGTATCTGAAAGAAAACAAGGACAGCGATTGCGACCTGATCCGGCTGTGGGGCATCGGTGACCACGGCGGCGGTCCCTCCCGTGTCGATCTTGAAAACATCAACCAGTTGATTGAGGACGTCAAGCCGGAGATAGAAGCGTCTCATTCCTGCCCCGAGGACTATATGGCCACGCTGGATATCGACACGCTGCCGCGCTTTGACCGTGATCTCAACCCGATCGACGCGGGGACGTATACCTCCATGCACAAGGTCAAGCAGCTGCACAGACGGCTGGAGGCAAGGCTGATGACGGCGGAGCGTGCCGCGTCTCTGTGTGATATGAACGGTCTTGCCGACTATCCGACGGAGGCGCTGACCGAGGCGTGGAAGGACCTTCTGTTCTGTGAATTCCACGACATCCTGCCCGGAACGAGCGTCAAGGCCGCGGAGGAGGATTCGATCCAGCGTCTGTACCACGGTCTGGACATCGCCGACGGGATCGTGACCCGGTCGCTGTACGCGCTGGCAGCGGGTCAGAAGCCCCCGAGGGACGGGGAGATCCCGCTGTTCGTGTTCAACACGCACCCGTACCCTGTCAAGGACGTATTCGAGTGCGAGTTTATGCTGGCGGATCAGAACTGGTCGGACAATTTCACGAGCGGGACCGTGTACTGCAACGGTCAGCCGCTGCCGACCCAGATGGAAAAGGAAGCCAGCAGTATGAACCTTGACTGGAGAAAGCGCGTATGCTTCGAGGCGGAGCTGCCGCCCATGTCGCTCTGCCGGTTCGACTGTAAGCTGGAGATCCTGCCGGAGAAGCCGTTCAGGATCATAGATATGACGCAGACACCGACGTATACGATCCGCAACGATGCGTACACGTGCGTGTTCGATACCGTAAGCGGGACACTCCGGTCGTTTGTCCTGAACGGCAGGGAATACGTCAGGGAAGGCTTCGGCGGGCTGGACGTCTATGCCGATACCTGCGACCCGTGGCTGATCAACGGAAAGGCCATCACGGAATACAAGGGCAGCTTCAGACCGCTGACGCCCGCGGAAGCGACCGCATACGCGGGAAGCGAGTCCGGTCAGGTCACGTCGATGCGGGTCGTGGAGGACGGAGACGCACGCACCTCTGTGGAGGTGCTGATGGGATACGGAGCTTCGCGCGCGAGGATCCTGTATACGCTTCCGAAGCATTCCGCGGAGATCGGCATCGAGTATACGGTGCATTGGAACGAGCACGATACCATGCTGCGGGCCGTGATGCCGCATACGCTGAAGGCACCGTCGTACACCGGTCAGGATATGTTCGGCAATAAACGTCTGACCGACGAGTACGAGATGGTCGCAGGACGGTACGTGATCGCGGACGACGGTGACTATGCGATGGCCGTCATCAACGACAGCACGTACGGCATGATGCTGACGCCGGACGCCGTCCGTCCGAGTCTTCTGAGAGCGCCCACCTACACGAGCCATAAAATAAACGACAGACTCCGTCTGCCGCTCGAGAGATACTATTCGAGAATGGATCAGGGCGAGCATACCTTCGGCTTCCGCGTCCTGTTCGGGACGAGCGGGGAGATCAACGAAACAGCCGATCAAAAAGCGCAGATCTTCAACGAATTCCCGTTTGCCGTGTCCGCGTTCTGCGCGGGACACGGAGACAAGATGTCCGGGAATATCGAGGTTGAAAATCTGCGCATGGATACCCTGAAGAGATCCGATGACGGAACTGGCTACGTGATGCGGCTGTACAACCCGCGGAGTACGCCCGTCGTCGGTGTCGTCCGATCCGGTCTGCTCGGGATCAACGCCGAGATCAGGCTGAACGGAATGGAATTTGAGACGGTGTACGTATCCAAGGGAGTATGCCGGAAGGTGGACACGATCACAGAACGGTAAAGAAGCGGTCGTATGCGGGGGTCGCGCTGATCAGCGTATCGGACGTGACCTTCCCCGCGACGATGATGGGTGTGTCCGACATACTGCGCCGTGACAGCTCGCTTGCCAGCGTGTTGAGGATCGGGTCGTCCGGCGACTGGATGGAACCGGACAGGATGATCTTCTCGAACCGGAAAAGGTTGCAGGCGTTGGTCACGGCAATGCTCAGATACCGGGCTTCCTTCAGCACCGTTTCCGTGTCCTGTGAGGCACTGTTCCAATCCTCAAAGCCGGTGCCCTCCAGAAGGGCGGGAATAGAGGCATAACACTCGAGGCAGCCGATGTTGCCGCAGTTGCAGGGCTTGCCGTACGGATAGATGGAGGTGTGGCCCAGCTCGTTGTGTCCGCGGAAAATGCTCCCGTCGATCACGATGCCGGAGCCGATGCCCTCGTTGATCAGTACGGTCATATAATTGGCGCAGTCACGGGCATTCCCGAAATACTTTTCCGAAAGAGCTACGGCGTTGGAGACGTTCTCCACGTATACCGGCACGTCGAATATACCGTCCAGCACGTCGCCGATCGGATAGTTGTGCCACGCGTCAAAGTTGGGCGGGTTCAGGATCCTGCGCTGCTTCACGTCCACGGGACCGGGGGTCGTCACGCCGATGCCGACGATCTTGTCTGCCGTCGCGCCGCACGCTGCCAGCAGTTCACATACCACGGACGCGATATCAGCCTTGAAGGATCGCGGCGTCGGGTACCCCTGCCGCAGGACGGACGAAAGCTCGGTGCCGGACAGATCGATGATACCGGCAGACCAGCCGCATCTGGAAATATTGATGCCGAGGAAGAAGCGGGCCTTGTTGTTCAGGGCCAGATAGATCGGAGGCCTTCCGATGGTCGGCTCCTCGGACGGGATCTCGTTCACGATGCCCTGACGGATCAGATTGTCGACGATGATCGTCACGGCTGCCTTCGTCAGCCCGGTCGTAGCCGCGAGACTTGCGCGGGAATGCTTGCCCTGACGGATACAATCGAGCAGCAGGCTCTGATTGTACAGCTTCATTTTGTTTGAATTCGTTGCTATCATTTCAATCACCGATCCATTGTTCATTAAAGGTATTATACTATATGTTCATCAAAAAATCAACACGTTGAAGGCAAAAATGATGATTTTACTGCATAAGGGCTTCAATTATTCACAGGACGGCCCCGGAAACCGTCTGGTGTATCATCTGCAGGGCTGCAATTTCCGATGCAAATGGTGCTCGAATCCCGAAAGTATGACGGCTGCGCTCACGGACAAGGACGTCGGCACCGTATCTCCGGCGGAGATCATCGAGGAGGCGGTCTCCTGCCGTATGATGTTCTTTGACGGCGGGGGCGTCACGTTCACGGGCGGTGAGCCGACGCTGTGGCATACGGAGCTGCTCGAAGCACTCCGGGGGCTGAAGCAGAACGGCATCGGTACGGCCATTGAGACCAACGGCTCGGACGCAAGGCTCCATGAGCTGCTGCCGTACGTCGATACGCTGATGATCGACCTGAAGCACCCTTCGCGGGAGGAGCATATCCGCTGGACGGGCGCCGACAACCGGACCACGCTTGAGAATATCGGAACGATACTGGACAGCGGACGGCAGATCCTGATCCGGATCCCGCTGATACACGGGGTCAACGTGTGCCCGGATACGTACTGCGCCTTCTTTGCCGGACACAATATGAGGAACGCGGCGATCGAGATCCTTCCGTATCACGAATACGGAAAAGGCAAATGGACGCTGCCCTATGAGATAGAAAACGGGTATGTGACACAGCAGGAGATCGACTGTATGAGGGACGCGTTCCGCAGCAGCGGTTACAGAATGATATCGACGTAAAGGAGAAAGCATATGTTCAACGATGTATACGATGCCGAAAAGCTGACGAAAATGGCCAAAGCCGCGTTCAGATACGAGCGGTCGAGAAAGAGGCTCGACGGTTGGTTCCGCGCCGTGGAGTGGACGTGCGGGCTGGAAAACGCGTACGGGAACTGTACCCGGGAGATGAAAAAGGCGCTGACTCTCTGTGAGGTGATCCGCCGGATGCCGCTGGAGATCTCCGACGATCAGGTCTTCGCCGGAACGCAGGACGACGCGTTCGCAAGGACCTACGCGCTGATCAACCCGATGTTCAAGGTCGAGAACTTCTGCGGCTACTGTGATCCGACCGGCGTGTTCGGTGACATCGAGCCGAACGATGAGATCACGGCGGAGCGCATCGACCGGGTCAGACGCGCCTACGAGGAGACCGACTACGTGAAAAAGCTGGGGGACGTGTACGCCGAATGTGAAAGCTCCACCAAGGAGGTCATCTGGTTTATCGAGCAGGTCACGGGACACCTGATCCCGGATTTCAGATACGCGCTGAAGCACGGTGTCGAGGCAATGAAGAACGAACTCGCGCACAAGCAGGGTGCGGGCTTCGACGCCTTTGCCGTGTCGCTTGACGCCGTCCTGATCCTGGCGGAACGGTATGCGTCTCTGGCCGAGTCGCTGGCGGCAGACGCCGCTCCGGAACGCGCGGAGCAGCTGAAGCTCCTCGCCGGAACGCTGCGCCGCGTCCCGCGGTACGGTGCCCGGGATCTGTACGAGGCGATCCAGTCCTTTATCCTCCTGTGGCAGGTCATGTGCGTAGAGCAGGCGCCCAATCCCTACGCGTTCTCGGTCGGAAATGCCGACCGGATCTTTGAGCCCTACCGGAACGGCCTTGGCCGTGAGGACGCGGCGGCACTGTTCAAGCACTTTCTGGTGTTCTTCAACGTCGCGGACCGCAGCTGGGCCATCTCGCAGAACATCATCATCAGCGGGCGAGACGTGGACGGCACCGACCTGACGAATGAATGCACCTACGCGCTGCTCGACGCTTATTACGATATGAATCTGCCCCAGCCGATCCTGTCGGTGAAGCTCCACAGAAACACCCCCGAAAAGCTGTATCGTGAGATGGGCCGGTTCTTCTTCGGCGCCGGTGTGCTGACGCCCTCTTTGTTCAATGACGACGCCCTGTTCGAGGTGTTGGGTTCACATGGCGTGGATACCCGCGACCTGCCGGACATCTCGATCGCCGGCTGTCAGGAGCCCCTGATCATGGGCAAGGACAACGGCAATACGACGAACAGCTGGCTGAACCTGCCGAAGGTGCTTGAGATGACGCTGACCGGCGGCGTCTCGACCGTCACGGGCGAAAAGCTTGCCGACGTCGCGCCCTGTCGGCTTGAAAACGTTCGGGAGGCCTTCTACCGGAATCTTGAGAGATTCGTCGACGGGATGACGGACGCCGCGAACGGCGCGTCGCGCGCGCTGTCCGAGCTGCGTGTGCCGTTCCTCTCCTGCTTCATGGGCGGTCTCGATACCGGTATCGATACGAGGGACACGGAGCGGCAGGGAACAAAGTATAACGGCAGCGGCTGCCTGATCCACGGCATTTCCGTCGTTGCCGACAGCTTCGTCGCCATCGACACGCTTCTCCGCGAAAGACCTTGGGACGCCGAGCGTCTGGTCGACGCGCTGAAGCATGATTTTGAGGGCTTCGAGGATCTGCGTGAGTTCCTGCTTTCCTGCGAGAAATTCGGCAATAACGCGGCGACTGTTGACAGGGAAGCGGCAGAGGTGCTGTCGAAGACTGCGGATATCGTCGCGGCGCGTAAGAATTACCTCGGCAATCCGTTCCGTCCCGATTTCAGCAGCCCCTCCACACATTTGCTGTACGGTTACTGGGTAGGCGCCACGCCGGACGGAAGAAAGTCCCGGGATATGATCAACTACGGCGTCGACCCGCTGTACGGCAGCGCCGAGAACGGACTCGGCTTCCGTATGCTGTCCAATATGAAGCTGGATTTCTCGAAATGCGTCGGCGGATACGCCTCCCACCTCGGTGTTGACCCGAATCAGTTCCGTGGGAAGGACGACGCCGAGAAGGGACTTGAGTTCCGCAATCAGATCGTCAGACCGCTGTTCTTCAACGAACTGAAGACCGGCGTCTCCCCTTTCTACCTCTACGTCAACGTCACGACGCCGGAGATCCTGAGGAAGGTGCTGGCCGAGCCGGAGGTGTATGCGCCGAGCGGCGTGTACATCATGCGGATCCACGGCACGTTCGTGAATTTCCTCGATCTGTCCCCGGCTATCCAGCAGGATATCATCACAAGACTTGACCTGAAATCGACGAGGATCTGAGTATGTTATTATTGGGACTTGACATAGGCACCACAAGCATCTGCGGCGGGCTGCTCGATACGGGATCCGGCAGCTTCGTCAATACCGTGACTCTGCCGAATGACGCCGCGGTACCCGCGGCACATGAATGGCAGAGGGAACAGGACGCGGAGCGGATCCTTGAGATCGTGGCAGACATTCCGGCCCGGCTCGGCGCCGATCCCGGAGAGATCGCGTCGATCGGCGTGACCGGACAGATGCACGGTATCGTGTACGTGGACGAAAACGGGCAGCCGCTGAGCCATCTGAGGACGTGGCAGGACGGCAGAGGCAGCCTCCCGTATCGGGACGGCCTGAGCTACGCCGCCTACATGAGCCGGGTGACGGGACACAAAGCTGCGACCGGCTATGGCAGCGTGACGCTGTTCTATGACACCGTGAATCATCTTGTTCCGGAAAACGCCGCCGGGATATGCACCATCCACGACCTCGCGGCCGCGGCGCTAACTCACACCCGTCCGGTCACGCACGCAACGGACGCGGCAAGCATGGGCCTTTACGACGCTTCACGGCACTGCTTTGATATGCAGGCCATCGAACGGCTCGGACTGCCGTCCGCCTTGTTCCCGACGGTCGTTGGTGACGGATATATCTGCGGACGCTGCGCCGGAATCCCGGTCGCCTCCGCGATCGGAGACAATCAGGCGAGCGTGCTGGGCGCGCTTGCCGATCCAGCGGACTCGCTGCTCGTCAACGTGGGCACCGGGAGCCAGATTTCCTGCGTCGTCCCGGCGTATACGGACGATCCTCGGGTGGATTGCAGACCCTTCTTTGACGGGCAGTACCTCATAGCAGGCTCGTCGCTGTGCGGCGGACGCGCGTATGCCATTCTGAAAAACTTCTTCGCGGACGTCGTCGGAAACGTGATCGGGAACGCGGATGCGGATATATATGCCGCCATGGCGCGTGCCGTCGGCACGGATCGCCGGAAGTCACCGCTGGAAGTGGATACCGCCTTCAGCGGTACGCGAGCAGACCCCGATAAGCGGGGATGTATCGCGTCCGTCGGCGTGGATAATTTCACGATGAAAAACCTGTGCGCCGGCGTGATGGACGGCATCGTCAACGAGCTGTACACGATGTACCGCGATATCGTACCGCTTCTCGGTGGAGAGAGGACACGTCTGGTGGGCTCCGGAAACGGGATCAGGCTGAATCCCTCGCTCTGCGCGCGGTTTGAACGGGATTTCGGTATGAATATGAGTATCCTGGTCCATACGGAGGAGGCGGCATTCGGCGCGGCCCTTTACGGTGCGGTGTGTGCCGGCGTGTTTGATTCTGTCCGCGATGCACGAAAGCTGATACATTACAGGAGAGACGGAGAACAATGACAGACAAGAAACTATGCGAATACCCCCTGTTTTTTGAGAAAAACCGCGTCGGCCGCGTCTATACCGGCGGCGCGCTCTTTGCGTCCTTTTACGGCGACGATTCGACCGACGGCTTCCAACCAGAGGAATGGATCGCTTCATCGGTAAGAGCTATCAACAAGGACAGCCGTGACGAGCACGAGGGCGTGTCGCGGATCAGAGGAACGGACATATGGTTCGATACGCTTCTGAAGGAGAACACGCGGGAGATGCTCGGTGACCGGGAGACCTTCGGCGTCCTGACCAAAACGCTGGACAGCGCGATCCGTTTGCCGATCCAGGCACACCCGGACAAGGCTTTTTCGAGACGCTGTTTCAGCAGTGACTACGGCAAGGCGGAAGCCTGGCTCGTACTCGCCACAAGGCCCGGTGCCTGCATCTATTTCGGCTTTAAGGACGGGATCACCAAACAGCGGTTCTCCGATCTGGTGGAGGAAAGCCGGGAAGACAAAAACGTCATGGAGCCGTACCTGAATCGCGTTGAAGTGAAGCCCGGCGACGTGTTCTTTGTTCCGGCCAAAATGGTCCACGCCATCGGCGCGGGGTGCCTGATCCTGGAAGTACAGGAGCCGACGGACTTTACGATCCAGCCCGAGTATTTCTGCGGGGACTATGAACTGAACGAGCAGGAAATGTACATAGGTCTGGATAAGGAGACGGCGCTGGACGTGTTTGACTATTCCTACTGCGGCGAAAAGACGGTCGCAATGGGCAGAAAGCAGCCGAAGATCACGAAGCGCGGGGAAGGGTATACCTATGAAACGCTGATCGGGTATGACGATACCCCCTGCTTCTCGCTCGGCAGATATAACCTGACCGCGTCGGACGTCCTGCTCGAGCATACCCCCGCGGTGTACGTCGTCACGGACGGCACGGGAGAGGTCAGGTGCGGCGAGCAGGTCATCCCCGTGCATAAGGGTGACTATTTCTTCCTGCCGTATGCTGCGCAGAATACGGTACTCAAAACCGCCTCGTATATTCAGGCTGCGGTCTGCCTTCCGCCGAGAAAGTGAGTCAACGACAGTTGTCAGTCGGCAGTCGGATGATAGAATAAGTCCGGTAAAGGATCCGAAACGGATCCTTTACCGGACTTTTCCGACTATTGGTGCGCGCTTATTCTTCCTTGCGTCTCTTAAGACTTAAAATCAACGCAGCTGCTATCGCAGGTACGACCGCGAATACACCGGCCACGGAAGAGCATCCGCCATTGGACGGTGCCGTGTCAGCTGCGGTTCCTTCGTGCCGGCTGTCTTGCGTGACTTCGGTATCGGCTTCGGTAACGGTCCCGGACGCTGGCTCGGTGACGATCGAGGTCTCCGCGGCGGGCTGCGTGGGCAGCTCGCCTCCGCGGGCAACGATGAAGGAATCGGCATACGAATGGGCCTCTGCGACCGAACGGAAGCAGGCAACGTACATGACGTCGAATTCGCCGTATTCGGGGTCATCGGGGACCATATTGGTGAACGTGACCCGGATACCGTGGATACGGCCCGACCAGCGCTCATCGTATTCCTTCATGTCGATGCAGACCAGATTGTAGGTGTCGCTGCCTACCTTGTACTTCTTGGAGGTTGTGTCCCACATGGACCAGCTTATGGCCGCGTCGTCCTGGTCCTGCAGGATATCTCCCGCCGTCCACCAGAACTGACCGTCGTCACCGTTGTAGTTGCGGAGCATCGCGACGATGACGGGGAAATCCTTGGCCTCATACGTATACCGTCTGGCAATACGCGCGTTGAAATACACGTGACTGTCGTTGGCCTTGATGTGAACGGAATCGTCTCCCTTGATGCTCATATCGAGGTTGCTGCCGCCCGGCAGCTTGTCATAGCAGCTGAACGTACCGTCCCATACGAAGCAGGGCTGCCCGGCGGGGATCGTGGAGGAGTCTGTCATCTCACCGTACGCGAGGACGTTCGGCTCGGGCTCGGCGGAATCGGTGCCGAACGGGACCGATCCGTTGAGATCCAGAATGGAAATGGACGCGTTACCGTTCGGCACGCCGGTCTGACCGATGATGGAAATGTACGCCTCGCCGTTTTTCATGCTTTCCTGCATATACTCGTCGATCTCGTACATACCGCCCACTACGACGTCGTTGACCTTGATCGTGTAGGACGAGCCGTCCCATTCCACGTCCAGCGTATAATGCTCGTGACCGTTCTCGTCGATCGGGACCTCCACCTCCGTGGAGCCCTTATGGGTGAAGGTGCCGGTGATGTTGTTGTCGGGGTCCGACTTGGAGGTCCAGCAAGACTGCACCGCGCAGGAGCCTTTCCCCTCGCCGCGAAGGAGGCAAAGCCAGCCCTCGTCGGTCTTGGTCACGACGCTCGGGTGCATATCACGGCAGGTCCACAGAGCGATAGAGAGCCACTCGTCCTTGCCGAGCGAGGCTCCCGTATCCGGGTCGGTCCCTCTGTAGCCAAACTCGTCGACGCGGAATTCCAGATGGATGCCGTCCTTCATGTAGACGGGGTCCTTTGTGCTGACCGCAAACCATGGGGTCGTGTTGGCGTAGCTGGGGGACACGGTGTGGAAGCCTTCGGAATCGTAGTAGTAACCGGGGGCCGGGGTGTAGTTTTCGGGATCGTCGTAGTCATAGGGGGAACGTCTGGTCATCCAGTCACCCTCGTTCTTCGCGGAAACCGGGAGCAGCATCATCGGAAGCGAGGACAGTATCAGGATCAGACCCAACAGGACGGAAACTGCTTTTTTCATAACTTGCTCCTTTCTTATTTCGTGAAGAAGGTCTGCGAATAGCCTGTGACACCGTTGGTGATCTTCATATCGGAAATGTAACCGTTGTTGAACTCGCTCTGGAAGAACATACCGAAGTAGCCGGTGCTGATCTGGTTCTTTTCGATTTTGTAATCCTTCCAGTAGGTCTCACCGTCGACCGTAACGGTCAGGAGGTAGTCGGCATACGAGATCACGACGTGCTTTTTGCCGGCTCCGTTGATATTCTGGCGCAGGTTGTCAGTGTCGATGACGGACTGACCGCCGATGTTCTCCGTTTTGATGAACGTCCAATCGTTGATAAAGGCTACGGACATGAAGCCGTCCGTCACGTTCAGATCGTCGCGTCCGCCGAAGCAGATCGCGAAATACGTGCCGGTGAAATCAATGTCGAACTCCACGGTGAAGGCCTTGGCCATATCGCCGGCGGGGAAGCGCGCGCGTCCCTGCTGCTTTTCCGGGTCCTCGGACTCGTTGTTCAAAACGAAAATTTCGGTGCAGTCCTTGGTGTTGAACACGAGACGTCCGGTTTCGGGATCCTGCTTCACGTGCAGCTCGGAAACGGGAACGGGTTCACGGTATACGTGCAGCCAACCGTCCACCCAGCCGTGCATACCGTTGCCGGAGAAGCTGTCGGGCTCGTCGCCCGGGTCAACGACGGGCTTGGCGGTGTAGAAGGTCGCCGTTTTGACGGCCACGGGGCCGGTCGTGCCCTCAAATCGGATGCGGAACCCGTTTACGGTACCGCTCCAATGCTCGTCCTCACCGATCGGCACGACGTATTTACGATACGGCGCGAACCACGACGCCTGATCCGGGTCCGTGCCGCGGCAGGCGGTGTCGATCGTCGGACCGTACCACGTTTTCCCGCCGTCGGTCGTGAATTCGATATGGACCTTTCCGCTGTCGGTACCGTTCATCAGAACGACCTGAACGGTATCGGCGCTCTTTGCGTCGATCTCAACGGATCTGTAGGAGATCGCGGCGTCTTTTCCCGTGATCTCGCCCCAGCCCGCTCCGTGGGGGCGGTACAGCCACTCGCCAATGCCGGTAACGGCCCAGTTCGACTCCTCGCCGTAATGCTCGGAGCCAGAGGCGGTCAACACGGTTGTGGCGCCCTCGCAGTCGACCGTGTAGGTGTCAGCGTTGCGAACGGCTTTTCTGTTCCGGTACACGTAGAAATCGTCCAGAAGACCGCCGGACACGGACCGGAAGCCGATGCATCCGTACTCGAACGTGTTGTCCTGCACGGTGCCGATCAGCGTATCGTTGACGTAGGTCAGGATCCCGCTGTCGGAGAGGGAAATGCGCAGACGATACCACGAGGCGGTGTCCGTGCCGGTTTCCGCCTCGCCGAGTTTCGACGCGTTGCCGCCGAGGAGCTTGTTGAAGATCACCTTTCCGTTCGCAAAGGACCAGCAGTAACCGACGCTGTCGGAGCCGTCGGAGAGGAAGAACACGTCCGTATCGCCGCGGATCAGCGCGCTGAAGCTGTATCCGTTGCCCTTGAACCCGCTGAAGACGGGTGTTCCGGCAGACAGCACCAGACGAGAGCCGGATAGGACGGTCTCCGTGGTAAAGGTGAGGGACGGCCCGTCAAAGCTCTCGTACAGATCCAGCGTACCGGAGGTGAGGCCTGTCACGGCGAGCCGTTCGGATTCCTCTGCTTTACCGAGAACGCCGTCGTAGGAATAGGAGGAGCTGCCGGGCAGACCGATGTCGGTGCAGTTTTCCACGGTGATGCGCTGGCTGACCGTCTCGGGATACAGGTACTGGTTGAGGAAGCTGCCGACCTCGGCCGTTCCGTGCCTGCCGTTATTGACGGACACGCAGTTGCGGATCACGTTGCCCTTGGAGTGACCGCTGCTTTCTGCGTGTTCCATCGCGAGCAGCATCGGCCCGTAGTTGTCGTGCGCGTAGACGCCGTCAAGGATACAGTTGACGTTGTTCTGCTCCCAATCGACGGCGCAGGCGTCAAAGCCGCCGAGCACGTTGTAGGTGTAAGCGATCTCCACGTTCTCCACCGTGCAGTCGTGCAGGTTCTCGACCAGGATGCCAGTCGTGCCGAACGTGGCGCCGCGGTCGCCCGTGAACAGGATCTTCGAGTTCTTGAACGTGATATTGCCGGTCGTATCCATCAGCGCCCGCATAGACAGGTCACCCTCGCCACCGTACAGCATCACGCCCTGGATATGGGAGTCGCTGATATACAGGCCGTCAAACACGGCGTTGCCCGCCAGCACGCGGATCGGGCAGTCCGTATCCGTGATCGTGAGGCCGGTGACGGTCAGATTGACGACGTTTTTCAGGTAAATGCCGTAGGCAAGAGCGGCTTTGTTGGGGATGTACGCGGCGTCCCCGTCACGCATCCTGCGGCCGAGCGTCACGCCATCGATGCGGCAGTCGGAAATGATCACGCCGTCAAGCGGTGCGGAGTCGGATTTGACGCTGCCGAAGCCCTGCAGATATCCGTTGATGGCAATGCTCCGGACGCGGCAGCCGCCGGCGCAGGCTTCAAACGAGATAGCCGGCGCATTCTGCGAGGCGGTCTTGAACAGTGGTGCTTCGCCGTCTCCGTACGCGTCTACGGTGATCCATCTGCCGTCGGCGGCCTCGCCCGTTCCGTTGATGATCAGGTGTGCACCTTCAAACACGTCTCCGCGCTTGAAGAGGATGCTGTCACCCGCTTTCAATTCTACGGTGCCGGCGCGGGAAGCGGTTTTGAACGCCGTCTCGGGAGAGAGTCCGTCGTTGGCGTCGTCTCCGGATGTGCTGCTGACGTAGTACACCGTTCCGTTTCCGAGATCCGCCGGAATGAGTGATCCCTGACCCGGCTCCGTACTCGTGGCGGCGGGATCACCCGATTGTGCGGGGTCGGTCCCCGTTGCTGTCCCGTGACCGCTGCCGTTTTCACAACCGGTCACAAGCAGGCATACCATACAGAAAAACAGACACAACAATACGGGATAAGAATGCTTTCTCATAGGCTACCTCCATCATCGGTGGATTTTTCACCATCATTATATCATATACCTTACAACTTTGTCAAGTCAATTAACTAAATATTTTTCAAAGGTTTTCCATAAAAAGCAGGGAGCCCCGGGCACAGCCCGGGGCTCCCTTATTTCATTCCGCGAGTTTGGTCAGCGTGTCTCCGGTAACGCGGTATACCGTCCAATCGGACATGGGGTGCGCCCCGAGAGAAAGGTAGAAGCCGATGCTCGGCGCGTTCCAATCAAGGCAAGACCACTCGAGCCGCCCGCATCCGCGCTCGACGGCGATCGACGCGAGCTTCTTCAGAAGTCCTTTCCCGTATCCCTTTCCGCGGTACTCCGGCTCTACGAACAGATCTTCCAGATAAATGCCGGCACGCCCGAGAAACGTCGAGAAATTGTGGAAATACAAGGCGAATCCGACCTCTTTTTCACCCTCAAGGGCAAAAATGACCTCTGCCTTCCGTTTGTCGAAGATCCATTCCTCCAGAATGGCCTCGTCGGCAACGACCTCATCCGACATCTTTTCATATTCGGCAAGCTCCTTGATGAAATGAAGGATGAGAGGGATGTCTTTCCGTTCCGCGTTCCGGGTCTTGAATCCATCTGCCATGATACGTTCCTCCATAAAAATCGACTTCAGCCGCGGATCACTTACAGACGTTGACCCAGCCGACAGCGCCTGACAGCGTTTCCAGCTCGTCCACGGTCAGGCGGACGGCGCTGTTCGAGCTGCCCGCGGCAGGGAAGACAACGTCATACGCCTTGAGTGATTCGTCAAGGTACACGCGCACGCCGTCCTTTACGGCAAACGGGCAGACGCCGCCGACGGCGTGACCGATCTTCTCGGGTACCGCGTCGTGCGGCAGCATGGTCGCCTTGACGCCGAAAGCGGCCTTGAAGGCCGGGTTGTTGATGCGCTTGTCCCCGGCGGCAACAACCAGCACGGCCTCGCCCCTGACGTCAAAGGACAGCGTTTTGGCGATCCGTCCCGGCTCGACGCCCAAAGCGGCGGCGGCCAGGTCGACGGTGGCGGAGGATACCTCGAACTCACGGATGCGGTCGCCGAAGCCCCGCTCGGTGAGGAATGGTCTGACTTTTTCGATAGACATGGACGGTGTGTCTCCTTTTCAGATCTCGTGCCCGTAGTCGAATCCGCAGTGGGACAGGAACTCACGGGCGATCAGGGTCGCGCCGACCTGATTCGGATGGACGCGGTCCCACGCGATGTAAGCGGAATGACGGACGGTGAAATAACGGTCGAACAGCGCCTGTACGTCCACGAGCGTCACGAAATCGTACTGTGCGGCCAGTTCGCGGCAGATATTGACGTACTCCTCCATACGGGCGCGCATGAAATCCGTCTTGTTCGGCTCCATGTACCACGGAGTCATCAGGAACGCGCCCTTGACGCGGCCCTTGAGGCTGTCCAGCATGGCGGTGAGGTTGGCGCGGTACTCCTCGGGCGTGCAGGCGTACTCCGGTGCGGTGGGGATGTCGAACTGACGCCACACGTCGTTGATGCCGATGCAGATGCTGACCCACTGCGGGTCGAAGCGCAGGACGTCCCGCTCCCAGCGGGCAAGCAGGTCGCGGCTGGTGTTGCCGCTGATGCCGCTGTTGATGATGCGGATGTACCGCTCGGGGTACACGGCGCCGAGCAGATTGTCGATGCGGCGGACGTAGCTCTGCCCGAGGTTGTCGAACATCTGGTCGCCCACGGGCTGGGCGCTGCCCATATCGGTCACGGAATCGCCCGCAAAGACGATCTTGTCCATATTCTCGAAGATCATGATGTATTCTCCTTTTTGTCAGTCGGTATCGACGGGATTGTCATGCTTCAGCCGCCGCTTGGGCGGGAACTCGCACGACACCGCCTCCGGGTTTCGGTACTCATTGGCGGCAAAGGTGACGGCAAGCCGGTTTTACTTGATCAATTTCTGTGCATGACCAGCGCGGTGGTGCGGCGCTTCCAACGGCACGCCACGACGTTGTTCCGGTAGTTGGCAAAGGCGAGTAGATTCATGTCGCCGTCCGTCGGGGTGCGGAGCCACACGTCGGAGAGGCCGTTCTTCCGGGCATATTCAACCCATTCGGCGTACCCGGTCAAGGTTTGCGCCTCTTTGCGGAAAAGTCCGCGTGGCTGCATTTTGAAGACCACGTCCGCGTCAAACAGCCACGAGGTGTCCGACGTCTGTCCGCCGTCGAGCAGCATCCGGGTGAAGATCACAAGACCGGCGGAGAAGTAGTCATTTCCGTTCATAGGGGGTCACTCCATTTCTTGAAATTCCAGCCTGAACACTATGCCTCCGTTGTACTGATTATTGTTGCACAGTACGTATATCTCTCCGTTCACAACGGAGAGCGCCTCGGGCTCCACGCCCATGCTGCAGATGGGAATGCGGAACGCCAGCACGCCGGTATCCCAATCGTAGAGGCGCAGCTCGCAGCCGGAGCCGCCCACGGAGGAACGGACGAACCAGATATAGTCCCCGTCGCAGAAGCATCCCTGCGAGAGGGATGACGGCCTCTCGACCGAGAAGGAGCGCAGCAGCCTCATGTCCCCGTCCCACACGTCCACGGTCTCGCCCGCCCATTCTCCGGAGCCGTACATATCCCGCTCCGGAGAGTAAGCAAGCGCAAAGAACGGCCGCTCCAGCACGCCCGACGCGGTCTCCGTCAGCGTGACGGGATCGACGAGCGAGTAGTGCGCGTAGTGACCGTCTCCCTGACAATGGGTCACGATAAACTGCCCGATGCGCGGGTTATAGGTGATATTGTTGGCATGATACAGATTCATGGGGCCGCTGACGCGCAGACGATTTCCCTGCACGTCCATCTGCATGAGGACGACGCCCGCGTCCGACCCGTCCCTCTCGTAGAAGGCAGCGGTATAGGTTTCTCCGTCGAAGACGTTTCCCTGCATGATGTGATGCCGCGCATCCGGCGCGTCGAACGAGAACAGCTTGTGCGGGACGGCGATATACCGCTTTCCCGCCTCCGGGGGGGCTTTTTTCGTTTCTTTCATGATGTTCAGATTGGCTGCGGTGCTTTACGGCTGATCTGTCTGATACTGCGCCCGCGGACCGCCGATATAAGGCGGGCGGGTGCGCGCAAATAAGACCGGCGCCTCACCGATCATCTTTACGGACAGGCGGACCGGTACGGCGACGCGGCGCAGGTGCATCCCGATCAGGGTGCCGCCGACGTCCATGCCGGCGTGCGCCTGAATTCGCTCGACAGCGACCGGGTCTTCAAATCTGTCCCACACCGTCGTGGCGAAGGAGCCGCCCGCATGGGGCTGCGGCTTGACCCATACCGTCTCGAGACCGTACTGTTCGGCGCAGGCCGCCTCAACGATCAGCGCGCGGTTGAGATGCTCGCAGCACTGCGCGGCGAGGAAAATGCCTTTCTCTGAGAGGACCGGCAGCAGCGCGTCGACGACGGCGGCGGCAGCCTCAAGGCTCGACCCCTTGCCGATGCGCTGCCCGACGATCTCGGACGACGAGCAGCCCACGACAAGGATCTGCCCTGCCTTGAGTCCTGCTGCGTCGATCAGCTCACGGACCGCTCGTTCCGTGTCGGCGCGGACTGCGGTCAGGAATTCATTGTTCACATCCATATCTGTGACTCAATAGAAGGTGGCGACCTCCTCCACGGGCTTCGCGGAGGGCTCCCACTTGATGCCGACCAGCACGGGGCCGGGCTTGCTGCCGTACAGCTTGTGTGCCTTGACGTTGATCTTCGCGGTCAGCATGATCCAGTCGCGGTTCTTGATCTCATTGACCGGGGCAGGGAACTCGCAGACCAGACCGTGATAGGCGATGTCCGCCGCACAGCAGGTCATGACGTGACGTCCCGCCACGAAGGCGTTCTTGCCAAGGCGCGGCTCGCGCGCCACGATGCCCTTGAAGCGCACGGTCTTGCCGTTCCAGACGTCCATCTCCTCGGAAAGATCGCGGTACCAGACCGCGTAATCCTCGTCGGCGACGTCGATGACGGCGGCGTTCATGTCGAAGGGCAGCGGATCCTCGATCTCGTCGTACTCGACGTGACCGTCCGGGTAGTCGTAGCTGATCTGCGCCCGGCGGGAGCAGCCGCGCACGATCTTGTGGACGGCCTCCTTATCGATGGAGGCGGGCGTGCGGGTCAGGACGACCATCTCACAGTTCATCAGCTTATCCACCATCAGGGAGCGCATATTCTGGTTGTACGCGAAGAAGGTGTTGGCGTCGGCGAACATCATCTGTTGGAAGATCTGCCAGTTCTCCGGCAGCGCCTCGTACAGTTTGTTCAGCATCCACATACCGTTGTACTCGATGATGATGCGGTCCAGCTTGTGCTTCTTGCCGAGCGCGGTCAGATTCTCGAGGGTCAGCTCCGACTCGTCCTCGATGGTCTCAAGGTAGACGTTCTTGCCGGTGAACTGCGACACGTCCAGCTCGTCGATGCCCTCCTCGCACTGGATGATCAGGGTCTTCTCCCCTGTGTTGAACTGTTCACTCTCCATGGATTCCTGGATCATGTGGGTCTTGCCGCCCTCCAGGAAGCCCGTGAACAGGTAGACGGGTAAAGCGTATGCCATATTCTATCTCCTTATCAATCGATCAATCGTCATCCTCGGACAGCTTGAGAGCAACGCCGAACAGCTCGGACAGCGCCTCCACGTTCAACTTGGATCCGATGACGCACAGCCGTCCGATGACGGCAGCCGCGCCGGTCCGGACGTCCGGCTCGCCGGGGACGTAGTCGAAGTGGATCCACGCACCGCCGTCCGCGGGTGCTACGATGCCCTTGGCACGCAGGACGATACCGTACTTCTGCTCGTCGGTGAGAGCGGCCAGCTTGCCCGCCAGCTCGTCCCGGTCGAATCTGACAGCGGTCTCGGCGCCGCAGCTGACGAAGACCTCGTCGGCATCGTGATGATGGTGGTGATGATGGTGATGGTGGTGGCACTCACATTCGGGATCGTCGCACTCCTCACCGTCCTCGTGATGATGGTGGTGATGCTCATGCTCGTCCTCATCGTCGTCATCATCGTGGTGATGGTGGTGATGCTCGTGCTCGTGCTCGTCCTCGTCGTCATCGTGGTGGTGATGGTGGTGATGCTCGTGCTCGTCCTCGTCGTCGTCATCGTCTGCGGCAGCGGCCAGACGTGCCAGCTCCGCCTCGAGGGTGTCACGGCGCTCCATAGCCTCAAGGAGCTGTGCGCCGGTCAGCTGCATCCACGGCGTGGACACGATGACGGCAGTCTGATTATGCTCACGCAAAAGGGCAACGGCCTCCTCGACCTTCTTCTGCGGGGCAACGTCCGCGTGGCTGATGATGATGCAGCCGGCGTTCTCGACCTGATCGTTGAAGAATTCGCCGAAGTTCTTCATATACATCTTGGCCTTGCCTGCGTCGACAACGGTGGTGAAGCCGTTGAGGGTGGCGCCGTCGGCTGCGGCGAATTTGACCGCGCGGATGACGTCGGACAGCTTGCCGACGCCGGACGGCTCGATCAGGATGCGGTCGGGCTTGTACTCGGTCAGGACCTGCCGCAGGGCCTTGGCGAAGTCGCCGACGAGGGAGCAGCAGATGCAGCCGGAGTTCATTTCATTGATCTGGATGCCGGCCTCGGCGAGAAATCCGCCGTCGATGCCGATCTCACCGAACTCGTTTTCGATCAATACCAGCTTCTCTCCGGCATACGCCTCGGAGATCAGCTTCTTGATGAGGGTGGTTTTTCCGGATCCGAGGAAACCGGAGAAAATGTCGATTTTTGTCATGATATATCGCTTCCTTCTTTTATAATATTCTATGGCTTGCGCAGGGGTCATTCGCCCTTGTACACATAATTGAGACGTCCGAGCGGGGCAGCATCGCCCTTTTCGTAGAAGTCGGAGATCTGCGTGATCGGCTCGGTGCTGTCCGCGGCCTTGAACCACACGGTGAAATGATCGTGGTGGAGCCCGACCGCTTTGCGTGCCACCTTGACGCGCAGCTTGTCGCCGTCAACGTCATAGAAGCAGGTCACGCCGGGAATGATCTCGCGGGACAGATCGTCGCCCGTTCCGGTGACGCGCGCGAGACCCGTGGTGCCGTCAGCCTTGGCGCCGACGTTCAGGACGTACTGATAGCCCTGCCCGCCCTCGGTGTTGAGGTAGATCTCCATCCACGCGCCGGTGCCGTCCGGAGCCGTGACGGCCTGCTTGGTGCGGATCATGAAGCACAGTGACTCATCGTCGTGCTTGACCTTGATCTTCCGAATGGCGTTGCGCTGGGTGTGGTTATCGTAGACCGTGCCGGAGCCTTCGGCGTGACGGGCAAAGTCACCGTCCTCAAAGCCGTCGTATACAGCCTCCGACTGCTTGAAGCAGCCGACGACGGCGCCCTTCGGGCCGGGGATCTTCGGGAACTCGGGCGTCTCTCCGATGCCCTTGTACCGGCGGATATAGTCGACCATCTGCATGAAGTAGTTGTCGAAGTAGCCGCCGCGCATCATTTCGACGTCGCGGCTGTACTCGTAGTTCGCCTGATCCACGAACATGATCGGACGCTCGGGAATGCCCTGCCAGCGGCCGGCGATCCACTCGTTCCAGCCCGTGACCAGCACGATGGGCGGATCGGTCTCCAGCGCGCGGTCGAACTGCTCCGCAAAATTGTAGCCGTACAGGTACGCGTCGGGAGCGGGATCGTTCGCGCCGTTGTGGAACGCGCGCCCGCGGTTGGTCGTCTCGCCGTACAGCACGGAATCGCCGAAACGGATCTGCGGATGCTGCGCTACGGATACGTTGATGACCTCGTCCACGCCGTCAAGATTGGCAAAGACGCGCTGGGGACGGGTGAAGTCCATCCACGGCCAGCCGCCCAGCTTATCCGGCTCGTTGGGCCACTGCGACATCTTGATGTTGAAGAAGTCGCGGCACTCGGGCGAGCATTCCTCCCTGACCGCAATGATGACGGGCTTGCCGTCGAGGCAGAACCACGTATCCTTGCAGTAGCCGGGCTTGTAAACGGTGTCGTAGATGTGCTGCACCGTGCGGCCGGACGCGGTGTTGGTGTAGTACATGACCTGCGGGATGGTCCAGCCCGCGTCGTGATACTCCTGCAGCACCTTCATGACCAGCATGGCGTTGTGGTCGTAGGAAACGGCGTTGGTGGTATCGAAGAACAGGAAGTCGACGCCGGCCTGCATGATGAGCTTCATGTGGCGGCGGACGACCCACTCGTCGTCAGAGTAGTAATATCCGTAGAACGGCTCGCCCCAATGGTGATAAACGCCGACGCCGCCCCACATGGGATCGTCCGGCTTGTACCCGGCCTGCGGGTCGGCAGCCACGATCTCGGAAATATTGTAGGGCTTGTGCCGTCCGCACTCACCGAGCCACAGGAAGTAGAACAGACCGACCAGCCTGTTGTCCCGGGGCAGCGGCGCGCCGGAGCGTGTATCGGGAGTCGCGCGTCCGAGGGCATCGACAGCCATCAGAGGACCGCCGGAGATCATCTTTTTGCTTTCGGGAACCGTGCAGTGTTCCATATTTCATTCCTTTCTGCGCGTGCCGTATGCACAGCGCGCAAAACGACATTTGACCGCACAGGCATGACAGGGCATACCTATACATATATATTATATAGCAACGGCCCCTGTTTGTCAATCCAAAAGGCGGAAAAGGAGCAAAAAATAAAATTCAACTTTTTTCAAAAAAGGTATTGACAAACCGGCCGACCTGTGCTATAATAAGCAAGTCGTCAGGGAGAGCCCCCTGCACGGCCCCATAGTCAAGCGGCTAAGACGTCGCCCTCTCACGGCGAAGGCGTGGGTTCGATTCCCGCTGGGGTCACCATGTAAAAAACCTCATTTGTCTACCAAGACAAATGAGGTTTTTTACAACGAAATAAATCCCTTGCGGGATTTGTGAAATGCGCTTCGCGCGTGAAATACGCCTTCGACGTGTGAAATGCCTGCGGGCGTGAGAGGGATTTATTTCATTTCACATTGAGAAGTGAAACGGAGCAATATTTCACAATTTGCGTCAGCAAATTATTTCACATCGGCGGTAGCCGATATTTCACTTATTTTGTTCTCGGCAACCGTCAGCGGTCGGGAAGCCGAGGGTTCTTTGTGCAAAACAGGTTGAAAAATGCACTACGATATTGTATAATAACTTTGGGAATTTTGAATTGGAGGATGAGTCGATGAAGAAATTTTGGAATGTTGTTATGCTAGTTTCTCTGATTGTTTTACTGGTTAGTGCAGCTCTTGGGCTGGTATATGAATATATCATATTTGATAAGTCAGTAATATCAGATGCGTTATTCAATACTGTTTTTGTGTGTTCCTATATCAATCTGGCAATTTTCATAATCAGCATAATTTTGACAAAAAAGATGGATAAGTGACTCTGGGGGGGATTCTTCGCACGTACCTTTTGGTCTGTTTTTGTTTGAAAATGTACCTTTTGGTCAGTCTTTGACATAAAAGAAACGTCTTTTGTCTATCAAGACAAGAGGCGTTTTTTCTTGCATTATGGGCATCAGACAGCGATCGGAAGCCGGGGGCTTTTTGCGTTAAGGTGATTGACAAAGATTATGAAATGCGCTATAATAAATACACAATTCAATATCGGTCATCGGAGGACAGTACGCCGTAGCGTAGGGGATCGTAAAGCGTTTGCTTTGCAGGCCGCCTGTTGGATAAGATGTCGGGTGAGCTCGGAACAATCGGTTGAAACCGTTGTTGCCGAGTTATTTTTATGGAGGCTTTTATGAACGCACCTAAAATCACACTCACTTTGCTCACAGACGAAGACCGTGATCAATTTGTCCTCGACAATCAGTACGCTTTCCGATACGGCGCGTGCGAGGAATTCGGTCCCCGCGACGATCACTTTGAAGAGGACGGAGAAATCATCTCACGCGAAACGATCGAGAAAAGTATCGACGGCGGCGCAGCTTATCGGATCCGCTTGGAGGGTAAGATCGTCGGCGGTCTGGTCTTGCAAATCAACGAGGAAACGCAGCACAATCACCTTGATTTGTTGTTCGTTTCTCCCGACGTTCACAGCCAAGGGATTGGATATGCCGCTTGGCAGGAGGTAGAAAAACTATACCCTGAAACAAAAGTCTGGGAAA
>JAKSPU010000120.1 GCA_024404505.1 Clostridia bacterium
GAGAAGGTCTGGGACAGCATCAAGACCTTCGTCGAGTACGCTTGTATGCGTGACCGCAAGTTCTATGACCGCGCCAAGGACGCCCTGCTGCTGCATCTGACCGACGGCACCTACGTCACCGTCGCGCAGTACGTTGAAAAGGCAAAGACCGACGGCCACGCCGCTCCCGCCGAGGAGGGCAAGGATCCCGTCGTGACCGTGTACTACACCACCGACGTCGAGCTTCAGGCACAGTATATCAGCCTGTTTGAGGCACAGGGGATGCAGGTCGCCGTGCTGGATAAGCTGATCGACACGCAGTTCGTCCAGATGCTGGAGAGCTATGACGGCAATGTCAAGTACCAGCGCATCGACGCCGACGTGGCTGCCGCGCTCAAGGGCGACGGTGAGGTCACCGAGAGCCAGGCGCTCGTCGACCTGTTCCGCAAGGTCAGCGGCAGCGAAAAGCTCGAGGTGAAATTCGACAGCCTCAAGGATGCCGGCCAGCCCGCCGTGCTGACGGTCTCCGAGCAGTCCCGCCGCATGGAGGAAATGATGAAGATGTACGCCATGCAGAACGGCGACAGCATCATGGGCGGCGAGTCCATGTTCCCGCTGGACTACACGCTGCTGCTCAACACCAATTCCGAACTGATCCGCAAGCTGACCGATCTCTGCGATTCCGATGCCGGCAAGGCGGAGGTCATTGCCGCGCAGGTGTACGGCCTGTGTGTGCTGTCCCAGCGCAAAATGACCGCGGCAGAGCTCAAGAGCTTCCTGTCCGGCAGCTTCGACCTGCTGAACAAGCTCTGATCCCCTGACCGCGCGGCAGAGGAGGCGTCTATGCACTACTTCCATACCGACATCCCCGAGCTGCGCGGCTATGACAGCGGTATCGTACTGAACAATCTGGCCCGCCTGCAGGACCGGCAGTCCCGTCTGAGCGAGGCGGTGCTGGCCCAGCTGTGGGAGCTGGCCGGGGCCATCCTGCGCGACAGCGGCGGTGACCCGGAGGTCGCCGACAGCATCCTCTTGTCCCTTCAGGACGGCGGGGAAGGGCCCGGCACTGCCGGGGACGCCGGATCCCGGCTGCTCCCCGGAGACCGGGAGCTTGCCGATCGCATCGGCGGTCATGCGGGTTTGTACGGACGGCTGGAGCTGTACCGTTTCCTGCGGGAGCAGCAGGGGGCCGATCTCTCCTCGTCCGGTCCCCGGCTGCTGCCGGAGGCCCGGCCCTCGGCCCGCGGCCGCATCTCCTATATGAAAAGCGTGCTGGCTGACAAGGCGTATCTGCGGTTTTCGGGTCTGATGCCCGATTGCCGTTTCTCGGAGGCACACAGCTTCGTGGACGCTTGCGAGGACGTTTTCAACGGCTTGTGCCAATTCTGCCTGCTCCCGCTGGAGGTGGTCGGCGAGGGACGGCTCACAGCCTTTTCAAGGCTGATCGTGACCTACGATCTGACCATCGCCGCCGCGTGTGACCTGACGACACCGACTCCCGAGGGCAGCCGCGTCACACGCTTCGGACTGTTGTGCCGGGAAACGGGCGGCAGCTGCCTGCTCCCGTTCTTCCCCGGAACGGAGGTGCGGTATGTCGAGCTGCTGCATACGACGCCCGCCTCCCCGTCATTGACCGACCTTTTGACAGCCGCCGAATTCTGTGGCTTGTACCCGGTCCGGGCAGACACACTGCCAGTGGACGGATTAACGGCATCCGCGGACGGCCGCGACAGCGGTGAATCGGAACGGCCTGCTGTTCCGCCGGTCAGCCTCGTGCTGGAGACGTCCGCAGACGCGGATATCGCTACCTTCGCGCGTTTCCTCGAGCTTGAAGCCTCGGAGGACGTGCTCATGGGGGCGTACGGAGTGATCTGATCCGTCCGATTCACAATACAAGAATGATACTGAAAGGAATCAATACTATGAAACATTACACCTATATTCCCCGGTGCGTCTGCTCCCGGCAGATCGATATCGACCTCGACGGTGATGTCATTGAGAAGGTCACCTTTACGGGCGGCTGCTCCGGCAATACGCAGGGCGTGGCAGCGCTCGTGAAGGGCATGACGGTCGATGAGGCCGTCAGGCGCATTGCGGGTATCCGCTGCGGATTCAAGTCCACCTCCTGCCCCGACCAGCTGGCCAAGGCCCTGACCGAAGCATTGAACGCATAAACGCTAAAAAAAGAGAAGTTCCCGCATCAGGACTTCTCTTTTTTGGACTTTTTTGATGCGCCGGGGCAAAAACGTACACTGACAGGGTAGAAAGGACGGTGTTGATATTTATATGGAAGATACCGCGATCGTTGATCTGTACTTTGCCCGCGACGAGGCAGCGTTGGCCGAATCGTCCCGGAAGTACGGGTCGTTCTGCATGGCCGTGGCCATGAATATCCTGTCTGTCCGCGAGGACGCGGAGGAGTGTGTCAACGACACGTGGCTGACCGCGTGGCACAAGATCCCGCCCGAGAAGCCGGTCTGCTTGCGGGCGTTCCTCGGCGCGATCACGCGCAATCTGTCGCTCGACCGCCTGCGGACGCTGCGGCGTGGCAAGCGGGGCGGCGGACAGGTGCCGCTGGTGCTGGAGGAGCTGTCCGAATGTGTGTCCGGATCCGACGACGTCGTGGATGCTGTCATCGCCGGAGAAATGGCGGACTGCGTCGACCGCTTCTTGCGGACGCTGCCCGACGCCGAGCGCCGGCTGTTTCTGTGCCGTTATTGGCTGGCGTACCCGACGGCGGAGATCGCCGCGCGCTTCGGCATGAAGGAAAACTACGTCCGCACGGTGCTGTCGCGGACCCGCGCGAAGCTGCGGAAAGCATTGGAAAAGGAGGGGTACACGGTATGAAGCCCGAAACCATGCTTGATCTGCTGAGCGGCATTGATCTTTCCCTCGTGGAGGATGCCGCGGACGCTTACGAGTCCGGGAATGCCGGCTCCCTCAAAAAACGCGGGCCGTTCCCGAAGCGGTGGATGAATATCGCCGCGTGTCTCCTGCTCGCTGCGGGCGTGATATTCGCAGCACGCTGCCTTGTTCTGCGCTTCGGCGGGCTGCCGGGGCAGACCGTGACCGATACGACCGCGAAGGAAAAGACCATCCGGCTTCCGGGGACGAGTTACGAGCCGTCGGAGCCCCCCCTGCCGTGGGACGGATGCTATACCTTCAAGGCGTATACCTCGCGCGGCTGCTTTGCACCGGGCAAGCCGGTGGTCATCCACGTCGAATTGTCCGTTGGGGGCGACTGGCTGACCGACGGCGAGCTGCTGCTCATGGTCATAGGCGCATCTGACGACTTCACTCTGTCCTGCCCGGCGCTGCCTGTGGACGGTGACACGATCCGCATCGGGCGGCCGGGGCTGCGGTACACGGAAAAGGACCCGATGACCTTTGATATCATCCTGATCCCGGAGTGGGACGATTGGGTGTCCGGGGTACTCAGTGTTTCGCTGCGGTACGTCCCGGACGACCCGCAGCAATTCATCGAGCGGGCGGAGGCGTCCAACGGAATGGAATACAGGGAAGGCTGGCAGGAGGCGCTGTTCAAGGACGATACCCTGCGCCTGACCTATCAGGATCTGTACTACGCAGCCGACCGTGTGGAAACGCGCGTGCGGGCGGAAAGCTCGGCGATGGGGCTGCTCAACGATATGCTGATCGCACACTACCGCAGCATGGCGATCTCCGGGAAGGAGTTCTCGCGCATCTTCTACGAGGAAGCCTACCGGGATCACGTCTGCGCCGCCGTTCATTCGACGATGCCCGAGCAAAAGGCGGTGCGGTACACCTATCAGAGCCGGAACATCCGGTACGAGAGCAAACAGTATATCGCATCGGAGGAAATGTACGCGCTGTCACGGGAGATCAACCAATATCATGCCGGGGAGACGTCGCCCGGCAAAGGCGAGTATCCCGCTATGTGCCGCCGTTTGGCGGACCTGTGTCTCGCGGATATGCGTGAGCGCGGCGTGATCACCGAGGCAGAGTACGAGGCAGAGCTTGCGTACCTGAATACCGGTGTGGACGTGGACGTCTTTGAGCCGGGCTTCCCGATGGGGCTCGACGGCCTCGACCACTCGGTGGTACAGAAGCACAGAGATACGCACGGCGAGCCGTGAAAGGTCAAATATGCAGGGCGCTGCCCTGCACCCGCATAAGCCCTTCTTGAAAGAAAGGCTTATGAATCCCAAGAACTTTCAGAAAACATAAAGGAGCTGCCGCGAAAAGCGGCAGCTCCTTTTGCTTTTTGGGAACGGACTTCAATCGCCCAGCTTGGCGTAGAGATCGGCGACCTTCTGATAGTGCTTGGCGACGGTCTTGGATACTCTGGTGTACTGGGAGGTCCAGTTCTTGTTGGTATGGATGTAATCGTCCAACTGGTAGGTCAGACCCTGCCAGCCGTCGTAGGCGATGGCCACGTCCACGGCGCGGGAATCCAGCATGATGTCCATGAGCTTCACGGAAATCTCATCGCGGGCGCCCTTGTACTTGAGCGCGACGTCGTAGTACTGCGGGATGACGTTCCGCCACGTCTCGGCGCACATAGCCTCGGTGACGGCGCCGATGAACTCGAGGTCCTCGTCTTTGGAGACGTACTTCGGCACCTCTATGGTGGACACACCGCCGCCCATGATGGTGTAGTAGTTCTTCTGGTTGGTGTCGTACATCGGGTAGGGCAGCATACCGTAGTCGTTTTCGTAGGTGCGGACGGTGGAGAGCGCCTCGCCGATGATGCCGCCCACGAACAGGACCTTCTCGTCCATGAACAGATCGATGGGATCGCGGTCGCCGGAGCCCTTCCAGCAGTAGGTGCCGTCGCGGATCATCAGCGCCTTCAGCTTGTCGATGGCGTCGGTGATCTTGCCGTTGTCGTCGTTGTAGTGGAGGACGACGTTATAATCCTCGTCGATGGACACACGGCCGATGTCGAAGCAGTAGTAGTAGACGGAGTAGCAGTTGACGCAGTCGTTGGCAAAGCCGAAGTAGTCGCCCACGTTGGCCTTGGCATCGCCGTTCAGATCCTGATAGGCGGTGGAAGAGTACTCGGTCAGCTTGTCGACGGTCCACTCGTAGTTGAGGGCAATGTCGGACACGTCGTCCACACCGAGGTCGGTCGCGTGCTTCTTGTCGTAGAAGATGCAGTAGGTGCGGTCAATGGTGGCGAGCAGCATATCGCCAACGGCGATCAGCATCTTGCCGTTGACGGTCAGGCCGTCAATGGCAAAGCCCGGATACCACTCGCGGGTGAAATCCATGTAGGGAATGGTGTACCAATCGAGGAAGTTGTCGCCCAGCGCGTCGTTGCCGGCCTGGATCATGTGCTGCATGACCAGATCGTAGTCGTAGGTGCCGGACTTGACCAGCGTGTTGATGGTGGAGGAGATGGCGTTGTAATCCATATCGGTCGCCTCGATGATGTCTACGCCGAGCCGATTCTTGATGACGTCGTTGCGGGTGTAGACGGCGGCGCTGACGATATCGCTGCTGTCGTAGTCCTGCACCCAGATGTCGGATTTGTAGGTGGACTGGACCAGCGTGCGATACTCACGGCCCCCGAAGTCCAGATCGGGCACGTCGTCGGGCGTGTGGGCGCGGTCCGTGGCGGATTCGGCCTCCTCGGGGGCGGCGGACGTGTCCTTGCCGGTGTCGTCGGTGTTGTCGCCCGAGTTGCCGCAGCCGACAGCCGCGAGCAGGAACAGGCACGCGAGGAAAAGGCAAAACAGCTTCTTGATGTTCATGAAGATGATCCTTTCTTTGAATGAGTCGTTCAGCCGGGGAGTCCGGCACTACGTCCATTATAGCATATTCCGGGCGGAAAGGGAAGAGCTTTTTACAAAATAACGGACAAATCCCGCACTTTTCCGGTTTCCTCTTTACATTCGGCGCGGGATGTGGTACAATCAAGTCAGCCGGGGACAAGGTGCCGCCGGAGAAAGGAGCATGACAAGACCATGGGAAAACTGTTCAAGGTCAACGATAACCTTTTCTATACCGTGAATCCGCAGGTGTCGAGGAACACCTTCATAGGTGCGCCGGTCGAGGACGCACCGCTGCCGATCTACGACGACGCAAAGGACAGCCTGCCGCTTCCCGTCTGGGACGGGCACGACGACCTGCTCGCCTGCTACGACAAGACGTGGCAGATCGCGTTCCGCAACCTGCGTAAGCCCAACGCGGAGGCGGGATTTGTGTCCAACTTCATCGACACCGCCTTCAACGGCTACCTTTTCATGTGGGATTCCTCCTTCATCGTCATGTTCGGCAAGTACGCGAGCCGTATCTTCAACTTCCAGAAGACGCTCGACAATATGTACAGCCATCAGCATCACGACGGCTTCATCTGCCGGGAGATCTGCGAGAGCGCGAGCGGGGAGCAGTTCACGCGCGACGATCCCGCCTCCACGGGACCGAACGTGCTGCCGTGGGCCGAGTGGGAGTATTTCTGCTCCACGGGCGACCTCGACCGGCTGTCCCGCGTCTTCGATCCGCTGTGTGCCTACCATAAATGGCTCCAGCTGAACCGGTCGTGGCCTGACGGCTCGTATTGGTCCTGCGGGCTGGCCTGCGGTATGGACAACCAGCCGCGTCAGACGCCCGGCTACGACGCCGCCATGCACCACGGCTTCATGAGCTGGATCGACGCCTGCGCGCAGCAGTACCTGTCCGCCAACATCCTCTGCCGCATGGCCGACGTGCTGGGCCGCGCGGACGAGGTCGACTGGCTGCGGGAGGAGGCCGCCCTGCTCGGGAAGACCGTCAACGGCAAGATGTGGTCCGAGGAGGATGCCTTCTACTACGATACCCGCCGCGACGGTACGGTCAGCGGCGTGAAAACGGTCGGCGCGTATTGGACGCTGCTGGCCGATCTGGTGCCTCCCGAGCGCGTGGACCGCTTCGTGGCCCATCTTGACAACGAGAAAGAATTCAAGCGCCCCAACCGCATCCCCACGCTGTCTGCCGACCATCCTGATTACGATCCGACGGGCGGCTATTGGAAGGGCGGCGTCTGGGCGCCGACCAACTACATGGTCCTGTGCGGCCTGCACCGCAGCGGATACGACCGCCTCGCGCATGAGATCGCGTCCGACTACGTCCGGAACGTCGTCGAAGCCTTTGCGAAAACGGGTACTGTCTTTGAAAATTACGCGCCGGAGAGAGCGGAGCGCGGCATCCCGTCCAAGGACGATTTCGTCGGCTGGACCGGCCTTGCGCCCATCTCCATCCTGTTCGAGTACGTCTTCGGCATCCACCCGGACGCGCTCGCACACCGCATCACGTGGCATGTCCATACGCTTGAACGCCACGGCGTTGAAAAGTACCCGCTGGGTGACGCGACCGTGGAGCTGATTTGCGAGGCGCGTGCGTCGGACGACGAGAAGCCTGTCATCTGCGTCAAGTCCGATAAGCCCGTCACCGTGGAGATCGTCTGGAACGGCGGCCGGGAGATCGTCACGGCGGGATAAGGCTTTGCCGGTCTTCCGTTTTGAACGTCACGGCCGGCCGTTTGCCCCTCGTATACTTCCGACCTCACCGCCTTCCCCCGCTTCCGTGAAGAGGGGGAACGCCTCGCGCTCCGCGCTCGGGGACCTACCCCCCGACCCCCTCCCGTGCGCGGGAGGGGGAGAAATAAGTCTTTTTATGCAGGGAGAAGGGAGCGGCACAGCCGCTCCCTTCTCCCTGCACCCTCATCCTGCG
>JAKSPU010000121.1 GCA_024404505.1 Clostridia bacterium
TCGATCTCGCCCAGCTCGTCGTACTTGACGCCCTCGACCTGCTTGACCAGCATCAAAGGACCGGCGACTTCCTCAATGGTTCTGTATTCTCTGATCATGATTCAATACTCCTTTCCGACGTGTCCGCATCACTTCTGGAGAGCCAGCGCGGCCAGCTTGTTCAGCTGGGCTGTCATCTCGGCGTTGATGCTGTCCGCTTCTGCCTTGTAGTCGGCGTAAGGCACGGCCTTGAAGCGTCCGATGCGCTCGCGGACGGGCAGGTTGGCGATGTCCTCCACGTCGGCGCCGTCGGCGATGGCGCGGCGGGCCTTGTCCTCAAAGGCGAAGACCAGATCCATGAGCGCGTACTGCTTATCCAGCGCGGTGTAGCTGTCCTCGTCCTCGAAGGCGTTCTGCTGCAGGAAGTCCTCGCGGATGGACCGGGCGGATTCCAGCGTCAGGCGGTCGCCGGCGGACAGCGCGTCCACGCCGACCAGCTTGACGATCTCGTCGAGCGAGGCCTCCAGCTGGAGGGTCTTGAGGCAGCGGCCGGTCAGCTCCATCCAGCGCTTGGACACGTTCTCGGTGAACCAGCCCTCGAGGCGGTCACGGTAGAGAGAGTAGGAGTTCAGCCAGTTGATGGCAGGGAAGTGGCGGCGGTAGGCAAGCGAGGAGTCAAGGCCCCAGAAGACCTTGACGATACGCAGCGTTGCCTGTGTGACGGGCTCGGAAATATCGCCGCCCTGCGGGGAGACGGCGCCGATGGCGGACAGGGCGCCCGTGCGTCCGTCCTTGCCGAGGCAGACGACCTTGCCGGCGCGCTCGTAGAACTGCGCCAGACGGGAGGTCAGGTAGGCGGGATAACCCTCCTCACCGGGCATTTCCTCGAGTCGACCGGACATCTCGCGCAGAGCCTCGGCCCAGCGGGAGGTGGAGTCGGCGATGACGGCGACGGAGTAGCCCATGTCGCGGTAATACTCCGCGATGGTGATACCGGTGTAAATGGAAGCCTCACGCGCGGCGACGGGCATATCAGAGGTGTTGGCGATCAGCACGGTGCGCTCCATGAGGGACTTGCCCGTGCGGGGGTCAGTCAGCTCGGGGAACTCACGCAGGACGTCGGTCATCTCATTGCCGCGCTCGCCGCAGCCGATGTACACGACGAGGTCGACGTCGCTCCACTTGGCGAGCTGGTGCTGCACGACGGTCTTACCGGAGCCGAAGGGGCCGGGGACGCACGCCGTACCGCCCTTGGCAATGGGGAACAGGGCGTCGATGACGCGCTGACCGGTGATCATGGGCTCGACGGGAGGCATCTTTTCGGCGTAGGGGCGGGACACACGGACGGGCCACTTCTGGGTCAGCGTGATGTCCTCGACAGTGCCGTCCTTGAGCTTCATTTTGCCGATGCGCTCGGTGACGGTGAAGTCACCGGGGTACAGCTCGAGGACCACGCCCTTCTTGTCGGGAGGGCACATGATCTTATGGGTGATGACGTCCGTCTCCTGCACGGTGCCGAAGACGTCGCCGGGGCCTACCTCGTCGCCGTAACCGAGCAGCGGCTCGAAGTGCCACTTCTTCTGACGGTCGAGGGCGGGCTCGTCGATACCCTTCTGGATATTGGAGCCGTACTTCTCGCACATGGCGGACAGCGGACGCTGGATACCGTCATAGATGCTCTTGAGCAGACCGGGGCCCAGCTCGACGGACAGAGGCGCGCCCGTGGATACGACCTTGTCGCCGCGGCCGAGTCCGGCGGTCTCCTCGTAGACCTCGATGGAGGCCTTGTCTCCGTGCATCTCGATGATCTCGCCGATCAGACGGTTCTGACCGACACGGACCACGTCAAACATATTGGCATTCCGCATACCCTCCGCGATGACAAGGGGGCCGGAAACCTTCAGAATCTTACCTTCAACCATTTTGATCTTATGTCCACCCGCGGGGTGGCTCTCTCCTTGCCTGTATTACTTGAAGCGATTACTTGTTTTCCTTGAACAGGATGTCCGCGCCGACGGCACGCTCCACGGCGCTCTTGACGGCGGCCATGCCGTAGCCCGTCGAGCCGGAACGGCCCGGGATCGTGATGATCGCGGGCAGAGGCTGATCCTTGTAGGCGGCGATCTCGGCCTCCAGCGCCTCGGCGTAATTCTCGGTTATGAAAATGATCGCGTAGGACTCGTCCTTGGCGAGTGCGCGGAGAATGGCACCGGCGCTTGCGGCGTCGGGTGCCTCGTGAACGGCAAAGCCGACCGCCATGAAGCCCATGACAGAGTCGCGCTCGCCGATGATGCCGATCTTATACATAGCTTTCCCTCACTCTCTCCCGGGTGGCGGCGGCCTCGAGACCGGCCTCCTTGGCGGCCAGCACGATGCGGATGTTCTTGACGGCCGTTTCCCAGCCGAGGATATACCCGGCCAGCACGGACGCACCGAACGGGGCCTTGGCGTCGGCCCGGATCAGCTCGGTCCAGCTGTCGTCAAGCGCCTTTTCGACGGACGCGAGCGTCATGCCGGACTTTTCGGCCCGTTTGGCAAAGCTCACGACCCACGAGGGCATCCGGCCGGAGCCGAGGGCGGTCCACAGCGCGTCCTCACCGCCGTTGTAGGCCGTGAGGAAGAAGCCGCGGTCCAGCGTGCCGCCGGGCAGCAGGGAATCCTCGAGGAACAGCCGTCCCATTTCGCCGCGTCTCATGCGGAGGATGCGCAGCGTGATGACGGCGTTGAGCAGGTCCGTCTTCGCCTGCATCCACCTGATGAGAGCAGGCTCTCCGGTCGCCGCGGCGGCCTCCGTCATGCCCCTGAAGCAGGCGCAGTCCAGAAGGGAGTCGATGCGGCGGGGGTCGCCCGTCTCCTGAAAAGCGGCAGCCGCCTTTTCGGCAGCCTCGCGGAAGCAGGGGGGCAGGGCGTCGTACTTTTCGTCGCGGACGGCCTCGATGACAGACGAGGGCGTTACGGAGCCGAAGTCGAACATCATGGCTCCGGTCTCCTCGGCACCGAGGCTGCGGACGCGGCATTTCAACGCCATCTTGATATTGTTGCAATCGTACGGGTAGCGCAGCCACGCGAACACCTCGGGGTCCGGAGCCGCCTCCTCAACGTCGAGGAAGGCCTGACGCATAAGGCCCATCAGCATGGCCTCGCGGGCTTTGCTGACCGCTTCGGGAGAGGCGTTCTGCCGGCTGTCGCCCTCGGCGGGCGAGATCCCGAGCTCCGAAAGACGGGACATGACCTCGCCGACGCTTTTCGCGTCACACAGGGCGAGGATCCTGTCGCCGCTCGGGATACGGTTCTCAAGCACGCGCACGCGGGTCGAGCCGTACATATATTCTGTATCTTGCAGTTTCTTCATGAAAAAGGGTCCGCCTTTCTGTTTCAGCTGTCCAAAGAGAAACGGGGTGCCCGCGCACAGGGCGGGACGATACCGCGGCGGGTATCAGGCCTGTCCGCCGAACAGCGCCTCGGAGACGGCCTGCTCGGTGGTGCGGCGCACCTCGGCGAACAGCATCGTCAGCGAGCAGTTGGCCTCGACGTCTCCGCAGCGCAGGACGAGTCCGCCGTTGATGTCAGCCGTATCGGAGGCCAGCACGACGCGTGCGGGATCGGTGATCCCGACCTTGCCGCACAGCGTGGAGCGGGCAGCGGCGAGCAGCTGTTCACCGTAGTTCTTCTTGTCGCGGGTGTTGAGGAGTATCTCGTACCGCTCGGGGGAAATATCCTCGCCGTAAAGCCGCATACTGTCCCGTTCCCCCTCCAGCTGGCGGGAAAGGGCGCCCTTGAGCATCATGGTCAGCAGCTCGAAGTACTTGTCTGCGGGCATATCGCGGACTTCCTTGGCGGCGCGGCGGTAAGCCTCGTCCACCATTTCGGCGCGGGTCTCGAGCAGCACGTTGCGTTTGGCCATGACGGCGGAAGACTTGGCCCGGACGACCACCGCCTCGCACTCGCGCTCGGCATTCTGCCGGATGCGGTCCTTCTCGGCGTCGGTCGCGGACTGCACCTCGGCGCGGCGGGTCTTGCAGTCCTCCTCAGCCTTGGCCAGAATGGATCTGGCGTCGGCCTCGGCGTCGGCAATGATCTTGCCGGTGACTTTTTCAAGTCCGATCATAGTGCAATTATTCCTTCCTTACTGAACTCTGAACTGATTTGGAGCTTGTTTCCGGAAACGCCGATCAGGCGGCGAAGGGGGAGAGCAGGATCAGCAGCATGGAGATCAGCAGAGCGAGGATGGCGTAGGTCTCGACCAGAGCGGCGGAGGTGACGGCCTTACCGGACTCGGCGGGGCGCTTTGCGAGCAGAGCGACACCGGCGGCGGAGACGCGCGCCTGACGGATAGCGGAGTACAGGCCGGAGATGGCGATGGGCAGGCTGGCGAACAGGTAGTACGCGCCGGCGGTGAAGTCCATGCTCATCATGTAGTCGGGGTTGGAGAACAGGCCGATCTTGAACAGGATCAGGAATGCGCTGACCATGCCGTAGACACCCTGCGTCATAGGCAGAGCCTGCAGGATCAGAGCCTTACCGAACAGGGAAGGATCCTCGGAGAGCAGCCCGGCAGACGCTTCGCCGACGAGACCGACGCCCTTGGCGGAGCCGATACAGGGGAGCGCGACGGCAAGGGCGGCACCCAGCAGTGCGAGGCTGGTACCGGAGAACAGACCCTTGAGCAGCTCTGCGCCGGGCTTGGCCTCGGCAGCGTCCTCAGCGGACACGAACAGCGTGGCGAGCAGCAGCACGGCCACGACGGACAGCATAACGGCGATCATCTTTCTTGCACGGTTGAGAGTGGTTTTCATGATTGAATTCTCCTTCGGTTTTCAAAAATAAATATATGAAGTATAGATCGACGGGGGATCAGGCGTCGGGACCGTCATCGGACAGTGCCGTGTAGGTCTCGCTGGGCAGCGCGGGCTTGAAGCCGCGGCCGCCGTCTTCAAAGAACTTGCCGAAGAACTCCAGATACTGGAGGCGGCTGGTGTGGACGAACGCGCCCAGCACGTTGATGGCGATGTTGAGGATATGGCCGATGACGAGGACGACGATCATGACGATGATGCCGACGACGGTCGGGCCGACCATCGTGGCAAGCAGGTTGAAGACCTGCGCGATGACGACGGACGTGAGTCCCAGCGCGAGGATACGGCTGTACGACAGAAGGTCGGAGGCGTAGTTGATGATATCGTAAAGGCCGAGCAGGCCCTTGGCGAACTTCATGAGCGGGTTTTTCTCTTCGCGTCCGGCGGTGCAGATGATCATGAGCGCACCGACGCCCATGACGATGAAGCCGACGGTCTTGTTGACCAGCGCCAGCACGGCGATGCCGGCGAAAATGACCCACCACGAGGCGATCCCGAAGATCGCTTCAAATACCTTCTTCTCCTTGCAGAGCAGGACGAACTTGACGGCCATGCCGGCCACCAGATGGATCGCGCCCATGCCGAGCGAGATGATGAGGAAGGTCATGGGGTCGTTGATGGGGTTGACCCACAGACCGTCGAACAGCGGGAAGGCTGCCTTGGCGGCCTCCGTCGTCGGGAAGGACTGACCGATGTTCACCATCAGGGCGTAGGGCAGGTCGCCGAACCAGCCGCCGAACAGCACGCCCATGATGACGGACGAGAATCCGCAGTAGCCGAACATATTGAACATCCGGCGCATACTGTCCTTCATGTGCAGGACCTTCGGTAAGAGGAGTCCTCCGAGAATGAGGATCAGACCGTACCCGACGTCCGCGAACATGAGACCGAAGATGAAGAAGTAGAAGATACTCATGATGAACGTGGGATCATAAGTACCGTACTTGGGGTAGGAATACATGGCAACGACCCACTCGAAGTTGGAGGCGTACCCGTTGTTCTTGAGCAGCACGGGCGGATCGTCCTCCTCGGCAGGCTCGGTCAGGTCGTAAGCGCAGAACTGTCTGTCGAGCGCCGCGGAGACCTTGTCCGCGCGGGCGGCGGGGACCCAGCCTTCCAGCATGACGCACGCGCCGGTGGAGACGAGCTTGGCCTTTTCCTGCGCGGTGATGAGATCGTTCATCTCGATGTCGTAGAGGGCCTCGAGATCGCTGACCTTGCTGCCGAGCTCCTTGAGCCGGGCGGTGTCCCGTGTGCGCTCCTCGCGCACTTCATTGCGGCGAGCGCGCAGATCGCGGATGCACTCGCGGGCGGTGCCGGTCAGGCCGGCGGCGGCAAAGTCGGCACGGACGAACTCCAGCTCACCCAGCGCCCGGTTGAGCGCGGCCTCGTCCTCCTTCAGGTAGACGAGTGAGAGGTAGGTGACGTTCTCGTCGCTGCCGACGTCCTCGACGCCGACGTGAAGGTCGTGCAGGCTGTCGCTGATCTGCGACAGCGGGATGCGTGCGGGGACGGTGCCGAGCCAGACCCCGCAGGAGCCCGTCCCGCTCTCGTCGAGCGGTGAACCGTATCGTTCGGCCCACGGACGCAGCGCGTGGAAGCGGTCACGCAGATGGGCCTCCTCGGTTTTGCCGGCTTCGACGCGGTCACGGAGAGTCAGCGTCTCGTTGACGACGCTCCACGTCTCGTCGTACGCGCCGGATTGCCGGAAAGCGGCTGCGTCGGGGGCTTTTTTCTGCCCCAGCCAGCCCTTTGCCTCCTCCGTATATCCGTTCAGGACGGAGATGGCATCGGATACTTTCCTGATCCGTTCCTCGGCTTCGGCTTTGGCGGTGTCGCAGTTGACCCGCAGCAGGTCGCCGTCCTCCGCGGCTGTCGTCCCCAGCTCAACGCACCTGAGCCGGACCAGCCGTCGGACGATGGCATCCGCATCACGCTCCGGCGCGAGGACCGTCAGCTTTTTCATGATGCTTACTGACATGATCTGTACATCTCCCGCATGATCACTTTCACGGCCTCGGGCATTTTGCCTTCAGCCTGTTCCCGGATCTGCTGCGCTTCGTCGCCCGCGCTTTCGCGGCTCAGCTCGATGAGCCGGGCGGCTTTTTCCTGCACGGACTGCAGCTTTTCCTTCCATTCGGCGGCGGTATCGGTCAGCTGCTGCTCGGCCTCGGCGGCGCAGGCCTTCTCGTTGGCCTCCAGCATCACCTGAGCATCGGCGTTGGCCTTGTCACGGATGGCGGCGGCTTCGGTCTCCGCGTTCCGCACTCTTGTCAGGGCTTCCTTAGACAAAGAATCACACCTTCCTTCCTGTCTGTATGGTCCGCCGGTCTCATCCCGTGCGGACAGTCAGGTTTTTCTCGGACCGGATACCTGTCGGTGCAGGATTCGGACCGATCCCTTGCAATTTTTAACAATCAAGCGACTGCAAAATCCAAGTATTTGATTATACATAGTTACCAACGTATATTATACCACAAAGCAGTCTCATTTTCAATAGGTTTCAGGGAACTTTTTTTCTTTTGTTGATTTGTCCATGCCCGGCGGTGCAGGGCGCGGGGGCTTTATATGTTTTCACCTTTCCGCGGTGTTCCGGCGCTTTCCGGACGTGCTTTTTCCGACACTTTCCGACAGCGTTTTGCAGGGGAGCAAGGTTGACTATGCACTATGATGCCGCTTTACGATATATGTCATTGCGTTCGGCGTGTCCCGTGCGGCGCGGCGTCGCCGGAGGTGCCGTGAGAGTTTCTGCCTCCTGCCCCCCGCCCGGCGGGGGACGCCTCGCGCCTCCGGCGCTCGGGGGCCTACCCCCCGACCC
>JAKSPU010000122.1 GCA_024404505.1 Clostridia bacterium
CGCCGGGGCTCTGCCCCGGGCCCCGCTTAAGGGCTTCTTGAAAGAAGCCCTTAAGGCATCACCGCACAATGCACGGCTGACGCCTTGACGGCACATATGCTTGCATAAATTCCGTCATATTTTACAAAATTCCTTCGTGCGGGAGTCACCGCACGCGCGGAATTTTGTTTCATCTGACGAAATTTCTGACAGCGCATCTGTGCCGTCATCATTGTGCGGTAATGCCTTAAGAATCTGCAAGAACTTTCATACAGGGTCAAAGATTGACCGAGGTTTGGTTTACGCCGAACGAGATAGGCGGGTGCCGTCATGGGCGCCTGTCTTCTCGGAAACGCCTACGCGGGGGCCCCTGACCCCGCTCGGGATCGGGCAGACGGCATCTGCCCGATCCGTGCAGACTCGGGGAAAGGAGATGCGTTCCCCGTTCCTCCGCGCCCGCAGGCGCGGTTCACCGGGATGAGGATGCAAGGAGATTCCCCCCGCCCACCGGGCGGGGGGCAGGGGGGTGGGGGCAGAAACCAAAATCGTACTGTTGTCCAGCCGCCATCGGCAAAACAACAGCCACAGGGTGCCGGGGCGGCAGCCCCCGGAGAAGACATAAATTACCTGCCTCCCGCGGCACGCCCCCCGCCGGATCGTATGGAAACAATAAAATTGTGAAGAATTGTGAAAAATGCGTGTTGACAAAGGTGGCGGATTATGGTATTATTATAGAGTAAGCAGGGAAGCACCCTGCAAAAAAATGCCGTATGGCATAAATCTGACAGGAGGATTTGTTTTATGAAACGCTTTACCCGTCTTTTCGCCGTCATGATGGCTGTTCTGATGGTCCTTGCTTCTCTGTGCATCTCGGCTGCTGCCGAGGGCGAAGAGGAAGCCACCACCGAAGCAGCCAAGCCCGAGCTGGCTCAGCCCACCGTCATGGATCTGTGGGATCCCGAGATTTTCGCCTCTGTGTTCACTACTGCCGGCTGCAACCAGACTGCCTCCACCCTTACTGAGGAAGGTCTGCGTCTTGAGTACACCGGTGATGAAACCGTCGAGCAGCCCGACCCGTACTTCTCGTTCCCGATTTCCACCTACTTCAAGAAGACTGCCACCGCTGCTCCCAAGCCTGAGGTCTGCAACTACGTCGTCATCAAGATGAAGTGCGAAGGCTGCGACGGTATGTTCGAGCTGTTCGCCAAGGCTGCCGCCGGCGACTCCGAGACCGTAACCTACGAAGAGGCTGATCTCCACGAGGACGGCTGGTACTACCTGATCTTCGACATGGAGCTGACCTCTCTCGTTGAGGACAGAAAGCTCACCACCATGCGTCTCGACTGGTCCTGCGGCGGCACCGCTGTGGGAGCCAACATGACCATCGGCGCTATCGGCTTCTTCAACACCGAGGAGGAGGCTTACACCTTCAGCGGTATCGAGTACGTTACTATGGCTCCCAAGACCAAGGCTCCCAAGACCAAGGCTCCCAAGACCGAGGCGCCCACCGAGCCCGCTACCGAACCTGCAACCGAGCCCGCTACCGAGCCCGAGAAGTCCGGCTGCGGCGCGATCGTCGCTTCCGGTGCCGTGCTGGTCATGATGGCCGCCGCTGCTGCCGTCGCGCTCAAGAGACACTGAGCCGAACGGATAACGATCTGACGTCATAGGATAAGACAGAATAAGAGTGCCGGGTCCTGAAAAGGACCCGGCACTCTTATTTCAGGACCGCCGGATTGCGGCAGATGCTGCCGTTTTACATTACTTCCTTGTCTTCGGCTCAAACACCTTGTCAAGGCCCTTCTGTGCGGACTTCTTGTTGGATTTCATCCACGACGCGAAATTCACTTTCTTGAACTCGAGCATCTGGGGGATCATGTACACGATGGAATCCATCTGACCCACGCAGTCGTCGCAGATGAGGCCGACGTCGGATACCTGTGTATCCCAGATGACGTTCAGCATATCGACGTCATCCGGTGCGTCTGCCAGCTTGGCGCCGAGCAGCTGCTCGTAGAAGGCGTCCTTGACGGGGCCGGCCAGCGCGGGCAGAAGCTCCATCGTATCGCTGACCATCTGCTCGTTTCTGATCGTGCTGGGCACGCAGAGCATACCGTTCCAGTTGAGCGTGCGGTAGTTGTCCTGATTCTCATCGTACAGCGGGTAGGGAAGCACGCCGAAGCGGACGGAACTGTCGCGCAGGGTGATGAGTCCGGGCGAGGAGTCAAACATGAACAGGCAGCGGCCGTCGGCCATCGACATCTGCGTGCCGGCTTCGGGCACCGATTTCCACAGCCAGCTGTACTCCGCGTTGTACATCTTTTCGATCTTGCCGATGAGGTCGAGCATCTTTTCCTCATTGTCCTCGTAGGCGATGTAGTAATGGTCGTCCTCGTCGCGGTCGACGATCTTCATGTCGGACGAGGTGATAAAGTCGATGAGACCGACCCATCCCCAGCCGGCGAGGCCGTAGGTGTCGTCCACGGTCCACTTGCCGTCGCCGTTGTCCACAGCCACGTTGGACGCGAGCTCGAACAGCTTGTCGATCGTCCACCTCTTGTTGCGGACGAGATCGTACGGATCCTCGAAATTGTACTTGGCGTACATATCCTTGTTGAAGGAGAAGAGATGGACCTGAGACAGGCAGTAGTCGTTGTAGCCGAGCAGAGCGCGGCCCGTGACCTCCAGCTCGCTCATCAGATCCTTGTGCCAGTAGGGCGCGTCATAGTTGACGGTAGGCAGATCGTAGAGGTCGTACAGGACGTTCGAGGTGATCAGCTGGCTGATGCAGCGGTAGACGGGCGTCATGACGAGCTGGTAGGCATCGTCACCCGCGTTGACGGCGCGGATCACGCTCTGGGCGTATTCGACCCAGTCGCCGGCGTCCTCCGTAACGCAGTTCACGCCGATCCAGTCCTTGATCTTCATCTGGCGCTCGTACACCGCGTCTGTCAGACCGTCGTTCTCGGCTTCCTCGACGATATGCTGCTTGATATTGAAGGTGCCGCCGCAGACCACGACGAAATCGCAGTCATAGTCCGCGCGCGCAATGTTGTGACCGCCTTCGTTTCCGGTCTCACTCTCTGCGGGTTCCGTGCCTGTCTGCGCCTCGTCCTCACCGTTATTGCCGCAGGCGGTCAACGGGACCAACATGACGAGACACAGCAGCCCGGCGATCAGACGCAGGGTCAACTTACTCATGTTCGTTCCTCCTTATGAAATAATGATGTCCGCGCCGGCACAGGGCGTCGGATCTTATTTGCATTATATCATACTGTATTCTATTTGTCAATCGTGTACGACGCCGGCTTGCTGAAAAATACCAAAAATTATTGCATATACCTATTGACAAACCGGATCGTATATGCTATAATGAATCTGTCCAAGGGGGTATAGCTCAGTTGGGAGAGCGCTTGAATGGCATTCAAGAGGTCATGGGTTCGACTCCCACTATCTCCACCAAAAAAGGGCGGGCTGAAAGCCTACCCTTTTTTGTGGAGATAGAAAGGACGAGCGCCCATGTGCAAGATGCACGCTTGCGTTCTCGCATTTGATTGCTTGGTGCATCTTGCCGCCGAGCGGAGCGAGGCTGGGTTCTGACTCCCACTATCTCCACCATAGTAAAAGCCAGCCGAACACGGCTGGCTTTTTGCTATGGTGCATGTAGGACGGACGAGAAGCTATGTGCAAGATGCAATCTGACGCCCTTGTTTCTGTTTACTTGGTGCATCTTGCCGCCGAGCGAAGCGAGGCTGGGTTCTGACTCCCACTATCCCCAACAAAAGGAAAAGGCAGGTCATCGGCCTGCCTTTTGTTATATATGAATTGACAAATCCCGCTTGTTATGGTATAATCATATACAACTTATCCGAACAATATGCTGTCCGGTTTATCAAGGAGAGAGTTATCATGAATCAACGCTTGTTTGAATTCATTTCCGCGTCCCCGACCGCGTTTCACGCGGTCACGACCGTTGCCCGGACACTTGACGCTGCCGGATATACCCGCCTGTCCGAGGCTGACGCGTGGGAGCTTACGCCCGGAAAGAGCTACTACGTTACCCGCAACAGCTCGTCGCTGATCGCGTTCCGCGTGCCGTCGTCCGATTTTTCCGGCTTTATGATGACAGCCGCCCACGGCGACGCGCCCTGCTTCAAGATCAAGGAAAACGCCCTGCTGGAGGACCAGACCTACGTCCGTCTGTCCGCAGAGAAGTACGGCGGGATGCTCTGCGCTCCGTGGATGGACCGTCCCCTCGGCATCGCGGGCCGGGTCATTCTCCGCACGCCGTCGGGCATCGACACGCGGCTCGTCGACCTCGGCCATGACGAGGAGGGACATCCCGTCACGAACGCCGTCATCCCGTCGGTCGCCATCCACATGAACCGGAACGCTAACGACGGTGCCTCCTACAACCCAAATGTGGATATGGTCCCGCTCACGGGCATGGCCGGATCGGTCCGCAGCCTGTACAAGGCAGTGGCAGACCGCCTCGGCGCAGAGGAAAAGGACGTGCTGACAGCGGATCTGTACGTCTATAACCCCCAGCCCGGGACCGAATGGAACGGGCTGATCTCCGCCCCCCGCCTCGACGACCAGCAGTGCGTCTTCGCCTGCATGACGGGCTTCGTCGATTCCGCCCCCGCCGGGGATACCGGCTCGATGCCCGTCCTCTGCGTCTTTGACAATGAGGAGGTCGGCTCACAGACGAGACAGGGCGCCGCGTCCACGTTCCTCTGGGACGTCCTGCTCCGCACGGCGGACCGCCTCGGACTGACCCGCGAGGACCTGATGCGCCGGCTCGCGTCGAGCCTGATGCTGTCCTGCGACAACGGCCACGCCATCCATCCCAATCACCCGGAATACGTCGATAAGAACCATACCGTCAAGCCGAACGGCGGCGTGGTCATCAAGTACAACGCAGGCCAGAAGTACACCTCGGACGGCATCACCGCAGCCCTGTTCCGCATGGTCTGCGAGGAGGCCGGCGTTCCGTACCAGCTGTACGCCAATCGCGCAGACATGGCCGGCGGCTCCACGCTCGGCAACATCTCCGGCACACAGGTTTCCGTCCCGACCGTAGACATTGGCCTTGCCCAGCTCGCCATGCATTCCTCCTATGAGACCGGCGGCGCGGACGACACAGCCTTCATGGTCCGGGCGCTGACCCGCTTCTATCTGAAATCGCTGACCATGAGCGGGGACGGGACGTATCTCCTCCGCTGACCCCTCCGTCCGGCTTGACAAAATCCGCGTTCTGTGATACAATACTACCGTACATATTTCCCCGTCGAGGGAAACGCATCAGAAAGGAAACTGCGTCATGACGTATGTCGTGTCTGACCTTCACGGTCATCTGGAAGAATTCAGATCATTGCTCGAGATCATCGACTTCAAGGAGAATGAGGACATCCTGTATGTGCTGGGCGATATCGTGGACTACGGCCCCGATCCGATCGGACTCATCAACGATCTGTCCGTGCGGGTCAACGTGTACCCCATCGCCGGAGAGCATGATTTCACCGCGTATAAAATGCTTGTCGGCTATGAGAAAATGCTGAAAACGGGGAAGAAGGACCCCGATTTCGTCGGGGATATGACGGATTGGATCTCGGACGGCGGTCAGCCCACCATGGACGCCTACCGCCAGCTGGACGACGACGCCCGCGAGGGCGTGCGCGATTACCTGTCCGATATGCCGCTGTATGAGGAGGTCACCGTGAAGGGGAAGGAATACCTGCTCCTGCACGAGGGCATCTACGACTTCACGCCCAACCTTGAGCTGGACGAGCTGGAGCCGGACGATTTCTTCTCCGAGGCCATCGACCCCACGGCTCACTATTTCGACGATAAGATCATCATCGCGGGCCATACGCCCGTGACCGAGGAAAACGGCGGAGACGCCCGTATCTTCTACGGCAACAACACGATCCTCATTGACGGCGGCCTTGCCGAGGGCGGACGCCTTGCCTGCCTGCGCCTTGAGGACGGAAGGGAATTTTATGTCTAAGCAAACATCGCGCGAAAAACCCGGAGTCCCCTCCGGGTCTTTCGTTTTAACGGTCACCGACCTCAACAACCTCGGCTGCGGCGTTGCCCGTCTGCCGGATGAGAACGGCGAAGAAAACGGACTCGTCGTGTTTATCCGGGGAGCGGTCACGGGAGACGTCGTGGAGACCGAGCTGATCAAGGTCACGCCGTCCTACGCCGTCGGACGGCTCGTCCGCGTCGTCACGCCGTCCCCGACCCGCGCGGCAGAGGACTTCTGCACGGCACCAGAGGCCTGCGGCGGGTGTGTCTACCGACATCTGACCTATGAGGCGGAGCTGGAATCCAAGCATCGGCGCGTCATGCAGGCGTTCCGGCAGGCGGGCCTGGCGGACGTCACCGTGCTGCCCCCGCTTTCCACGGGCGTCACGCGCGGCTATCGCAACAAGGGGATGTACCCCGTCCGGAACGGAAAGACGGGGATCGAGACAGGGTTCTTCGCCCAGAAGTCGCACAACCTCATCAAGTGTGCCGCCTGCTCGCTGCAGCCTCCCGTGTTCGCAGAGATCGTGGAAGCGGTCTGCCGCTTCTTCCGGGACAAGCATATCCGCGCCTACGACGAGACGACCGGCGAGGGGATCCTGCGTCATATCTACCTCCGCACCACCGCCGACGGCGAGGTGCTGGTCTGTCTGGTCATCAACTCAAAAGGCTTGCCCGGCGGCCGCAGAACGCAGGACGACCTTGTCTCCGTGCTGCTCGGGCGCTTCCCGAACATCATCGGCGTCAGCCTCAACGTCAATCAGAAGAACACCAACGTCGTGCTGGGGGACAGCTTCATCCGCCTGTACGGTCAGCCGTACATGGAGGACAGGCTGTGCGGTCTGCGCTTCCGTATTTCGGCGGAATCCTTCTATCAGGTCAATCACGACGCCGCCGAGCTGCTGTACCGCACCGCAGCCGCGCGTGCGGGCCTCACGGGGCGTGAGAATCTCTGGGACCTCTACTGCGGAGCCGGCACCATCGGTCTGTCGATGGCAGGCCCCGACCTGCCGCCCGACCGCCGCGCCGCGACCGTGACGGGCGTCGAGATCGTCCCGCAGGCGGTCGAATGTGCGAAAAAGAACGCGCAGATCAACGCGGACCTCGGTCTGCTACCTCCCGGTATCGCACGCTTCTTCTGCGCCGACGCGGGAGACCCGTCGTCCCTGTTCAAGCCCGCCGACGATGGCGTCGTTCCGGCACCGGACGTCGTGGTCATCGACCCGCCCCGCAAGGGGACCACACCGGAGCTGATCCGTGAGCTGTCAAGGCGCGGATACGGCAAGGTCGTCTACGTCTCCTGCGACCCCGAGACCCTCGCCCGCGACTGCGCGGTCTTCCGCGCAGAGGGCTACACCGTGGGCGACGCCCAGCCCGTAGACCTGTTCCCAAGGACGGGACATGTGGAAATGGTAGTATTGATGTCAAGGGATAAGGAATGATGGCTGAAAAGTGCCTGTTTCAGG
>JAKSPU010000123.1 GCA_024404505.1 Clostridia bacterium
GTGTCATCGCCCGCAACAACCGTCTCAAGAAGCTGCAGGAGATCCACACGCCCGATATCGTCATCCGCAACGAGAAGCGTATGCTGCAGGAGGCTGTCGATGCCCTGATCGATAACGGCCGCCGCGGCAAGCCCGTCACCGGTCCCTCCAACCGCGCCCTCAAGTCTCTGTCCGAGATGCTGCGCGGTAAGCAGGGCCGCTTCCGTCAGAACCTGCTCGGCAAGCGTGTCGACTATTCCGGCCGTTCCGTCATCGTCGTCGGTCCTTCCCTCAAGATCTATCAGTGCGGTCTTCCCAAGGAGATGGCGCTGGAGCTCTTCAAGCCCTTCGTGGTCAAGAGACTCGTCGAGATGGGCAAGGCGGCCAACGTCAAGGAAGCCCAGAAGAAGATCGAGCGCGTTTACGGCTTCCCCGACGTGTGGGATGCGCTGGAGAACGTCATCAAGGAGCACCCCGTCCTCCTGAACCGCGCACCTACGCTGCACCGTCTGTCCATTCAGGCGTTTGAGCCGGTGCTGGTCGAGGGCCGTGCCATCAAACTGCACCCGCTGGTCTGCACCGCATTCAACGCCGACTTCGACGGCGACCAGATGCCCGTGCACGTCCCGCTGTCCGTGGAGGCGCAGGCCGAGGCCCGCTTCCTCATGCTGTCCTGCAACAACCTGCTGAAGCCTATGGACGGTAAGGCCGTCACCGTGCCGACGCAGGATATGATCCTCGGTTCCTACTATCTGACTATGGAGAAGGCCGGCGAGCCCGGCGACTGTACGCCCGTTCTCGATGAAAACGGCGCTCCGATGCTCGGTGCCGACGGCGAGCCGATGTTCCACTACAATATGTACCGGAACTTCGACGAGGCCAACATGGCGTATGCCAACCACAAGATCGGTCTGCACTCCCGCATCAAGGTCCGCGTCAGCAAGGACTTCACCGAGGTCGATGAGACCGGCGCACCCGTCACCGTGACCCGTTCCGCTGTCATCATCACGACGCTCGGCCGCCTGATCTTCAACCAGAACCTGCCTCAGAACCTCGGCTTCGTGGATCGCACCAAGCCTGAGAACGCCTTCAGGCTCGAGGTCGAGTTCGTGGTCAAGAAGAAGCAGCTCGGTCAGATCATCGACCGCTGCATCCGCGCGAACGGCACCGCCGTCTGCGCCGCCATGCTGGATGAGATCAAGGCCATGGGCTATAAGTACTCCACGCAGGCGTCCTTCTCGATCTCCGTGTACGATATGACCATCCCGCCCGAGAAGGCTGACTATCTGGCAGCCGCTCAGAAGGACGTGGATAAGATCACCAAGCACTTCATGCGAGGCGAGCTCTCCGAGGAGGAGAGATACAAGTCCGTCGTCAAGATCTGGGAATCCACTACGGACAACGTCACCGCCGCGCTGGATAAGGGCTTCTCCAAGTTCAACCCGATCAAGATCATGGCTGACTCCGGTGCCCGTGGTTCCATGACCCAGATGAGACAGCTGGCCGGTATGCGCGGTCTGATGTTCTCCGCCACCGGTAAGACCATGGAGCTGCCTATCAAGTCCAACTTCCGCGAAGGTCTGAATATCACCGAGTACTTCATGGGCGCCCGTTCCTCCCGTAAGTCCCTGTCCGATACCGCTCTGCGTACCGCAGACTCCGGTTACCTGACGAGACGTCTGGTCGATGTCTCTCAGGAGGTCATCGTCCGCGAGGTGAACTGCCACTCTGACCACGGTACCATCGTGACCGACGTCATCGACGAGCGCGATAAGAACGTGCTGGAGGCCCTCTCCGACCGTATCATCGGCCGCTTCGTGGTCCGCGATGTCGTGAATCCCGAGACCGGCGAGGTCATCGTTCCCGAGGATACCATGATCACCGAGGAGCAGGCTGCCGCCATTACGGCTGCCGGCATCAAGGAGGTCGAGATCCGCACGCCCATTCAGTGCCGTTCCAAGCTCGGTATCTGCGCTCACTGCTACGGCGCGGATATGTCCTCCGGCAAGCTCGTGTCCGTCGGTGAGGCCGTCGGTATCATTGCCGCGCAGGCCATCGGTGAGCCCGGTACGCAGCTGACCATGAGAACCTTCCACTCCGGCGGTGTCGCCGGTTCCGATATCACGCAGGGTCTTCCCCGTGTCGAGGAGCTGTTCGAGGCGCGTGCGCCCAAGAAGGCTGCCATCATGACCGAGAAGGCCGGTGTCGCCTACATTCAGGCCAACCCCGATATGCCCGGCGTGAACGACATTCTTGTGCATGACGCCGACTCCAACGTCGAGGTCGCAAAGTACACCATCCCGTACGGTATGCGTCTCGCCATCACCGACGGGCAGTCCGTGGTCGTCGGTCAGGCGCTGACCGAGGGCTCCAAGGCTCCTGCCGACATCATGCGGATCCAGGGTCTGGACGAGGTCTACGCTTACCTGATCAAGGAGGTCCAGAAGGTCTATCGTTCGCAGTCCTGTAACGTCAACGATAAGCATATCGAGATCATCGCCCGCCAGATGACCCGCAAGGTCCGTGTGGACGACGGCGGTGACACCGATCTGCTGCCCGGCTCCGTGGTCGACTGCATCGAGCTTGAGGAGGCCAACGAGGCCGTTCAGGCCCGCATCGACGCCGGTGAGACCGATCTGAAGCTCGCCGAGGCCGAGACCATTCTGCTTGGTATCACCAAGGCTGCCCTGCAGAGCGAGTCCTTCCTGTCTGCCGCGTCCTTCCAGGAGACCACCAAGGTGCTGGCCGACGCCGCCATCCGCGGCAAGGTCGACCATCTCCGCGGCCTCAAGGAGAACGTCATCATCGGCCGCCTCATTCCTGCCGGTACCGGTATGGAGTGCTACAAGGAGGTCGCCGTCCAGAAGGTCGAGGCTCCCGTCGAGGGTGCTGTCTGATCGTAGGACGCGTGCGGGGCTCTGCCCCGCGCCCCGCTTAAGGGCTTCTTGAAAGAAGCCCTTGAGAATCCCAAGAACTTTCAAAAATGATAATTGACCAAGGTTTGTTTTACGCCAAACGAGATTGGTGGGTGCCGTCATGGGCGCCCGCCTTTTTTTGAAATAGCAGCCGCGGGGCGTAAGGTCGTCGTTCCCCCGCGCCCGCAGGCGCGGCATCTCCGGGATGAGGAGACCGAGGAGAGGGGGGCGCTGCAGCGCCCCCTCTCCTCGGTAAAAGGTTTTAGGATCTCCCCCTCCCGCGCACGGGGGGCTGGGGGGGTAGGTCCCCGAGCGCCGGAGGCGCAAGGCGGTCCCCGCCCGCCGGGCGGGGGTCAGGGGGGCAGAAGCATTTACGGGGCATCCGGCGATGCCGAGTCGTCCAACTCCGCTGACAGGGTGCCGGTCAAAGCCTTATGCGTATAATAAACACCGATTTCTGATAAAGAATCCAAAAAAAAGCAAGTTGTTCATACCTACATAAAAATTATGTGATACACTAAACTATAACTGACTTGAAAGCACCTTGGACGCATACGGGTGTTGGGCAGCCGTCCGGCTGCGGAAAGGAACGGTATTGTATCATGGACAAGTATAAGCCGATCAACAGAAAGAAAGTAGAGAAGGTCCTGCCGCACATTTACGACATCACGGACCATATTGACGTAATCAGCCATCACGGCGACAAAACGCTGTTCCGGTATTTTGAAGGCAAAGAGCTGCTTTCGATGACGTACGGACAGTTCGCGGAGAAAGTCCACGAGGTCGCGGCCGCCTTCAACGCCATGGGACTCATGGGTGAGAAGGTCGTCGTCATCGGCGATACCTCCCCGCAGTGGGTGTGCGCTTATATGGCAGCGCTGGCTGCCGGCTGCGTCGTGGTCCCCATGGACAAGGAGCTTGATATTGAGGAGATCCGCAAGTTCTTCCGCGTGGTGGATGCCCGCGCCGTGGTATACTCCAAGAGCTTCAACGAGAAATTCATCAAGTCCATTTCGGACAACGATACCGAGATCCGGTACTTCATCCCCGTAACGCCGGCGTACGACTCCACCTTCGACGCCAAGGTCATCACCTTTGACGAGGTGCTTGCCTGCGGCCGGGAGCGCATTGAGCGCGACGGCTACGACTATCCCATCGTCCGCAACCGCGAGACGCTGGCCGAGATGCTGTTCACGTCCGGTACGACGGGCACCAGCAAGTGCGTCATGCTGTGCCAGAAGAACATCTTTGCCGCCGTCAACGCCGCCGTGCAGACGGTCTGCTTCTCTCCCGACGACGTGATCGTGTCCGTCCTGCCCGTCCACCATACCTACGAGCTGATGTGCATCATGGCCGGTATGGTCTACGGCATGGAGATCGACATCAACGACTCGCTCCGCCACGTCATGAAGAACATCGCGCTGTTCAAGCCCACGGGCCTCGTGCTGGTGCCTATGTTCCTCAATACCATGTACAAGAAGATCTGGTCCGAGGCGGAAAAGAACCACAAGGACAAGGCTCTCAAGGCTGCGCTCAAGACCTCCAAGGCCCTGATGGCCGTCGGCATCGACGCGCGCCGCAAGCTGTTCAAGTCCGTGTTGGATGCCTTCGGCGGCCGTCTTGACCACATCATCTGCGGCGGCGCCAAGCTGAACCCCGAGCTGATCGCCGGCTTCGAGGACTTCGGCATCTCCGTATTCGAGGGCTGCGGCATCACCGAATGCTCCCCTCTCACCTGCGTGACCCCCTACTTTGCCCGTAAGTACGGCTCCGTCGGTCCCGCCGTCCCCTGCTGCCGCGTCCGCATCGACGAGCAGTACGGCAACGGTGAGAACGAGCAGGGCTACCTTGAGGGCGAGATCCAGGTCAAGGGTGACAACGTCATGCTCGGCTACTACAACAACGACGAGGCCAACGAGGCCGCGTTCACCAAGGACGGCTGGTATCGCACGGGCGACATCGGCTACATGGACGAGGACGGGTACGTCTATATCACCGGCCGCATGAAGTTCGTCATCGTGCTGGAGAACGGCAAGAACGTGTTCCCGGAGGAGGTCGAGGAGTATCTCGCCGACATCGAGACCATCGCCGAGTGCGTCGTGCTGGGCCGCAAGGCCAAGGATTCGGACGAGGTCGTGCTGACCGCGGTCGTGTTCCCTGCGTACGACAAGTTCCCGAAGGGCGCGAGCGAGGAGCTGATCCAGGAGTCCATCCGCAACTCCATCACCGGGATGAACCGCAAGATCCCCGGCTTCAAGCAGATCCGGCAGGTCGAATTCCGCAGCGTGGAGTTCGAGAAGACCACCTCCAAGAAGATCAAGCGCCATCTGGTGCAGTGATATGCAGGACAGACAGACGGAACAGGAGGTCAGCCCCATCGGGCTGTACCTGCACATTCCCTTCTGCCGCAGCAAGTGTCCCTACTGTGATTTCTGCTCCTTCCCCCGTCCGGACGCCGGAACGGTCGACGCGTACGTCGACGAGATGATCCGGCGTGTCCGGGCGGCGGGGCAGGGGATCACGTTGCCGGTGGACACTGTCTATATCGGCGGCGGTACGCCCACCCTGCTGACTCCGCGACAGGCGGAGCGGCTGACGGAGGCGGTACACGCCGCCTTTCGTGTCCTTCCGGACGCCGAATTCACGGTCGAGGGCAATCCGGCTGCCGTGACGGCAGAGGGGCTGGCGGCTTGGCGTGCGGGCGGCGTGAACAGGCTGAGTCTCGGTGCGCAGTCGGCGCATGACGCCGAGCTGAAGGCGCTGGGGCGGCTGCACACATGGCAGGATGTACGGGACGCTGTCACTGCGGCCCGGTCAGCGGGCATTGACAATATCAATCTCGATTTCATGCTGGCGATACCCAATCAGACCCCGGAGAGTCTGCGCGGCACGCTTGAGGCGGCGCTCTCGCTTGAGCCGGACCATCTGTCGGCATACTGCCTGATCATCGAGGAGGGCACGCCGTTCGCGCGCCGGGGACGGAAGGCACTTGGGCTGCCGGAGGACGACGAAGCCGCCGACGAGCTGGCGGCGGGTCTGTACGAGCAGGCGTCGGCTCTTCTGGTATCGGCGGGATATGAGCATTACGAGATCTCCAACTACGCGCGTCCCGGGCGGCGGTCGCGGCACAATCTGCACACGTGGCAGGATCGTCCGTACCTCGGACTCGGTCCCGGTGCGTACTCCTTCCTGAACGGCGTGCGCTGGGGTCAGTCGCGTGATCTGGCGGCGTTTCTGCGCGGTGAGGATATCACGGTGGACCGGTATGCGCCCGACGAAGCCGAACGGATGGGGGAGTATATCATGCTGGGGCTGCGTCTCCGGGAGGGTATATCCGAATCCGATTTCCGGGATCGCTTCGGCGTCGATTTCATGGCGGCTCACGGACAGGTCTGCAGCTCCTTCATCGACCACGGCCTGATGGTGCGGGAGTCCGGCAGCGTCCGCCTGACGGAAAAAGGCTGGCTCGTGTCGAACGGCATTTTGGCGGATTTGATATAGGGGGATGCGTTTGCGGGGCTCTGCCCCGCACCCCGGCAGGGCTCTGCCCTGCACCCGCTTAAGCCCTTCTTGAAAGAAGGGCTTAAGGATCCCAAGAACTTTTATAGCAGGGATAAAGACTGACCGAGGTTGAGTTTACGCTGAAAGAGATAGGTGGGTGCCGTCATGGGCGCCCGCCTTTGTTGAAACGCAGTCGCGGGGACCCCCTATCCCGCTCTGACGTGCAGATCCGCGTCCCGCAGGATGAGGGTGCAGGGAGAAGAGCCGCCCACGGGCGGCAGGGCATTGCCGCTCCCTTCTCCCTGCTATAAAAGGAAAAGATCCTCGACGCGGCGCTCGTCAGCTTTGCCGAAAACGGGTACAAGGGGACCAATCTGCGCGATCTGGCCGCCGGGCTGGGGCTCAGCAAGTCCGCGCTGTACAGGCATTATACAAGCAAGGAGGATATCTGGAACGCCGTCATCGACCGGATGGAGGCATATTACGTTTCCCGATTCGGATCACCGGAAAAAATGCCTCCTACGCCGAAATCCTGCGAGGAACTAATTACTATGACCATGCAGATGTTGGATTTTACCCTGCATGACAAGAGAGTGATCTTGACAAGAAGATTGCTTCTTAAAGAACAATTTCGGGATGAAAGGGCGCAGCAGTTAGCTACGCTGCATTTTCTGAACGGAACGAAAGAAATCTACACGAAGGTCTTTGCTGAAATGATGGAAAACGGCATTCTCAAAAAAGATGATCCTGAGATGCTTGCATTTTCCTATACCGCTCCAATCACGGCACTCATTCACTACTGCGACCGTGAACCTGAAAAGAAACCGGAAATCATGCGCCGGATTGAGGCATTTGTAAAGCATTTTATCAAGACATATGAAAAGGTAGAAAATGATGAATAAACGACGGACTGTTCTTTTGAGAATATTTGGAATTATCTTATCTGTATGGTTACTATTGACTCTGATTTGGTTTGCCTGGAGCAGAATATTCTTTTCCGGATACAGCAATGAAATGAAGCCAAATGAGTTTTCGAATATTATTACGCCAAGATATTACAA
>JAKSPU010000124.1 GCA_024404505.1 Clostridia bacterium
GAAAACTTTCTTCAGAAAGTTTTCCCCGCTGCATCCCCGCATCCCCGCATCCCCGCATCCCCCGCATCCGCGTATGAAAGGAGTCGTATACCATGAAGGACAGACTGTTCGACATTTGGTTTTCACTTCGGGTCGGGATCGCCAACCGGGAGTTCACGTTTGTGCTGGAGCAGTATGAGAACACGTATCAGGTGTTCACGGCTGACGAGGCGGAGTTGGAAAAGCTGCCGTGCGGCGAAGGCCTCAAGCGGGCACTCGGCGACAAGGACCTGACCGAAGCCTGCCGGATCATGGAATACTGCGACAAGTACGGCGTAGGGCTGTTGTTCTATCAGGACGCCGGATATCCTGCCAGCCTGCGGGCCATCCCGGATCCGCCGGTCATGCTGTATTGGCAGGGTCAGCTTCCCGATTTCGCCCATCTTCTGTGCATCAGCGTGGTTGGTACGCGGAAAATGAGCGAATACGGAAAGAGAATGGCGTATAAAATAGGGTATGAGCTCGCCGCCGCCGATACCGTCGTCATATCGGGCATGGCTCTCGGTATCGATTCCGTCGCGACAGCGGGCGCGCTCCGCGCCGGCGGACGCACCGTCGCCGTGCTGGGCAGCGGCATCGACATCACCTATCCGCCTGCCCATACCGGGCTGCGGCAGGTGATCCAGAAGCACGGCGCCGTGATCACCGAATTCCCGCCCGCCACACGCCCAGAGCCGCGCAACTTCCCCATCCGCAACCGCATCATCAGCGGCCTGTCACAAGGCACCGTGATCGTCGAGGCTGACCTGAAATCCGGCGCACTCATCACCGCGAAAACGGCCCTCGTGCAGGGACGCAATATCTTTGCCGTCCCCGGCAACGTCGGCGACGAGAACACGTCCGGCACCAACCAGCTCATCCGCGACGGCGCTATCGTCGCGCTGGATGCCCGCGACATCCTCCAGAACTATGAGTTCCTGTACTCGGACGTCCTCCGCATGGGCCGCCTGCCCGCCGCGGAAAAGCAGTCCGAGCCAGACGAGGACGCGCTGGCTGAGCTGGGCGTCTGCGCCGCCGTCACCCTTCCCGGACGCACCCCGCCGCGCCCGCTCGTCCCGCGGCAGAAGCCGCAGGACACACCCCCTTCCGCTCCCCGCAGACACCGGGAAGACACCCGGCCGATCTCCCGACAGCCCGCACCCGTCCCGCCGAAGGAGCCTGCGGCCGAAAAGGGAACCGTCCCCCGCACCCCCGTCACCGACAGCGACCGCTCGCAGGCCGCGCTCGATTCTCTCACCGATACGCAGCGGGCCGTCTTTGAGGCGCTCCCGCTCGATCATTCCGTAACCTTGGACGAATTGTCCCGGGAAGGCTTTACCGCGGGCGAGATCATGGCTGCCATGACCGTCCTCGAGATCAAGGGCCTGACCGTGACCCTGCCCGGCGGTCTGTATCAGAGACGCTGAGGCGTCAGGAGCGGCTGCCCTCCCCCCTTTATTCCAACTATCATGAAAGGAAGCCCCTATGTCAAATCTGGTAATCGTCGAGTCTCCCTTCAAGGCAAGCACCATCAAGGGCTGGCTTGGTTCTAACTATAAAGTCATCGCATCCGTGGGTCACGTCCGTGATCTGCCCAAATCCACCCTCGGCGTGGATATCGACAACCACTTCGAGGCACATTATATCAATATCCGCGGCAAGGGTGAACTGATCAAGGAGATCAAAAAGGAAGCCAAGGCTGCCAATAAGGTCTTCTTCGCAACGGACCCTGACCGCGAGGGCGAAGCCATCTCGTGGCATCTCGCCGTCGCGCTCGGCATCCCGCCCGAAAAGGTCCAGCGCATCACCTTCAACGAGGTCACCAAGAACGTCGTCAAGGCCGCCGTCAAGCAGCCCCGTCAGCTGGATATGGACCTCGTCAACGCCCAGCAGGCCCGCCGCATCCTTGACCGCATCGTCGGCTATAAGCTGTCCCCGTACCTCTGGAAGACCGTCCGCAGCGGCCTGTCCGCCGGACGCGTCCAATCCGTCGCCACCAAGCTCATCGTGGACCGCGAGAACGAGATCCGCGCTTTCGTTCCGGAGGAGTACTGGACCATCGACGTCGATCTGCTCTGCGCCGACGGCAAGTCCACCGTCAAGGCCCGCTACGTCGGAGACGTTTCCGGCAAGGCCAAGCTCTCCAACGAGGAGGAGGCCATGACCGTCGTCCGCGGCGTGACCGGCAAGCCCTTCACCGTCGAGACCATCAAGCGCGCGACCCGCAAGAAGAATCCCGCACCGCCCTTCACCACCTCTACCATGCAGCAGGAGGCGTCCCGCCGACTCAGCTTCCAGTCCGCACGCGTCATGAAGGTCGCGCAGGAGCTGTATGAGGGCGTCAATATCGGCACGGAATTCGGCGGCACGCAGGGTCTGATCACCTATATGCGTACCGACTCCCTCCGCGTGTCCGCGGAGGCACAGGCTGCCGCCGCTGCTCTCATCAAGGAGAAGTACGGCGACGCGTACTGCCCCGCCGTTCCCCGTACCTATAAGACCCGCACCGGCGCGCAGGACGCCCATGAGGCCATCCGCCCCGCCCGCATCGAGGTCGAGCCGGCCAAGATCCGCAAGATGCTCACGCCCGATCAGTATAAGCTGTATAAGCTGATCTGGGAGCGCTTTGTCGCCAGCCAGATGGAATCCGCCGAGCTGGAGACCATGACCGTGGACTTCAAGTGCCGCGATTGGCTGTTCCGCACCTCCGGCTACACCGTCACCTTCCCCGGCTACATGGCTGTGTACGAGGAGACCGCCGACGACAGCCGCCGCCCGTCCGGTACCGCAGAAGAGCCGGAAGCCCAGAAGGACCTGCGTATCCCGGCCCTCAAGGAGGGCAGCAGTCTGTCCTCGACCGCCATCGACCCCGCCCGCCACTTCACCGAGGCACCGCCCCGGTATACCGAGGGCAGCTTCATCAAACTGCTTGAGGAGAAGGGCATCGGCCGTCCCTCCACCTTCGCCACCATCATCACCACCATCACCACGCGCGGCTACGTCAAGCGTGAGGGCAAGGCCCTCCTGCCCACCGAGCTGGGTGAGATCACCAACGACATCATGCTGCAGAACTTCTCCTCCGTCGTGGACGAGCAGTTCACCGCCCGCATGGAGGACGACCTCGATGAGATCGAGAACGGCAAGGAATCCATGGAGGACGTCCTGTCCCGCTTCTGGGGCAAGTTCGAGGTCCAGCTGTCCGACGCCGAACGGCAGATCGGCTCGCTGAACGTGCAGGTCCCGGTCGAGACGACCGATTTCATCTGTGAGAAGTGCGGAAGCCGCATGGTCGTCAAGAACGGCCGCTTCGGCAAATTCGCCGCCTGCCCCAACTACCCCAAGTGCAAGTCCACCCGCCCGCTGACCGAAAACGTCACGGATCCGGCGGCCAAGACTCCCGCGGAGGAGGTCGCTCCCGACATGAAGTGCGAGGTGTGCGGTGCCGATATGGTGCTGCGGACCGGCCGCTTCGGGTCGTTCTACGCCTGCTCCCGTTACCCGGACTGCAAATTCACCAAGCAGAAGGTCCGCGAGATCGGGGTCCCGTGTCCCAAATGCGGCGCGGCGCTCGTCATGAAGACCGGCCGGAACAAGACCGTCTTCTACTCCTGCGAGAAGTATCCGACGTGCGAGTTCTCGTCGTGGGACGCGCCCACCAACGAGAAATGCCCCGTCTGCGGTCAGATGCTGTTCCGCAAAAAGGGCAAGCAGGTCATGGTCTGCCACACCGACGGATGCAAGTATACCCGTGAGATCGAGCAGCCCGAGGGAGAGCCCGAAACCAAATAATCCCCCAAAGAATCAGTAAGGAAACGGCCCGCGGAATGCGGGCCGCATGGAAAAAACATGGCACATATCAACGTTTACGGCGCGGGCCTTGCCGGCTGCGAGGCCGCATGGCAGGCCGCGAAGCTCGGCGTGGAGGTCACGCTGTACGAAATGAAGCCGGAGAAGTACACCCCGGCACACCATAACTCCGGATTCGCCGAGCTGGTCTGCTCCAACTCCCTGCGCTCGGACAGACTGTCCAACGCGGTCGGCCTCCTCAAGGAGGAGCTGACCCGTATGGGCTCGCTGATCATGGAGGCCGCCCGTGCCACACAGGTCGCCGCCGGATCGGCACTCGCCGTAGACAGGGACAGGTTCTCCGCCTACATCACGGACAAGATCCGGAATCATCCGCTGATCACCGTGGTGGAGAAGGAGGTGTCCTCCGTCCCGGAGGGTGAGATCACCGTGGTCGCAACCGGCCCGCTGACCTCCGACCCCATGGCGGACTATATCCGCGACAACTTCGCCGGAGACGGCCTGCATTTCTTTGATGCCGTCGCCCCGATCGTCGACGCGTCCACCATCAATATGGACGTCGCCTTCTACGCCTCCCGCTACGACAAGGGGGACGCCGACTATATCAACTGCCCCATGACGCGGGAGCAGTACGACGTTTTCTATAACGCACTTATCTCCGCCGAGGAGGCAACGCTCAAGGACTTCGATAAGAATCTGCAGAAGGAGCTGAAGGTCTTCGAGGGCTGTATGCCCGTTGAGGTCATGGCCCGCAGAGGCTACGATACCCTGTGCTACGGACCGCTCAAGCCCGTCGGGCTGGTCGATCCGCGCAACGGACAGCATTCCTTCGCCGTCGTGCAGCTCCGCCGCGAGAACGCGGAAGGGACGATGTTCAATCTCGTCGGCTTCCAGACGCACCTTACCTTCCCGGAGCAGAAGCGTGTGTTCCGCCTGATCCCCGGACTTGAGAATGCCGAGTTCCTGCGGTACGGCGTCATGCACCGCAACACGTATCTGCCGTCACCCGACCTGCTGGACGCCGACTACTCGGTCCGCACGAGACCGGAGGTCTCCTTCGCCGGGCAGATGACCGGCGTCGAGGGGTACATCGAGTCCACCGGCTCCGGCTTTGTTGCCGGACTCAACGCCGCGCGCCGCGCACTCGGGCTTGAGACCGTCATCTTCCCGCAGATCACCATGATCGGCGCGATGGCGCACTACGTCAGCCACGGCGGGATCGGTGATTTCGTCCCCATGAACGCGAATTTCGGCATCGTCCCGCTGCCCGAGAAGAAGATCCGCGGCGGCAAGGTCGTCCGCAACGAGGCGCTGGCCGCACGGTCACTCGCGTGGATCGACGATTTCGTTTCCGGAAAGACCGGCCCCGACACACAAGAAGACAACAACTGACCGACAGCAAACCGCGATCCGACCGCTTTGCTCTGCATCAATAACTAAGGAATTTACTATGAAACTGATCATCGACTGCATGGGCGGCGATAACGCCCCCCGTGAAATGCTGAAAGGCGCCGCTGCCGCCAAGGCTGAATTCGGCGGCGACTATATCCTCGTCGGACCGACCGACGCACTTCTGGCCTGTGCCGCGGAAAACGGCATCGACCTGTCCGGCTTCGAGCTGCTGAACGCAGAGGACGTCGTCACCATGAACGACGACCCGCTCTGCGTTACCAAAGATAAGAAGGAGTCCTCCATGGCCGTCGCCCTGCGCGCTCTGCGCGACGGCGTCGGCGACGCGCTGGTCAGCCCCGGCAATACCGGTGCGCTGTTCGCGGGCGCGTCCCTCGTCATCCGCCGCATGAAGGGCGTCCACCGTGCCGCCATCGGCGCCATCCTGCCGTTCGGCGATCCCTGTCTCCTGATGGACGCCGGCGCGAACGTCACCGTCCAGCCGGAATTCCTGCCGCAGTTCGCCGTCATGGGCACCGCCTACATGAAGGCCGTTTTCGGCATGGAGGCACCCCGCGTCGGTATGCTGAACAACGGCACCGAATCCTGCAAGGGAACTCCGCTCCAGACGACGGCTTACGGCCTGCTCGCCGAAACCGCCGGCATCAACTGGATCGGCAACGTCGAGCCGGGTGCCCTCCCGTTCGGTGCGTGTGACGTCGCCGTCTGCGACGGCTTTACGGGCAACATCTGCGTCAAGGCATATGAAGGCCTCGGCAAGTATGTTCTGAACGGTCTCAAGGGCGTTTTTATGACGAACGCCGACACGCAGAAGGCTGCCGCCGTGCTGGCGCAGCCTCTGTCCGAATTCAAAAAGTCCTTTGACCCGTCCGAGCTGGGCGGAAGTCCCATCCTCGGGCTCAATAAGCCCGTCATCAAGGCGCACGGCTCCTGCGACGCGCGGATGTTCCGCAGCGCCATCCGTCAGGCCGTCCGCCTTTGCGAGTCCGGCGCGCTGGACGATCTCCGCGCGGCTATGGCCGGCACGCAGTGAGCGTGACCGAAAGAAAGGAAGTGACCGCCCATGAGCGAAGAACGTATGAATCCCGTCCTGCCGGAACGGCTGGACACGCTTGAGAAGCGGGTGGGGTATCGCTTCCGCGACAGAGGGCTCCTGATCCGCGCCCTGACCCACTCCTCCTATTCCAACGAAACGGGGGAGCGCAACCATCATCTGCTCTGCAACGAGCGGCTGGAGTTTCTGGGCGATTCCGTGCTGTCCCTCGTCGTCAGCGAGTATCTGTTCAAGACCTACCGCCATCTGCCCGAGGGCGACCTGACCAACAAGCGCAAAGACGTCGTCTGCGCCGACGCGCTGGCCCGCTACGCGCGCGCCGTCGGCCTCGGTGACTGCCTGCTCCTCGGCATCGGGGAGGAGCGCAGCGGCGGACGGGATAAGGTCAACATTCTGGCGGATGCCTTCGAGGCGCTGCTCGCCGCCGTCTTCATGGACGCGGGGCAGGGCGGGGAAGCCAAGGAGACGATCGCCCGCTTCCTGATCCCGTTTGTGTCGGAGGACCTCCGCGATCTGGACGTCCGCGGCATCGACGGCGACTACAAAACGCTCCTGCAGCAGTTCATCCAGAAGCAGGACGTCGGCAGCGTGCTGGAGTACGTGCTGATCCGCGAGGAGGGACCCGACCACAACAAGACCTTTGAGGTGGAAGCCCGCCTCAACTCCAACGTCATCGGACACGGAGTCGGACATAAAAAGAAAGAGGCTGAACAGGCCGCCGCGCACGACGCGTGGCATCTGTTCGGACTGGATGAATAAAGGAGACGTCGCGTGTACTTAAAAGCCATCGAGATGCAGGGCTTCAAGTCCTTCCCGGACAAGACGAGATTGGTCTTTGACCGGGACGGCACGCAGGCCCGGACAGAGAAAACCATACCCGGTCAGGGCGTGACCGTCATCGTCGGCCCCAACGGCAGCGGCAAGTCCAACATCGCGGACGCCATGCGCTGGG
>JAKSPU010000125.1 GCA_024404505.1 Clostridia bacterium
GGGGTCCCCGCGACTGCGTTTCAAAAAAGGCGGGCGCCCATGACGGCACCCACCTGTCTCTTTCAGCGTAAACTCAACCTCGGTTATCCTTTACCCTGTATAAAAGTTCTTGGGATCCTTAAGCCCTTCTTTCAAGAAGGGCTTAAGCGGGTGCAGGGCAGAGCCCTGCCGGGGTCCGGGGCAGAGCCCCGCATTATTATTTCTCGGGGATAAAGCCCTCGAAAATGAACGTGCGGAAGCCGTGCCTGTCGCGTGCGGCGTCCAGCTCCTGCTGACTGTGGAGGGTCCAGCAGACGGGGTGAGCGCCGAGCAGCGTACACAGACGGCGGCAGGGGTGCGCGGCGTCGTGATGCTCGTAGGAGATAAAATCGGGACGACCGATGACGTTGAACAGCAGACATCCGGCCAGCCGGCGGAGGAACACGTCTTTTTTGAACGCGGACGACAGCTGCCCGCGGCAGACCGACGGACGGCGCTTCCGATACCAGCCGAGCATGAGCGGGTAGAAGGACTGCACCATGTACCGCCCCCCGTACCCGTCGAGGATCGGCGCGGCAGCGGCGCATAAGGCGTCCGACTGCGCCCGCGTGAGACACTTGAACTCGATGAGCAGCGGCACCTGCCCGCCCACAAGATCGAGCAGCTCGCACAAGGTCGGGATGACCTCATCCGTCCCCGCGAGCCGGAGCGCGCGAAGCTCCGCGAGCGTCATGGATTCCGGCGTGCCGGATACACCGCACATCCGGTCGAGCGTGTCGTCGTGGAAAACGACCACCTCCCCGTCGGAGGTCAGATGGATGTCCGTCTCGATGGCATACCCCGCCCCGATCGCCTCGCGGAACGCCGCAAGGCTGTTCTCCGGCGCGCCGGGACGGCCGGGCAGATCATGCAAACCGCGGTGGGCGATGACCATCCCGTCCATCAGCGCACGGTCCGGGTGGCGGCGCACCGCCGGAAAGATCAGGAACAGGAACAAAAGCAGCAGCACGCCGAGAACGGCGAGCGCGATCCAGAGAACGATCATGTCAGCCTCAATCCTCCACGTCGAAATGCTCCAGCACGGACTGCTTCTCCGCCGGCTTCGCGTCACCGTGACGGACGAACAGCATGGTCACGAACGCCAGCGCCACGAAGATCGCACCGTAGGGGAACAGCGTCGTGAAACGGATGTCCAGGAACACACCGCTCAGAATGGGCGTGACCACCTGCGCCGCCATCGAAGCGGCGTAGTAGTAGCCGGTGTAGCGCCCCACCTTGCCGCCCTTGGCCAGCTCGACGACCATCGGGTAGCTGTTGACGTTGATAGTCGCCCAGCCGATACCGGCCAGCGCGAACAGGACGTTCATGAGCAGCGGAGAGCTGTCCGCGCGCATGAACGCGGCGGCACCGAACGCGAACGTCAGAATGACGATGCCCGTGAGGATGGTCTTCTTCCGCCCGAATTTCGAGGACAGGAGACCGATGGGCAGGTAGGAGAGGATGGCCGCCCCCTGCGCTACGATCAGCGTGAGGTTGTAGTCCATATTCAGCACCTGACCGGCGTAGACGGAATACTTGGAGGTCACGGCGTTGTAGCCCATGAACCACAGGGCGACGGACGCGAGGATGAAGATCAGCGAACGCGTCTCCGACTTCGACAGCGCACGGTCACCCTCCTGCGATTCCTCGCTCGTGTCGATGCCGTTCTCCCGGCTGACCTTCTCCATGTCGGCAGCCCACGCGGGCTCTTTGACCGTGAAGAGGAATACGGCCAGCGCGATGAGCATCAGCGCGGCACAGGTGACAAAGAACGGGACGTAGTTCATCATGGCGTTGACCGCGTCGCCGGTCTTGAAGATCATGCCCAGCACCAGCACCATGATGCCGCCGAAGGAGCCCATCAGGTTGATGATGGCGTTGGCCTTGGAGCGCAGCGGCTTGGGCGTGACGTCCGGCATCAGCGCGACGGCGGGCGAGCGGAAAATGCCCATCGACACCAGCACGCAGAGCAGCAGCACGATGAAGAAGATCAGCGTCACGGGCGAGTCGACCGTCTGCTGCCACGCGTAGGCGTTGCGGGCGGGGACCACGTAGTTCGTGTAGTCCTCACTGACGGTCCCCGTGGGCTGACCGTTCTCGTCGGGACGGTACATGGGTATGCTCAGGAACGCCTCACGGTCGGGGAACAGCGTCTGCAGCGGCTGCTTCTCGGCGGAAGCGAACACATCCCTGAGAGCCTCCCCGACGCTCTTGCCGTCTGACGCCTTCTCGGGAACGGAGATGGAAGGATCGGCGTCGTAGATCACGGACAGCGACTGCTCGTATCGATCCGGCGTGACGTCCTCCAGCTTGGTCAGCTGGGCGGCGTCGGTGAAGGACAGCCCGACGAACAGCAGCGCCGAGAGGATCGTGCCGATCATGATGAACGGCGTGCGGCGTCCGCGCTTCGAGGTGCAGCGGTCGCTGATGCCGCCGAACAGCGGGAGCAGGAACAGCGCCAGCACGTTGTCCAGCGCCATGATGACGCCCGACCACGTCTGGGACATACCGAATTTATTGGTCAGGATCAGGGGGATGACGGAATCATACGCCTGCCAGAACAGGCAGATCAGGAAGAAGGCAAAGCCGACCAGCAGGGTGCGCTTGTAGTTGAGTTTCATATAGCTCTCTCCTGTCTATGTTTTTCGGTCTCGGAAGGGTCCCGCGGGACCGCTTCCATTATACAACAGCGCGGAGGGGACAGGCAAGAGGGCGGACGGATAATTCACTCTTTATTCACAAAATATCGTCCTTGACAGACGCTCCCGCCCGTGCTATAATTAAGTTACTTTCCATCAAGGAGGTTGAATGACCATGAAATATATCAAGGCGCTCTGTCTGCTTGTTTGCATTTGTCTTCTAATACCGACGATCCTGTCCGCCTGCCATACGCCCGGCGGCGAGGCCGGCACCGGAGACGTCGAAACGCCCGGCGCGGATACCGACGCACCCGACGACCCGTCTGACGACACGTCGGAGGCCGCGACGGACGCACCTGCGGACGTGATCTTCCCCGACCCCGAGCCCGTCGTCAAGGCATACCCCGACTTTTCGGAGTACGAGACGATCGCCACCGAGCAAGCCCCCGAGCCGGAGGTCGTCCGCGTCGAGGGCGAGGACTTCAGCGACCGCTCCATGAATTACTACTACCTCCCGGGCAGCGAGTTCAGCGGGGGCAAGAGCTTCATCTCGCAGTACGATCCCAAAACGATGGACGACCTGTGGGTGGAGTACGCCGTCACCGTGGAGCAGGGCGGCGTGTATGACCTGACCATGCTCTGCACCCCCTCCGGTCAGAGCTGGACCTGCGACTACTTCATCTCCGCCAACGGGAACGAGCCGGAGACGGAGGTCTCGCAGTATAAGGCCGTCGGCTCGTTCGAGTGCCCGACGCTGAATGACAACGGCGTCTTCAAGCTCATGTCCGTCGGCACCGTCACGCTGAACGCGGGCGACAACGTCATCCGCATCACCATGGACCCGAACGACGGCCGCGATCCCTCCTTCGGCAACAAGATGGTCTTCTTCCTCGACTGGCTGGAGGTCTCCATCGGCGGCGGCAAGACCGGCGGTGAGACGGCAGCCGTGTCCTACGGCGCCGACCTTAAGGACGGCGAGAAGGATATCCTCGCGGGTGCGGCAAACGTGTCCGTCTTTGACTGCCGCTACCCCATCCGCCTCGACGTCTCCGTCAACGGCGACGGCAAGACGGAGATCCCGTGGTCCGTGAAGGACTTCTTCGGCAACGCCGTGTACGAGGGCAAGCTGCCCGTCTTCAAGGGCAAGGTCACGCTGACCAAGTGCGTCAACGACCATCCGACCGGCTACTTCACCCTGACGATCGGCAGTACGTCCTTCAACTACGTGGTCACCCCGCCCCTGCACACCGCCGCGTACGAGGATTCCCCGTTCGCCATGGACTTCGCCGCGTACTACCTCGTCAAGAACGCGGACTCCGTGTACGATCTGTCCTGCGCCGCCCGCCTGATGGGCGTGACATGGGTGCGTGAGCGCTGCGACTGGACGACCTACGAGTCAAAACAGGGTGTCTACGACTTCTCATCCACCGACGCCGTCTATAACGCCATCCACAAGGCCGGACTCAAGAATCTGGCTATGCTGTGCGCGTCCCCCGCGTGGGCGACGACCTCCTACAAGACCGGCGCGAAGGACACCGTCAGCGGTATGATCGGCGGCTTCCGCGATCATCAGACGGATATCTACTACATGACCAAGGCCATGGCCGAGCATTACGACGGCGTGGTGGATGCGTGGGAGCTGTGGAACGAGTGCGACATCAACGGCTTCGCCATCGAGCCCGCCGAGCTGTACGCCTCGTGGTACAAGGCCGCCTCGCTCGGCGTCATGGACGCCGATGTGAAGAACAAGCCGCTCATCTCCTTCGGCGGTCTGTGTCAGGGCCCCAACACCGAGTACATGAGCCAGCTCCTCCAGAGCAACGTGCTGGCGTACAGCCACATCTTCAACTACCATCAGCACTGCGTCTTCAACGGCAACTTCATGGATTTCGTGTACAACCTGATGCTGTACATGAACGCATCCCTGCCGGCGTACACCGACACGGACAAGCCGATCTGGGTCACCGAGGCCGGTATGCGGCTGGACCTGCAGGGCGGCACCGGGCTGCCCACCGCCGACCAGCTGATCGGTCAGGCGCCCTACATCGTCACCTCCACGGTGCAGTCCCTGTCCTACGGCACCGACCGGCACTACTGGTTCGTCATGTCCCCCTACATCGAGAACGGCGGCGACTTCGGCACCTTCTCCCCTGCCCTTGACCCCTACCCCACCGTGGCTGCCGAGGCCGTCATGACGTATATGCTGGGCAAAGCCAGGTATATCGGCGTGCCGTCCGGCCTGCCGAGCGCCTGCGGAGGCGCGGTCTTCGACACCGGCAGCGGCATGACGAGCGTGCTCTGGTCGGAAAACTGGACGCGGAAAACGACGGGCAAGTACACCTTTGCGTCCGAATACCCCGTCATCCGCACCGACCTGATGGGCAATCAGACGATCATCGAGCCCGTCGACGGCATGGTCACGGTCGGGATCGACCGCTATCCCTGCTACGTCACCTACAAGAAGGCGCCCGCCTACGCCGCGCAGTCCTTCCCCGACCGCACGTACGGCGAGCTGAATATCCCCGAGTCGGGCCGCGTCATCCTGACCCCCCTCTTTGACAACGTCAGCCTTGCGAACGACAAGAACAACGGCGTGCATATCGACCCGTACACCGAGCTGAAGGTGCGCGTGCTGAATCTCAACGACCACGAGGTCACCGGCTCCGTGTCCGGCTCCTGCCCCGGTCTCTCCGTCATCGGCGCGGACGACGTGACCGTGCCCGCGATGAGCGAGGTCATTATCACCGTGACCGTGCAGGTCGAAGCCGAGGGGAATCTCGACGCCTTCCTGACCCTCACCGGTCAGTTCGGCAAGGACGGCGGCACGACCGTCAACGTCAGCCGCGTCTATACCGACAGCTCCGTGCGCGTCGGCACGGTCGTATGCAAGACCATCCGCACGACGGGCAAGAAGTACGCGCCCGAAAAGCTGCCCGAGGTGGTATTCAATTACTCCGACGTGCAGGGCAAGGTCGTCGTGTTCGTCAACGGCGTCGCCTACGACGGCTTTACCACGGCGGAGACCGGAAGCGGCGGCACCGTCACCGTCGACATGTCGAAGCTCGGCGAGGGGCAGTTCTTCGTCTCCGTCGGCGTGCTGCGCGAGGGCGGCGAGTACGTCTTCGGCTGGACGTGGTTCACCATCGCGGAAAACTGATCGCTCTTACGCTTACCGCCGGGGGAGGGATTCGTCCCTCTCCCGGCTTTTTCGGAGGTATATCATGAGATACAACGGGATATCCGCACCGCTGCCCGCGGCTGCGGGCGTGATCTGCGAGTTCAATCCATTCCACAACGGACATAAGCGGCTGCTTTCCGCGATGCGGGAGGCGGTCGGAGAGGACGGCTGCGTCGTCTGCGTCATGAGCGGCCTGTTCGTGCAGCGCGGCACGCCCGCTGTCGCCGACCCGTACGTCCGGGCTGCCGCCGCGCTGGCGGGCGGCGCGGACCTTGTGGTCGGTCTGCCGTTCCCGTGGTCTGCCGGGAGCGCCGAGGCGTTCGCGGCTGCCGGCGTCGGCATCCTCAGCCGCATGGGGGTCGGGACGCTGGCGTTCGGCAGTGAATGTGCCGACACGGCGCTGCTGACCGAGGCCGCCGTCGTCCTCGGGACGCCGGACTTTGTGTCCGACTGTGCGGCGCGGGTCACGGGCGGCGCCGGAGCCGCCGCCGCGTGGGCCGAAGCCCTTCGTGCGCGGCTGCGTGCGCCGCTGCCCGACGGCTTCCCCGGAGCCAACGACCGGCTGGCCGTCAACTATCTGGCGGCGCTCTCCCGGCAGGGCGGCGGGATGCGCCCGCTGACCGTCCGGCGCGCCGGGCAGGCGTACCGTGACGACGTGCTGACCGACGCGTCCGCGCCGTCCGCCTCCGCCCTGCGGGTGCTTTTGCGCGAGGCGGCCTGTGACCCCGACGCGCTGTCTGCCATGCTGGACGGCACGATGCCGGACGCCGCCCTGCGGGTGCTGCTCGAAGCCGTCCGGGACGGCGGCGCGCCCTGCCGCGAGGACGCGCTGCTGCCGCTTTTTCACGGTCTGTTCCGCCTCGGGGACGCCGACGGGCTTGACAACGTCGCGGAGCTTTCGGGCGGGCTGGCCCGCCGCATGGTCAGGGCCGCGCTGGACGCCGGCACGCCGGAGGCGTTTTGGGACGCGCTGCGCTCGCGGCTGTACACAGACGCGCGGCTGCGCCGCGGGATGCTGTATGCCGCCGCGGGCGTCGGGCCGGACGATCTCCGCGCCGATCCCGCCTACGTCGTGCTGTACGGTGCGGACGCGCGGGGGTGCGCGTACCTCAAGGCGCTCGACAAGGCCCGCCGGGCGGATCCCGACGGGGGGGTCGTATCCGTCGTGACCAAGCCCGCGGACGCGCCCGCGTGCCGCCAGACCGAGCTTGCCCGCCGGGCGGAGGCGCTGTTCACGCTCTGCCTCCCGACGCCGCGCGAGGCGGGGGCGCTGATGAAAAAAACGCCCGTGATTCTGATATAAAGCTCTGCCCCGCGCCCCGAGGATGCGTTTGTGGGGCTCTGCCCCGGACCCCGCTTAAGCCCTTCTTGAAAGAAGGGCTTAAGGATC
>JAKSPU010000126.1 GCA_024404505.1 Clostridia bacterium
ATATGACGGAATTTATGCAAGCATATGTGCCGTCAAGGCGTCAGCCGTGCATTGCGCGGTGATGCCTTAAGCCCTTCTTTCAAGAAGGGCTTAAGAGGGGTCCGGGGCAGAGCCCCGGCGTTCTCCGGGTGCAGGGCAGAGCCCTGCATTTAATCACCTGATTTCCCCGAGATCGTACGGCGTGGTCTGGTAGACGAAATAGTTGAGCCAATTGGAGTAGAGGAGGTTGGCGTGGGAGCGCCACGTGACCATGGGGGGCTGGGTGTCGTCGTCGTTCGGGTAGTAGTTGAACGGGACGTGGATGGGGAGACCGGCGTTCTTGTCGCGGAGGTACTCACGTTCCAGCGTCACGGCGTCGTACTCACTGTGGCCGGTGATGAAGATCTGGCGTCCGTTCTCCGTCATCATCGCGTACAGGCCGGCCTGCGGAGACGAGGCAAGGATCTTGAGCTGCGGACAAGCCTCCACGTCTGCACGGTCTATCGTCGTGTGGCGGGAGTGCGGCACCATGAAGGTGTCGTCAAAGCCGCGGAACAGGATCGACGACTTCCGCTCCACGTGGTGCGGGAACACGCCGAACAGCTTTTCAGGCAGGGGCTTTTTGCAGATGCCGAAATGGTAGTACAGCCCGGCCTGCGCGCCCCAGCAGATGTGGAAGGTCGAGTGTACGTTGGTCTTGGACCACTCCATGATGCTGCACAGCTCGTCCCAATAGCTGACCTCCTCGAACGGCATCTGCTCCACCGGCGCACCCGTGATGATCATGCCGTCGAACTTGCGGCTGCTGATCTCGTCAAAGGTCGTGTAGAACGCCGCGAGATGCTCCGTCGAGGTGTTTTTGGACTCGTACGATTTCGTATGGATCAGCACCGTTTCCACCTGAAGCGCTGTATTGCCCAGCAGGCGGAGCAGCTGTGTCTCCGTGTCGATCTTGGTCGGCATCAGGTTGACGATGGCGATGTGCAGCGGACGGATGTCCTGCGTCATCGCACGATGCTCGTCCATCACGAAAATATTCTCGTCTGTCAGCGTCCGGTACGCGGGAAGCTCGTTGGGTATCTTGATAGGCACTTCTCTGCCCTCCTCAAATGCTCTCGAGCGCCTGTGCGATGTCGTCGATCAGATCCTGCGCGTTCTCAAGTCCGCAGGACAGACGCACGAGATCGGGCGACACGCCGGCCGCGCGCAGCTCGTCGTCGTTCATCTGGCGGTGCGTGGCGGACGCGGGATGCAGGCAGCAGGAACGCGCGTCGGCGACGTGGGTCTCGATGGCGGCGATCTTCAGGTGCTTCATGAAGGTCTCGGCGGCCTTGCGTCCGCCCTTGACGCCGAAGCTGACGACGCCGCAGGAGCCGTTCGGCAGGTATTTCTGCGCCCGCGCGTAGTATTTGTCGCCGGGGAGGCCGCAATAGTTGACCCATGCGATCTTATCGTTGGCTGCGAGGAACTCCGCTACGGTCTGCGCGTTCTCACAGTGCCGCTTGACGCGGATATGCAGGCTCTCAAGACCCATGTTCAGGTAAAACGCGTTCTGCGGGGACTGGATGGAACCGAAGTCACGCATCAGCTGCGCGGTGCATTTGGTGATGAACGCGCCGCCGAGCCCGAACCGCTCCGTGTAGGTCACGCCGTGATAGCTGTCGTCGGGCGTGCAGAGACCGGGGTACTTGTCCGCATACTTTGTCCAATCGAATTTGCCGCTGTCCACGATACAGCCGCCGACAGTCACACCGTGGCCGTCGATGTACTTGGTGGTTGAATGGGTGACGATATCCGCGCCCCATTCGATCGGGCGGCAGTTGATGGGCGTGGCAAAGGTGTTGTCAATGATCAGCGGGACGCCGTGCGCGTGGGCCGCTTTGGCAAACATCTCGATATCCAGCACGACCAGTGCGGGATTGGCGATGGTCTCACCGAACACAGCCTTGGTGTTCGGGCGGAACGCGGCATTCAGCTCCTCCTCGGTGCAGTCCGGGGACACGAACGTGAAGTCGACTCCCATCTTCTTCATGGTCACGGAGAAGAGGTTGTAGGAGCCGCCGTAGATCGCAGACGACGCCACGACGTGGTCGCCGCAGGATGCGATGTTGAAGACCGAGTAGAAATTAGCGGCCTGTCCGGACGAGGTCAGCATGGCGGCAGAGCCGCCCTCCAGCTCGCAGATCTTGGCGGCAACGGCGTCGTTCGTCGGATTCGCCAGACGCGTGTAGAAGTAGCCGTCGGCTTCAAGGTCGAACAGCTTGCCCATGTCCTCGCTGGTATCGTATTTGAAGGTCGTGCTTTGAATGATCGGAAGCTGGCGGGGCTCGCCGTTCTTCGGCGTGTAGCCGCCCTGTACGCATACGGTTTCGATTCTCTTGCTCATTTCGGGATTCCTCTCTTTATTTCTGTACTGATTTATGGTCATATCCGGACACTGCCGGAGGATATGCGGATCAAAGCAGATGCGCCCGCAGCTCGTCGGGGCTGAGCGGAGACAGGTCTGCCGGCGCCACGTCAAAGGCGGTCAGACAGCCCGTGCGGCCGCGCAGATGATTCTTCATCACACCGCGTGCGAAGGCGGTCAGCGCGGAGCCGGTGAATTCCGGGTTGGAGTCGAGGCGCAGGCTGTACTCGACCGTGTGGGTATGCTCCCCCTCAAGGCCGGTCCGGCCCGTGCGGATGACGAAGCCGCCGTGCGGCAGTCCGGCGTGGTCCCGCTTCAGCTCCTCCTCGGTGATGAAATGCACCGTGGTGTCATAGTCGGCGAAATACTTGGGCATGGTAACGATCTCCCGCTCGATGCGGGCAAGGTCCGCGCCCTCCTCCGCGACGACGAAGCACTCACGGGTGTGCTTCTGTCTTGTCGTCAGCTCCGGACATTCCCCGCTCCGGACCGCCTCCGCGGCGGCTTCGACGGGGACGGTATACTGTCTGGCGTCCTTGACGCCCCTGATGCGGCGGATGGCGTCGGAATGGCCCTGACTGACGCCGCGGCCCCAGAAGGTGTAGTCCTTTCCGTCCGGCAGGACGGCGGACGCGTACACCCGCGCCAGCGAGAACAGACCGGGATCCCATCCGGCGGAGATCAGCGCGGTATGTCCGCTCTTTTCGGCGGCTGCGTTGACGGCGGCAAAGTGATCGGGGATGTTCGCGTGGGTATCGAAGCTGTCCACGACGTTGAAATGTGCGGCCAGCGCCGGCGTCATGACGGGCAGGTCCGTGGCGCTGCCGCCGCAGATGATCAGCACGTCGATGATGCCCTTAAAATCAAGTACGCGGTCCGCCGCATACACGGGCAGACCGGTGAGCGTATGCACGGTCTCCGGCGCACGGCGGGTGAACACACCGACCGGCTCCATATCCGGCGCCTGCCGGACAGCCAGCTCGACACCCTTGCCGAGATTGCCGTATCCGTAAATGGCGATTTTCATAGATGCCTCCTTTGGGGATCGCGGGGCTCTGCCCCTCCTCCGAAATATACGCGGGAATCAGTCCGTTTTACCCAGCATATCCTCCATGCCGTACAGCCCGGGCTTGCCCCCGGCCGTGTCACACAGGAACGCGGCGGCACTCAGTGCGCCCTCGGCAAACAGGGCGCGGTCATGCGCCTCGTGCTTCAGCGTGATGGTCTGACTGCCGGTGCCGATGATGACCTCGTGCGTCCCGACGGTATTGCCCATACGGACGGCGTGGATGCCGATCTCGGACTTGGTGCGCTTTCCGGTCCCGCTGCGGCCGAGATTGTTCTCGGCGTCGGGGCGGACCGTGCGGATGGCGTCGGCGATAGCCAGCGCGGTGCCGCTCGGCGCGTCCAGTTTGCGGTCATGGTGCTGCTCGATGATCTCGATCTCGGCGTCAGGCAGGGCCTTGGCCGTCTGGACCGCCAGACGGATCAGCAGCGCGATGCCGACGGAGTAGTTGGCAGCGAAAAACAGCGGGATACGGTCAGCCGCGGCGCGGATCATGGCGCGCTCCTCCGGGGTCTGACCGGTCGTAGCCAGCACGAGCGGCAGGCCGTGCGTCGTGCAGAAATCAAGGAGAGCGGCGGTGCAGGTGTGGTGGGAAAAGTCCACGACCACGTCGACGTCGGTACGGGCGTCCTTCAGGTCGCGAGCGCAGACAGGGTCCCCGGCAGGCGCGTTTACGTCCGCACCGAACGCGGCGGTGCAGCCGCAGAAGCCGTCCGCGGCCAGCCGCGCGACCTCCCGGCCCATGTGGCCGCAGTAACCGTTGATCAGGATCTTCATGCTTTTTACGTTCCTTTATTCAGTATATGCCGGTACGCCGTCAGCAGCTGATGCCGGCCTCACGCATCAGCGCGAGCAGCTTCTGCTCATGCTCCGGCTCCATGGTCGTCAGCGGCAGACGCAGATAGTTCTCACAGAAGCCCATCGCGGCACAGGCGGCCTTGACGGGGATGGGGTTGACCTCGCAGAACAGCGCGTCGATCAGCGGCAGATATTTCAGCTGCAGCGCGGCGCTTCCCTTCACGTCACCCTCGAAGAACTTCGTGCAGATAGCCCGTGTTTCCTCGGGCAGGATATTGGACAGCACCGAGATCACGCCCTTGCCGCCGAGCGACAGGATGGGCACGATCTGGTCGTCGTTGCCGGAGTAGATGTCGATCTTGTCACCGCACAGCGCCGCGACCTTGGCGATCTGCGAGATATTGCCGCAGGCCTCCTTGACGGCGACGATGTTGGGATGGTCGGCGAGCTTTGCGATGGTTTCGGGCTGGAGGTTGCAGCCGGTGCGGCTCGGGACGTTATACAGGATGCAGGGCCTGGTGGACACGTCCGCGACGGCTTTGAAGGACTCGTAGAGGCCGCGCTGGGTCGCCTTGTTGTAGTAGGGCGTGACCAGCAGCATGGCGTCCGCGCCGACCTCGCAGGCGTACTCGGTCAGGGAGATGGCATACGCGGTATCGTTGGAGCCGGTCCCCGCGATGACGGGAACACGCCCCGCGACCTTTTCAACACAGTATTTTATGGCAGCCTTATGCTCCTCGTCGGAAAGTGTCGAGCCCTCGCCGGTCGTACCGACGGCGACGAGCGCGTCCGCGCCGTGTGCGATCTGCCACTCTATGAAGCGGCCAAACTTCTCAAAATCAACGCCGTTTTCGTCAAGAGGGGTGATGAGGGCGGTGGCAACACCGGTAAAAATCGTGTTTTTCATAGTCCTTTTCCTTTCATGCTTACATATGCAGATCCGTCAATCCTTCTGTAGGTCGATTTACAAAAGGCGGCCGCATCCGGTGCGGCCGCCGTCAGAGCATGAGGGCAGACGGAATATCCGCGCCCGTATGTCCATGTCCCGATAGCACTCCGCATCTCCGATGCGACAGCATGACGGATGTTCTCCGTCCTGCCAGCCAAGACACCCGCCGCGGTGTCCGCTTCGGCATCCCCGCCCTTCTCCCGCGGCTTCGGCAGCCATGCTCGGCGGGATACTCATCGGAAGATGCGCCTCTATCAATCAATTTTGTATAGTATATCACATTCCGCGGGATTTGTCAACACAAACCGCCGTTTTCCTGCAAGAATATTTGAAAAAATGAATACTTTTTTACTCCGCGTCGGAGACCTCCGCTGCGTCGGCATCAGGCTCCTGCGCCTCTTCGGACAGCTCTTTGGCGGCCTTGTCAGCCATTGACTCCGCGTCGTTGAGCGCCATGCCGTCGTAGCGGGCGAACATCCTTTTGAGTACGAAGTACAACACCACGCCGCCGATGACCATGAGCAGAGACCAGAACTGCGAGGGGGTCAGCCCGGCGACAAGCTCGCCGCGGTGATCGCCGCGGATGAACTCGATCAGGAAGCGGAAAATGCCATATCCGATCAGGTAAACGCTCATGTTGTGGCGGAAACGATACTTCAGAAGCAGGAACGAGGTCACGCCGAACATCACGAGCAGGAAGAAGGCTTCATACAGCTGCGTGGGATGCACGGGGCCGCTCATGCCGGGGAAGGTGACGCCGAGGAAGAAGTCGGTAGGTTTTCCGTAGCAGCAGCCGGCGAAGAAGCAGCCGACGCGTCCGAGCGAGTGGCCGATCAGGATCATGCAGGGGATGACGGACACCACCGGGAAGCACATATTCGCGCCGGTGAAACGCCCGTTCAGCTTCTTTCGGAACAGGAAGTAGCCGATGAAGAAGATAACGGCACCGCCGATAGCACCGCCGAGGAAGGTGATACCGCCGAAATGGAAGCCCCGCGAGGGGTCCTCGATATAGTCGTACACGGCCTGCCACAGGGCGGCGAAGCCGAAGCCCGCCATGACGGACAACACGCCGTCATAGAAGATGAAATCGGTGAACTCGATGGAGACACCCAGCTTTTTGTTGTAAAGATACAGCACGCCGAAGGCTGCCAGCACACCCAGCGCCACCATGATACCGTACATATGGACGTTCAGAAACAAAGGATCCGGTAACATTCTGTCCTCCTGTCTGCCAGACGGGGACCGATACCCCGAATGGCGCACACTTTCCTATTATCTTATCAGCATTATACACCGCCGTGCCGGATGTGTCAAGCGGATTCATGAAAATGTTACAATGCGTGGTGAGGGGAGGAAAGGTATTTATACAGAGCTGCGCCCCGGCACTCTGCCGCCGGAAACCGGACGTTCCGCATCGCCGGAAGTTCTGCTAAACTTTTTCCCCCCACCCCCCTGCCCCCCGCCCGGCGGGCGGGGGAAAACTCATTTTTTTAGCAGGGAGAAGGGAGCGGCGATGCCGCTCTCTTCTCCCTGCACCCTCATCCTGCGGAATGCGGGAGACGCGGCACGCCTCCTCCGCGCCCGCAGGCGCGGCATCCCCGGGATGAGGAGACCGAGGAGAGGGGGCGCCGCAGCGCCCCCTCTCCTCGGTAAAAGATATTTTCATCTCCCCCTCCCGCGAACGGGAGGGGGCCGGGGGGTAGGTCCCCGACATGCCGCAGGCGTGGAGGATGTCCCCGAGCGCGGGACGCGCGAGACGTTCCCACAAAATCTGCACGGATCGGGCAGATGTCATCTGCCCGATCCCGAGCGGGGTAAGGGGCCCCCGCGTAGGCGTTTATAAAAAGGTGAGCGCCCATAACGGCACCCACCAATCTCGTTCAGCGTAAACTCAACCTTGGTCAATCTTTGACCCTGTATAAAAGTTCTTGG
>JAKSPU010000127.1 GCA_024404505.1 Clostridia bacterium
AGCGCCCGCTGCTCGTCGCCTGCGACGTGTACCGTCCCGCCGCCATCAAGCAGCTCGAGGTCCTCGGACAGCAGCTGGACGTCCCCGTGTTCCAGATGGGCGACAAGGAGGATCCCGTGAAGATCGCCGCCGAGGGCGTGAAGTATGCCGAGCAGAAGGGCTACGACATGGTCTTCATCGATACGGCCGGCCGTCTGCAGATCGACGAGGTCCTCATGGGCGAGCTGGTCCGCATCAGGGAGAAGGTCAGGCCGACCGAGATCCTGCTCACGGTCGATTCTATGATCGGTCAGGAATCCGTCAACGTCGCGGAGACCTTCAACAACCAGCTGGATATCACCGGCGTCATCCTCACCAAGCTTGACGGCGACACGAGAGGCGGTGCGGCACTGTCCATCCGCTACGTCACCGGAAAGCCGATCAAGTTCATCGGCATCGGCGAGAAGCTCGACGCCATCGAGCCGTTCCATCCCGACCGCATGGCCGGACGCATCCTCGGCATGGGCGACGCCCTAACGCTCATCGAGAAGGCCCAGCAGGCCTACGATGACAAGAAGGCCGCCGAGCTGGAGCAGAAGATCCGGCAGTCTCAGTTCACGCTGGACGACTATCTTGAGCAGTTCGACCAGATCAAGAACATGGGCAGCCTCGATCAGCTCGCGGGCATGATCCCCGGCATGAAGCCCGGTGCCCTCAAGGACGCACAGATCGACGAGAAGGCGCTGGCTCACCAGCAGGCCATCATCCGCGCCATGACGCCCGACGAGCGGCGCCGCCCCGACGTGGTCATCAACGCGAGCCGCCGCAAGCGCATCGCCGCCGGCTCCGGCACCACCGTGGAGGAGGTCAACAAGCTGCTCAAGCAGTTCGACCAGATCAAGAAGCTGATGAAACAGTTCAGCGGGGGCAACATGGGCCGGATGGGCAAAAAGGGCCGCTTCGGCAAGGGCTTCCCCTTCTGATCCCCGCATCCGTTACCCGTTATCCGTAAAACTTCCGATCTGACACCGTCAGACGAAGCCAAATAAACAAAATAATAAAAAAATTCATTTTCGGAGGAACAAAATCATGGTCAAGATCAGACTCACCAGAACCGGTGCCAAGAAGGCGCCCAGCTACCGCATCGTCGTCGCCGACAGCCGCTATCCCCGCGACGGCCGCTTCATCGAGATCCTCGGCTCCTACGATCCCATGGCAGACAACGCTGTCGTGATCGACGGTGAGAAGGCTAAGGAGTGGATCGCCAAGGGCGCACAGCCCACCGAGACCGTCAAGGCTCTGCTGAAGAAGAACGGCGTCATCGCCTGATCCCATTAGGTGGTGTACCCTATGGCAGATCTTCAGACGACGCTGCACGACATTGCCGCTGCTATCGTGGACAGTCCGGATGAGGTCAAGGTCAGCACCGAGGAGACGGACGAGTCCATCGTCCTCACCCTCAGCGTTGCCCCCGACGACATGGGTATGGTCATCGGCCGCCACGGCCGCATCGCCAAGGCCATCCGCACGGTCATCAAGGCGGCCTCCGCTTCCACCGGGAAGCGTGTCACCGTGGATATCCGCTGATCGGCACGGTCAGGTCCTGCATACGGACAAAACAATCCTGCACGGGTCATATGGGCCCTGTGCAGGATTTTTTTCTTTTCATGCCGGTTCCTCCGGGAAGTCATAGGAATCTTGCAGGAAACGCGGGCACAGACGGTGCGCTTCGTCCGCAAAGCCCCGTTCTGCACCGTGTCAGAAGAAAATTTGCAGGATTTTTGACTTGAAAATTCATTTTCCGGTCGAATAAGTATTGACATTTCCGGAAGAATCCTGTATAATATCTATCAATGCGTTGCAAGCGTCTCAGGCGCTGTCTTCGCTTCAAATCTTTATTATGAAATCCGGCTCAGCCGGATGACGGAGGAAAATCATGAAAAAGGTTATTGCTCTGATCCTCGCCGCGCTCTTCTGCGTGTCCTGCTTCGCTCTGACCGCCTGCAACGGCGACAAGGATGGCGATGTCATCAAGATCGGCGTCTTCGAGCCTGCTTCCGGTTCCAACGGTGCCGGCGGTAAGCAGGAGACCCTCGGTATCCAGTACGCCAACAGCGTCTGCCCCACCATCGAGCTGAACGGCAAGACCTACAAGGTCGAGCTTGAGATCGTCGACAACCAGTCCGACGACTCCAAGGGTGTCACCGCCGCCGCCGACCTCGTCAACAAGGGCGTGTCCGTCGTGCTCGGCTCCTACGGCTCCAGCGTGTCCATCGCCGCTTCTCCCACATTCGAGGATGCCGGTCTGGCCGCTATCGGCGTCACCTGCACCAACGAGCAGGTCACCGCAGGCAACTCCCACTACTTCCGCGTCTGCTTCCTCGATCCCTTCCAGGGCAAGGCTCTCGCCAACCTCGCATGGGATATGGGCGTGAAGAAGGCCTTCACGCTGGCCGAGACCGGCAACGCCTATGACCTCGGTCTGGCTCAGTCCTTCAAGACCGCCTTCGAGGCACTCGGCGGCACCGTCGTCGCCAACAACTTCCCCTCCGGCACCGCTGACTTCTCCAGCTACGTTGCCACCGCCAAGAGCGAGGGCGCAGGCGTTCTGTTCGCCCCCACCTCCCTCACCTACGCTCAGCTGATCGTCCAGACCGCCGCCGCTCAGGGCGTCGAGTTCCCGCTGATGGCCGGTGATACCTGGGATTCCAATGTCATCCTCGAGGCTGCCAAGGGCACTTCCCTGAACATCAACGTCACCACCTTCTATCAGGAGGGTGCCAACAAGGAGTTCGATGAGGGCTTCAAGGCATGGATCAACGGCAGCGAGATCAACAAGACCAACAACGGCGGCAACGATATCATCTCCGCCGTCTCCGCTATGGGCTACGACGCGTACTTCGTGGCTCTCGAGGCCATCAAGAAGGCTGGCTCCGCTGACCGCGCTGCCATCAAGGCCGCTCTTCCCGGCGTCGAGTACACCGGTGTGACCGGTCTCATCAAGTTCAACGCTACCGGCGACGCTGACCGCACCGTGGCTTACGTCAAGAAGGTCAACACCACCACCGGTCTTTGGGACTTCGTGAAGGAGCAGGGCGTCAACTGATCCTCTTCCCCGTCTGATCTGTCAGATCGTGCTTACCGGCCTGTCTGCCCCCGCCCGCCGGGGGCGGCAGGCCAATTGACGTTATTTCCGCTCCGTATCCGTATTCCTCCACAGAAAGGACTTCTCTATGGACTACTTATTGCCCGGTATCTCCGCAGGCGGACAGTACGCGCTGATCGCCATAGGGTATACGCTCGTGTACGGTATCCTGCGACTCATCAACTTCGCACACGGTGACGTGTTCATGGTCGCGGGTCTCATGATGGTGTACGCGACCACCTATATGCCCCTATACGTCTCCATCCCGCTGGTGCTGATCCTCACGGCCGTGCTCGGCTTCGGCATCGAGCGCGCGGCCTACAAGCCGCTGCGGTCGTCGCCCCGTATGTCCGTCATGATCTCGGCCATCGGCGTGTCGTACCTTCTGCAGAACCTTGCCCTGTATATCACGGGCGGTCTTGCCAAGGTGTACCCCACCATCAAGTTCCTGTCCGAGACGATCACGATCTTCGGCTCCACCACGAGACGCGTCACGGTTATCACGCCCATCCTCGTGCTGGTGCTGGTCGTCGCGCTCGTGCTGGTCATCCGCTACACCAAGATCGGTATGGCCATGCGCGCCGTCTCCAAGGACTTCACCACATCCCAGCTCATGGGCATCCGCATCAACACCGTCATCAGCGCGACCTTCGTCATCGGCTCCTTCCTCGCGGCGGTCGGCTCCGTGCTGTACTTCTCCAACTACCCGTCCGTCGTCCCGACCTCCGGCGCCATGCCCGGTCTGCGCGCGTTCGTCGCAGCCGTCGTCGGCGGCATCGGCTCCATCCCCGGCGCTGTCGTCGGTGCGTTCATCGTGGGCATCTGCGAGAGCCTGATCAAGGGCATCCCGGAGATATCCATCTTCTCGGACGCCTTCACCTTCCTGCTCCTCATCGTCATCCTGTGCGTCAAGCCCACGGGCATCTTCGGTGAGAAGAACATCGACAAGGTTTGACGGAGGTGACGGATATGAAGAAGAACAATACCTCCAAGAGCCGCCTGTCCCTGTACTGCAACCTCGGCGCGCTGCTGCTGGCCTTTATCCTCGTTCTCGTCATCGACGCCACCCATAACCCCACCGATATGCTCGTCAAGGTGCTGCAGAAGGTGTGCGTGTATGCCGTCGTCGCCGTGTCCATGAACCTGCTCAACGGCTTTACCGGTCTTTTCTCGCTCGGTCAGGCCGGCTTCATGCTGCTCGGCGCCTATACCTGCGCCATCTTCATCATCCCCGATGAGGTGCGCGGTCAGGTGTACGGCTACATCGAGGGCGGTTCCATCGTGCACGTCCGGCTGCCCCTGATCGTCGCCATCCTGCTCGGCGGTTTGGTCGCGGCGCTGTTCGCGTTCCTGATCGGTCTTCCCGTGCTGAAGCTCAAGAGCGACTACCTCGCCATCGCCACGCTCGGCTTCGCCGAGATCGTCCGCACGATCGTGACGTGGGAGAAGCTCGGTCCCGTGACCAACGGCTCCTTCCCACTCTCCAAACTCAACACCTTCCGCAAGGCGCTCGAGGGTACTCCGTTCGAGAAGTTCTCGCTCGTCACGCCCTACTTCCTGATCGCGGGGATCTGCATCGCCGTCATCGTGCTGATCATCCGCTCGACCTACGGGCGCGCCTTCAAGGCGATCCGTGACGATGAGATCGCGGCCGAGGCCATGGGCATCAATCTCGCCCACCACAAGCGGCTCAGCTTCGTGACCTCCTCCTTCTTCGCCGGGATCGGCGGTGCGCTGTTCGCCATTTTCCAGGCCTCCGTGTCCGCGGCGCCCTTCACCTCGGCCATGACCTACGAGATCCTCTTGATCGTCGTCATCGGCGGCATCGGCTCCATCACCGGCTCCGTGCTGGGCAGCTTCCTCTTTATCGCATCGAGCGAGTGGTGGCTGCGCGGTCTGGACTCCGGCAAGTTCCTCGGCATTTCGTCTCCCGTGTTCCGCAACGGCTTCCGCCTCGTCGTTTTCTCCGTCATCATCATGATCTTCGTGCTGTTCTTCCGCAAGGGCATCATGGGTACGAAGGAGTTCGACGTCGTGAAGATCGGCGGCTTCTTCAAGAAACTGTTCACCGAGACCGTCCCCGGCTGGCTGAAAAAGATCAAGCACAAGGAGGCGGCTGACCAATGAAAAATATTCTTGATATCGAAAACGTCACCATGCAGTTCGGCGGCGTGGTCGCCGTCAACAACCTTTCCCTGACGGTGAACGAAGGGGAGATTGTCTCCCTCATCGGACCGAACGGCGCCGGCAAGACCACCGTGTTCAACGCGGTGACCGGCGTGTACGAGCCGACCAACGGCCGCATCTCCTTCTACGGTGAGAAGATCCTCGAGAACTACCCGCACGGCAAGATGAAGAAGCTGTACGCAGGTGAAAACCGCGGTATGTACACCGAAAGAATGGTCAAAACGCCCGACCGCATCACCAAGCTCGGCATCGCGCGCACCTTCCAGAACATCCGGCTGTTCAAGTCGATGACCGTTATGGAAAACGTGCTGTTGGCCATGCACGTCCGCCGGACGAGCAACTACTTCACCGCGACCTTCTGTCTCAACGCCAAGGAGGAAGCCGCCAACCGTGCAAAGGCCGAGGAGCTGCTCAAGGCTGTCGGTCTGTACGAAAACCGCGACGACCTTGCCACCTCTCTGCCCTACGGCAAGCAGCGCCATCTGGAGATCGCGCGTGCGCTGGCTACGCAGCCGACGCTCCTCCTGTTGGACGAGCCTGCCGCAGGTATGAATCCGCAGGAGACCGAGGAGCTGACGGCGTTCATCCGTCATATCCGCGACACCTTCCACATGACCATCTTCCTGATCGAGCATCACATGAATCTCGTCATGGACATTTCCGACCGAATCTACGTCATCGACTTCGGCAAGCTGATCTGCTCGGGCACGCCCGACGTCGTGCAGGCCGACAAGCGTGTCATCGACGCCTATCTGGGGGTGAGTGAAGTTGACTGATATCTTACAGATCAAGGACCTGATGGTCTCGTACGGCGGCATCAACGCCGTCAAGGGCATTTCGCTGAGCATCCCCGAGGGAAAGATCGTCACGCTGATCGGCGCGAACGGCGCAGGCAAGTCCACGACGCTGAAGGCTGTATCCGGACTTGTCCGCCCGAAGAACGGGCAGGTCCTGTTCAACGGGCAGGACCTCGTGGGCCTCTCGCCCGACAAGATCGTCAAGAGCGGCGTGGTGCTGGTCCCGGAGGGCCGGCGCGTGTTCCCCAACCTGACGGTCAAGGAAAACCTGATCCTCGGCGCCTATCTCCGCAAGGACGATCTCTCGGAGGACTTCGCACACGTTTACGACCTGTTCCCGCGCCTCAAGGAGCGTGCGTGGCAGCTCGCCGGCACGCTGTCCGGCGGTGAGCAGCAGATGCTGGCCGTCGGCCGCGCCCTCATGAGCCGTCCCAAGGTCATCATGATGGACGAGCCCTCGCTCGGACTCGCGCCGCTCGTGGTGCAGGGCATCTTCAGCATCATCCGCGACATCAACGCCTCGGGCATCACGGTCCTGCTCGTCGAGCAGAACGCCAACATGGCCCTTCAGGTCGCCGATTACGCCTACGTGCTGGAGACCGGCTCCATCACGAAATCCGGCACCGGCGCCGAGCTGCTCGCAGACGAATCCGTCCGGGAAGCTTATCTCGGGAAGAGGAAGGCAAAGTAAGCGCGTGTGGGGCTCTGCCCTATAGTCAGGGATGCGCCGGGGCGCTGCCCCGGACCCCGCTTAAGCCCTTCTTGAAAGAAGGGCTTAAGGATCCCAAGAACTTTCATAAAAGGATAAATGATTGAGGTTCGGTTTACGCTGAACGAGATTGGTGGGTGCCATCACAGGTACCCGCCCTTTTTATAGTGTAGACCCTGGAGAAGGGGAGACGCCTTTCCGTTCCCCCGCGCCCGCAGGCGCGGCATCCCCGGGATGAGGAGACCGAGGAGAGGGGGCG
>JAKSPU010000128.1 GCA_024404505.1 Clostridia bacterium
GCCTACCGCAAGGTCATGTCCATCCCCGAGATCGACAGCTTCATCCTGCACGCGCATCGGGACAACTGGCACGAGTTCGGCCTGAATCTCGGATTGTGGCGGCGCAAGAAGGACTGCGGCGAGATGGATGCTCCCAAGCCCATGTACTACGTCTTCAAGGCCATCGACAAGAAGGACGAAAAGGGCGTTTACCATTGGGAAAGATACTGATATGATCCCGGGTCCGCAGACCGCTGCAGCGGTCTGCGGACCCGGTTTTTATGCTAAAACTACACAGAAAATAGAAAAGTCAACAAAATGTATACAGCCGCTGAGCGGAAAGCGGATAATTTGTTGCCGAGGCACTTGACAAACGCGCGGGAAAAGAGTATGATAGTAGAGAAATATTTACCCGGAAACGGAAGGAGTTACCGATATGAAAAATCTTGCTTACTATAACGGCAAATTCGGCCCGATCGACGAGCTGACTGTCCCGTTCAACGACCGCGTCCATTTCTTCGGAGACGGTGTGTATGACGTTACCTACGTCCGCGACCGCGTTCCGTTCGCCCTCGACGAGCATCTGGACCGCCTCTATAACAGCGCCCGCCTGCTGGATATCCGCATCCCCGTTTCCAAGGAGGAGTTCGCCGCTACGATCATGGAGATGAGCGCCAAGGTAGACAGCCCGGATCAGTTCCTGTACCTGCAGGCGTCCCGCGGCACGCAGCCGCGTCTCCACACCTACCCGGAGGATATGACCGCCAATCTGTGGATCATGATCAAGCCCCAGAAGGTCAAGGACGTCTTTACGGAGGTCAAGGCGATCACCGCCGAGGACACACGCTTCTTCCACTGCAACATCAAGACGCTGAATCTGATCCCTGCCGTGATGTACGCTCAGCAGGCTCAGCGCGCCGGCGTGTTTGAGACGATCCTCTACCGCAAGCCCGACCGCGTGACCGAGTGCGCTCACGCGAACGTCCACATCATCAATCAGAACAACGAGTTCCAGACCGCCCCGACGGACAACCTGATCCTGCCCGGCATCGCCCGCGCTCACCTGATCAAGGCCTGCCGCGCCCTCGGCATCGCGGTCCGCGAGGAGCCGTTCACCCTCGAAGAGATGATGAACGCCAAGGAGGTCATCATCTCCTCCTCCAGCGCGTTCGGCCTGCGCTGCGTCGAGATCGACGGCCAGCCCGTCGGCGGCAAGGCCGCCGAGCAGCTCCGTGCCATCCAGCAGTGGGTGCTCGACGAGTACAACGATACGACCCGCGCCTGAGAAACGTGTGGGGCTACGTTTGTGGGGCTCTGCCCCACACCCCAGGGCCGCGCTTGTGGGGCTCTGCCCCACACCCCAGGGCTGCGCTTGTGGGGCTCTGCCCCACACCCCAGGGCTGCGCTTGTGGGGCTCTGCCCCACGCCCCGCTAAAGCCCTTCTTGAAAGAAGGGCTTTAGAATCCCAAGAACTTTCAGGGAAATGAATGAACAGAAGTTTGGCTTACGCTGAACGAAATCTGTGGGTGCCGTCATGGGCACCCGCTTTTTTTGCTTGAAAAAGTAACAGAATATTGAAAAAGCAACAAAAAGTAGCGAAATTGGGCATACAAAGAGGCAGGGACACTGTGTGTCCCTGCCTTCGGGCGGTTTGATCAGACGATCTGGAAGATGTAGAACGTCAGATAATCCGTCTCCGGGACGTTCCACAGGATGGGGTGATCAGGCCCCTGCTGGCGTGCCTCGACCCGGCGCAGCGACCCGCCGGCGTCCTCGGCGGCGTTGTGGAGCATTTGCTTGAAGAGGGTGTCCGTCATGAAGTGCGAGCAGGAGCAGGTGGCCAGATACCCGCCGCGCGGCAACAGGCGCATCGCGGCAGCGTTGATCTCACGGTATCCCTTGATTGCGTTCTTCAGCGTATCGCGGCTCTTGGTGAACGCGGGCGGATCGAGGATGATGAAGTCGAAGGGACACGCCCGGCGCCCTTTGGCCTCAAGCGCCTGAAGGTAGTCGAAGACGTCGGCCTCGACGTATTCGATCCGGTCGGAGAAGCCGTTACGGGCAGCGTTTTCGGAGGCCGTTTGCAGCGCGTCCGCGGATATGTCTACCGACACGACGTGCGAGGCACCTCCGGCCGCGGCGTTGAGACCGAAGGAACCCGTATGCGTGAAGCAGTCCAGAACGGTCTTGCCCTCGGACAGCGTGCGGATCGCGCGGCGGTTATACTTCTGGTCAAGGAAGAAGCCGGTCTTCTGGCCGTTGATATAATCCACGGTGTACAGGATGCCGTTTTCCGTGATTGTGACCTTTCCGTTCAGCCCGTCGGCGTCTGTCTTCAGCCCGAGCCCGGGGAACGTGTAGTAGCCGGTGCCCATGGCCATGCCCTCACGCTCACGCAGGACGACGTCGTTGCGGAGGTAAACGGCTTCCACGGTCTGCCCGAACTCCTCCCGCAGCAGACGGACCGTCAGCGGCAGGATGACGTCGGTCAGCTTTTCCATGCCGAGGGACAGCACCTGCACGGACAGGACTGACCCGAAGCGGTCCACGGTCAATCCGGGGAATCCGTCAGCCTCTCCGAATATCAGGCGGCAGGCGCGAAAATCCTCCGGCCCCATCACGTCCCGGCGATATTGCAGAGTATACCGCACGCGGCGCTCCCAGAAGGCGTCGTCAAAGCGGTCGTTGGCGTTGCGGGACACGAGGCGGACGCGGATCAGGGAATGGCTGTTGTAAAAGCCGGTGCCGAGAAACCGCCCCTTGGCGGACTTGACCTGAACGAGGTCTCCGTCGGCGGGGATGCCGCCGGCAGGATCCTCGCGGATCGGCTCGAAACGCGTCACCTCGTCCGCATAGACCCAGACGTGGCCTCCCTTGAGCAGCTTCTCTCCCTTTTCGGTGATGATCGCCCGATATTCGGGAATACAGACGGGCATAGTGTACCTCACTTTCCGGCACCGGACGGCACGTCCGGTGTGCAGCGTTCTTTTACAGACAGTATACCACAAAACGTGCGGATTTGCAAGCCCGTTCGGCGGAATCGTGCGGAGAAACGGGGCAATTCCTGCGTCTGAAACGCGGATTCGTAATTTTTGTGCAAAATGCGAGGACGTAGAAAATCGACCTTCAAAATTGTGCAAGTTGACGACTCGGCGTAAGGCGCGAACGTGTGAAATGCGGTCAAAGGACGGCAAAACACGGGTTTGCAAATCGGCAAATTGTAAATTAAATGTGAAAACAATGGAAACAATTGTGTCGAATGTGGGGACCAAATATGAATCGTGCCTGTTTTTTTCGAAACAGGAAACGACTCCGGGACGGTTTCAGATGCACCTGACGGTCACCGGAACGCATCAGCGGGAGGCATACACGGCGCGATGCGGTTGTGAATATTCCGTGAACGAGGGCGGCCTTTGGGGAAATCGATAAATCCGGGACTCATATATATGTACAAAGATTTTTCTCCCCTTGACATTTCGGCCCGTTTGTGGTATCATAGTACCGTCAATTTGGGGTGTTTTGCAATCGTCCCAAAGGGATGCAGGCCGCGAGGCGCGGCGGGAACGGAAAAACGCTTTGGCCAAGCGGGTTTTCGTGAACGCGGAGCCGATACGGGACGCATCCTTGCCTGACCTGCCGTACTTTTACTCGAACCGATACCGCTGCCGCTTCTACTGCATCCCGGTAGGTGCCGACGCCGCTATCTGAGCCGGATCTGTCTCCTTTTGTGATTCCCGGACGTTCCGGGCGCAAAAGGCGGATCCTGCCGTAACGGATCTGTGCCCCGGGACGGATAAAAGCTCCGCGCGCTCCTTCTGCGCGGGGTCCGATCTCCGTTTCCGGTCCGGATATGCAGCGCCGCGTCAGCAGGCGGGCGGGTAAGGGACGTCCGCTCGTAGGCATGACGGAACATGTCTGCGAAGGGTCTCCTCGGGCGCTCGCGCGCGTACGCGCGAGATCCGGGGGCATCCGACGGCAGCAGATACCCCGTGGGACACGGCCTTTTCCCGGGCCGCGGACCGAAAAACCAAATCAGGAGGAAAAGTGAATGAAGGGAACGAAACTCACGAAGTTGGCGGCTCTTATTCTCAGTATCGTCATGCTCTTGAGCAGCGCGGCGGTGCTGACCTACGCCGATGACCCCGCAGGGGACACCGGCTCGGACAGCAGAGAGTCTCTGGCCAACATCAAGGAACTTCTGAACGCCATTCCGTACGAGGAGTACCTCGAAAAGTACCGCGACGTACCCCGTGCGACCGACACAGTCAACATCCCGCTGCAGGAATACCAGACCGAGGATGAGGGCTATGTGTGGCTGAACGCCGCCGAGGGCAAGGACGGCCGCGAGGGTCTCTACACCCCGCAGGACGGCTCCGTGTCCTGGACGGTCAACATTCCCAAGACCGGCAAGTACGCCATGCTGATCGACTACTACCCCGATGAGGGCCGCACGACCTCCATCGAGCGTGTGCTGATGATCAACGGCAAGGTGCCCTTCGCCGAGGCACGGTTCCTGACGCTCGTCAAGAACTGGATCAACGAGTACAAGCAGGCTACCGTTGAGCCCGCCAAGAAGGAAACCGTCGACGCGCTGCTGCAGGCAGCCAAGGACGCCGGTTATACCGACGCTGCCCTGACCGAGGACGGTAAGGCCATTACCGTTTCCATTCCCGAGGTCAAGACGGCTGCCATGACCGCCTTCGAGGCCGCGCACATCGTGCGTTACCTCCAGCTCGACATCAAGAACAACGAGCTGCGTCCCACCTCCGTGGAGTCTCCCGAATGGATGACCTACTACGTGAAGGACTCCTCCGGTTACTTCGTGGACAACTTCGAGTTCGTTCTGGAAGCCGGCGAGAACACCATCACGCTGGAATCCAAAAACGAGCCCTGCACCATCGGCGCCATCAAGCTCTACCCGCTGGACGTCCCGATGTCCTACGCGGATTACATCGCACAGTTCTCCGGCGAGCAGCCCGGTCAGGACACCGTCCGCCTCGAGGCTGAGTTCACCAACGCCACCTCCCATACCACCATCTATCCTCTCGAGGACAGATCCTGCGCCATCAACTCTCCCACCGACGTCAAGCGCACCGTGCTGAACACCGTCGGCGGCGATAAGTGGCAGACCGCAGGTCAGTGGCTGGAGTTCAACTTCAAGGTCGAGACCTCCGGTATGTATGACATCGTGTCCCGCTTCAAGCAGGACGTGCTGGACGGTATGTCCGTCTGCCGCGCCATGTACCTGTACTCCGACGGCCTGAACGAGGGCGACAAGGGCTACTACAACGGCGCTCCCTTCGCCGAGGCAAGAGAGCTTGTTTACCATTACAGTACCGCATGGCAGACCAGCCGCCTGTCCAACGGTGAGCCCTACGACAGCAACGGCGACGGCAAGATCAACGATAAGGACGAGAACGAGTCCTATCAGGTCTACCTCAAGGGCGGCGTGACCTACACGATCCGCTTCGAGGTTACGCTCGGCGTCATGGGTGAGGTCGTCAACGAGGTCCAGGATACGCTGACCCGCATCAACGACGACTACCTGAACATCATCAAGCTGACCGGCGTTACGCCCGACTCGCTCCGCGACTACGGCTTCACCGAGGTCATGCCCGATACCATGATCGACCTTGTCAGACAGTCCCGCCGTCTGGCAAAGCTGAAGGAAGACAAGAAGAATCCCTACGAGGAGGGCCTGGCAGAGCGCCTGACCCGTATCGCCGGTGAGAAATCCTCCAACGCGGCTACGCTTGAGAAGGTCGCCCGCCTCCTGTACGAGATGGGTACCGACGACGACGACGTCGCAAAGAACCTGTCCTCCCTCAAGACCTACATCGGTACGCTGGGTACCTTCCTCTCCGACGCACAAACGCAGCCTCTGCAGCTCGACTACGTGCAGATCCAGCCCGCCGGTGAGAAGCTCCCCGCAGCGACCCCCAACTGGTGGCAGTCCTTCACGCACGAGATCAAGGGCTTCTTCCAGTCCTTCTTCCGCGATTACAACAGCCTGGGTGCTCTTGAGGAGACGCCCGAGGGTGCCGTTGAGGTCTGGCTGGCTTCCGCCCGTGACCAGACACAGGTCATCCGAAACATGATCAACAATGACTATACGCCCGTTGCCTCCGTCGAGCCCAACAACGGCAACGACGGCAAGAGCATTGCCGTTGACCTCAAGCTGGTCGCCGGCGGTACGCTGCTTCCCTCCATTCTGGCCGATTCCGGCCCCGACGTTTACCTCGGTCTGGGGCAGGGCGATGTCATCAACTACGCTATCCGTTCCGCTCTATTAAATATTGAAGGATTCGGTGACTTCGAAGAGGTCAAGAGCCGCTACAACGACGCGGCTATGCTGGTCCTCGGTATGGCTGATGCCGATAACATCATGCACTACTACGGCCTGCCCGATTCCCAGTCCTTCCCCATGATGTTCGTCCGTACCGATATCCTCGCTGACCTCGATCTTGAGGTCCCCGAGACATGGGACCAGCTGATGGCCACCATCCCGACGCTGCAGGCCAACAATATGCAGATCGGTCTGACCACAGACTATTCCATCTTCCTCTACCAGAGAGGCGGCGACCTGTTCGCCGATAACGGTATGCGCATCAACCTCGACTCTCAGGTCGGTCTCCGTTCCTTTGAGTTCATGTGCAACCTGTTCACGCAGTATTCCTTCCCCTACTCCTACAACGCTTCCAACCGTTTCCGTACCGGTGAGATGCCGATCATCCTCGGCGACTACTGCGGTACCTACAACCAGCTGAAGGTCTTCGCTACGGAGATCGAGGGTAAATGGGAATTCCTGCCGCTGCCCGGTGAGGTGATCAAGAACGAGGACGGCACCACTTCCATCAACAACGTGGTCGTGTCCGGCGTCTCCGCCATCGTCATGATCAAGGGCTGCGA
>JAKSPU010000129.1 GCA_024404505.1 Clostridia bacterium
TATAGAGCTTGCCGTTCTCGACGGTGAACTCCATATCCTGCATATCGCGGTAGTGCTTCTCGAGCACGTCGCAGACCTTGACGAACTGTGCGTAAGCGTCGGGGAACTGCTCAGCCATCTGGGTGATGGGCATGGGGGTACGGACACCGGCGACGACGTCCTCACCCTGTGCGTTGACCAGGAACTCGCCCATCAGCTTGTTCTCGCCGGTGGCGGGGTCACGGGTGAAGGCGACACCGGTACCGGAGTTGTTGTTCAGGTTGCCGAAGACCATGGGCATCACGTTGACGGCAGTACCCCAGCTGTAGGGGATATCGTTGTCGCGGCGATACACGTTGGCACGGGGGTTATCCCAGCTGCGGAAGACGGCGCGGATAGCCTCGTACAGCTGCACCTTGGGATCGGAGGGGAAGTCCTCGCCCAGCTGCTTCTTGTACTCAGCCTTGAACTGGCGGGCCAGCTCCTTGAGGTCGGCAGCGGTCAGCTCGACGTCAAACTTGACGCCCTTCTCTTCCTTCATCTTGTCGATGAGGGCCTCGAAGTACTTCTTACCGACTTCCATAACGACGTCGGAGAACATCTGGATGAAGCGGCGGTAGGAGTCGTAAACGAAACGCTCGAACTTGGGATCGGGGTTGCCTGCGATCATAGCGGCGACGACGTCGTCGTTCAGACCGAGGTTCAGGATGGTATCCATCATACCGGGCATGGAAGCGCGGGCACCGGAACGAACGGAAACGAGCAGGGGGTTCTGGAGATCGCCGAACTTCTTGCCGTTGATCTCTTCCATGATCGCGACGTTCTTGCGGACCTCGGCCATGATCTCGTCGTTGATGGTGCGGCCGTCCTCGTAATACTGCGTGCAGGCCTCGGTGGTAATGGTGAAGCCCTGGGGAACAGGCAGACCGATGTTGGTCATTTCAGCGAGGTTCGCGCCCTTACCGCCCAGCAGCTCGCGCATCTGTGCGTTACCTTCGGTAAAGAGGTAACAATACTTCTTAGCCATTGGAATAATCCTCCATATATAAAAATTTTTTGACGTGATTTCCGCGATGCGCGGCACGGCTTGTCCGCTGCCGGGTGAATCAGAGCCTTATCCCCACAGAGGGCGCACTTACCCCGCCTTTGCATCACCCCGTATTATACCATATTTTTCGTCTGCGGGGAAGAGTTTCTTTCAAAAATATGCAGTATCTATATGTAAACATTTTTTGAACAGCGGTGAATATTTACAAATTCCGTTTGACTGCGCGGGCGCGGTCATGTATAATATGTTCCTGTACTGTTTTTGCCCTTTTGGGCAAGGAGGCCTCTCATGCCCGACATATTCGATATTTTCAAGCGGCTGGAGCGCGACAGATCGTCCGCCGCACCCGCCGCTCTGCCGCTGACCCACATCGTGGTCGGCCTCGGCAATCCGGGGCGGGACTACGCCCGCACCCGTCACAACACCGGTTTCCTCTGTATGGACACCGTCTGCGAGAAGTACGGCGCCGTCACCGACCGCGCCAAGTTCCAGGCGCTGACCGGCGAAGCCGTCATCGCGGGCGCGCGGTGTCTGCTCATGCGTCCGCAGACCATGATGAACGCGTCCGGCGCCGCCGTCGCGGACGCCGCGGAGTTCTACAAGATCCCGTCCTCGCATATCATCGTCATCAGTGACGACATCAACCTGAACGTCGGCGCGATGCGCGTCCGGCTCAAGGGTTCGGACGGCGGTCAAAAGGGCATCCGCAGCATCATCAACTGCCTCGGGACCGACGAGTTCGCCCGCATCCGCATCGGCGTCGGTCAGAAGCCCAACCCCGAATACGACCTCGCGGATTGGGTGCTGTCCAACTTCTCCGCCGCCGACATGGACGTACTGAAGGCGCTGTTCCCGATCGCCTGCGAGGGCATCGAGCTGCTGATCAAGGGGCAGCCCGAAAAAGCCATGCAGGTCTGCAACCGCAAAGGATGATTCACGCGGCCGCCAATCGTTCCGGGGGATTTCCCCGGCTTTTGGCGTTATTTTCCTCCCCGGCTGCCATAAAATGGTCCGCAAAAGATAAAAGAGGCACCCGCCTCTTCTATCTGTTGTTGAAGCCAGAAGCAGCCCCGATATGCGTCGGGCACAGCGTCACTCGGCAGTATCTCCGGACAGCTTGACCACGATGTAATCTCCGATCTCCGCCACGCTGCCGTGATAAGGGAAGCACGGCATATCCGCATAGGCGGGAAGCGCGCGGATGCTGTCGATCTCCTCATTGGTGGCAAAGTCCGCGTCAAAGCCAATGCGATACTTCATCACTTCGCGCCATGAGTACATACCGGGGACGGTGTTCTTGACGCCGGTCAAGGTATCGGCGTTCCCGAAATACTCATAAAAGTCGGTCGACCAGTACATACGACCGATAACGGCCACCTTTTTCCCCTCTGTGAACGACGGATCCGCCTCGATCAGCGTCACGATCTGTTCATAATCCGCGATCGTCCGGTCGGTGCGCATCTGATAATCCAGATATACCTGATTGGCGAAGAATATGTTGCAGATGAGGATCAGTGCGACGGCGGCGGCAGTCACGCCCTTGCAGACCGCACGCAGGCGGGGCCGGTCGAGTATGCCGCACTGTCCGACGGCCATGAGGAACAGCAGGAAAACGGTCACAAACGCATACTGCGTGAGACCGTGTATGGCAGCCGGTGCAACGAACAGGAAGAGGCAGTTCACGGCGAGCGGGAACAGCATGAACAGCACGAAAACAGCAGCCTTGCGGCCGATCCCTCTGCAGCGGAACCAGCGCGTTACGAGAATAAGCGCACTGCCTGCTATACAGACCGCGTACAGCAACAGGCAGAACCGGGTCGGTATATAGCCGTACCGATAACGGAATACGGCAAAGAAGGATGTATAAGCCAACAACAATCTCTGCGGTATGGATACATCGGCATACAGGTTCTGAGCCGCATACTCATTGTAGGCGGTCCCGCTGACGGCCATCACCAGCCGGTTGATGCCGAGATAGAGCAGTCCCGCGGCGGCTGCAACCAGCGCCATACGGAGAGCATAGAGAAGGATGCTCTTCATGTCGCGTTCACTGAACAGGAATTCCTTGATGAGTATGAGACAGATCAGGCAGGCAGCGAACGATATGTACGCCTGATAGATGCCGAACGAAAAAGTGAACAGCACACACGCCGCGATACATGAAACGACCGATTGCTTCCGGACGGCATATACGCCGAGCACGATCAACAGCAACGCCGCAGCGTAAGCCGGTGCCGTGAACATATACCCGAACGTCGACGTGAGCGCAGGGAAGACCGTCAGGGCACCTCCGCACAGCACCTGCTCGACGGGGCGCTTCAGATCAAACACGCAAGCCGTGATGCACGCTGCCGCAGAAAGCAGCAGGAGCGTCAGGATCCCGTTCAGCCACGGCATGGAGTAATCCGGAAAGATCGCAGATATAAGCGGGAGCGCCCACCGCCCCGAGCTGATGGTGGCGTTTTTTGAAAACAGGGAAAAAACGTCATCCGCGGCGAGATATTTGTTCGTGAATGCGGGTAAATGAGCCAGAAGACCGCACGCCATCGCGGAAATGAAGGAAAAGCGGAAGCGGAAAAGGCCGTTTTTCATGCGAAACCATACTTGTGTCATAGTCGTAACCTCGTTCGGACCGTACGCATAGGACTGTCAGCCTGTGAGGGCAGTTGTAATGATTTAATAATCTTACCATAATCCGAGCCGCCTGTCAAGATGTGCCGGAGAATTCAGGACATAGTTATGAACATATTAACCTCTTCCGTCCGTGCGGACGCCGAATACGGCGAGCTGCTCGCCGCGGTCCGCCGCAATTTCAAGGACAAACCTCTGCCGCTTCTCGCCAACGGACTGTGCGAGGGCGCCGCAGAGGCCTTTCTCGTGTCTCTCATCGAGGACGTCTGCACGCCGCTCGCCCCCGACGGCGGCAAGACCCGCGCGGGACGCAAGCGCGCGGCGCTCATCGTCTGCCCCGAGGAGAAGGACTGCCTGCGCCTGTCGCAGACGCTCACCCGCTTCGGGCTGCGCGCCGCCTTCTTTACCTCCCGTGACCTGTCCTTCTACGACGTCGTCGCGTCCCACGAATACGAGCAGACGCGCATGAAGGTGCTGTCCGGGCTGATCGCCGGCGGACTTGACGCCGTCGTTACCACGCCCGACGCCGCGCTCGGCTGCACCATCCCGCCCGACGTCCTCCGCAGCCGCTCCATCCACGTCGATTTCAGTTCCCGGATCGACACGCAGGCGCTGGCCCGGTCTTTGGCCGCTGCCGGGTATGCCCGCGTCGAGCTGGTCGAGGGCGCGGGACAGTTCGCCATCCGCGGCGATATCATCGACGTCTGCGCCCCGTTCGGCAGCTATCTCAACGACGAGAGCGAGGTGCTGGACGGCTCCCGTCCCCTCCGCATCGAGCTGTTCGGTGACGAGATCGACCGCATGGGCCTTTTCGATCCCGACACCCAGCGTATGATCATGGACATTCAGGAGGCCGATCTCCTGCCCGCGCGCGAAATGCTCACCGACGCGGACGGCCTCGAGCGCCTCGACGGCGTCATCCGCGCCCAGCGGAAGACGGTCAGGTCCGAGGACGCGAAACGCACGCTCGACGAGGAGCTGTTCGCGCTCGACGCCGCGCGGCGGCAGCCGGAGCCCTCCGGGTCCGAGCTGCACTTCCTCGACAAGTACGTGAAGGTCATCTATCCCGACAGCGCGTCGCTGTTCGACTACTTCCCCGACCGCTCGCTGTTTATCGTCCGCTCCACCGCCGCCGTCACGGATCGGCTGCGCGGCGCCGAAAGGATGCTTGAGGAGACGGTCACGTCTCTCGTCGAGCAGGGCTTCATCCCCGGCAGATACGCAGAATTCTCGGCTGCGCCGTCCGCCTTTGACCGCTTCCTCGAGGACAACGTCACGATCCACGTCGATTCGCTCTCCTACGGGATGTCCGGCCGCCGCCTCGGCGGCATCTTCGGGTTCCGCACGCGGCACATGGTCTCCTACGCGGAGAATCTGCGTCTTCTGACCGAGGACCTTTCGGGCTACCGCGACACCCGGTACAAAACGGTCGTCATCACCGAGAACGAGACCGCCGCCCGCTCCCTTTCGGAGCTGCTCGGGGACGCCGGCTTCAGGACCGTCATCCCCGGCCCCGACTCCATCACCCTGCCGGACGACATCCCCGACGGCGTCACTGTCATCGTATGGCGGAACTACCTCTACGGCTACGAGCTGATGGTCCCGCGCATCGCCGTCCTTTCCACCTGTCCGGACAGCCGGACCGGGGCGCTGTCCACCGCGCCCGCCGCCATGCGCGCCCGGAAAAAGGCCGCGGACGACGCCCGCAGCCGGAGCACCAAGCGCATCCTCTCCTACAACGACCTGCAGGTCGGGGACTACGTGGTCCACGAGACCTACGGCATCGGCGTCTTCACCGGCATCGAGAACCTGACCATCGCCGGGGTCAGCCGGGACTACATCGGCATCCGCTACGCCGGCTCCGACAAGCTGGATATCCCCGTCGAGCAGCTCGACAAGGTGTCCAAGTACATCGGCGCGCACAGCGACGACGGCACGCTCAAGCTGTCCCGCCTCGGCACCGACTACTGGAGCAGGACCAAGCAGCGCACGACGACGGTCGTCAAGGAGATGGCCAAGGAGCTGATCCGGCTGTACGCGGAGCGGATGCGCCGCCCCGGACACGCCTTTGCGCCGGACGACGCCTTCCAGCAGGACTTCGCCGCCGCCTTCGAATACGAGGAGACCGCCGGTCAGACCGCCGCGATCGAGGATATCCGCGCCGACATGGAGCGCCCCGTGCCGATGGACCGCCTGCTCTGCGGCGACGTCGGCTACGGCAAAACGGAGGTCGCCATGCGCGCCGCCTTCAAGGCCGTCGCGGAGGGGTATCAGGTCGCCGTCCTCGTGCCGACCACGATCCTCGCGCTCCAGCACTTCCAGACCTTCTCCCGCCGGATGCGCGGCTTCTCCGTCAACGTCGACATGATCAGCCGCTTCCGCACGCCGAAGGAGCAGCAGGTCTCGCTCCGCCGGCTCGAGCGCGGCGACACCGACGTCATCATCGGCACGCACCGCCTGCTTGGCAAGGACGTCAGCTTCCGCAGGCTCGGCCTGCTCGTCGTGGACGAGGAGCAGCGCTTCGGCGTCGCGCAGAAGGAGAAGCTCAAGCAGCTCGCCGGCAACATCGACGTGCTGACGCTGTCCGCGACGCCGATCCCCCGCACGCTGAACATGGCGATGGGCGGCATCCGCGACATCTCCGTGCTGGACGAGGCCCCGATGGACCGCCTGCCGGTCCAGACCTACGTCCTCGAGCACGACGACCTCATCATCCACGAGGCGATCCGCAAGGAGCTGCGCCGCGGCGGGCAGGTGTTCTACCTGCACAATATCGTCGAGACCATCAACAGCGCCGCCGGCGCTCTCGCCAAGGCCTTCCCCGACGCCCGCATCGTCGTCGCGCACGGCAAAATGGAAAAGGAGGCGCTGGAGGAGATCTGGGAAAAGATGCTCTCCGGCGAGATCGACATCCTCGTCTGCACGACGATCATCGAGACCGGCGTGGACGTGCCGAACGCCAACACGCTGATCGTGGAGAACGCCGACCGGCTGGGGCTGTCCCAGCTGCATCAGCTGCGCGGCCGCGTGGGGCGCTCGTCCCGCCGCGCCTACGCGTACTTCACCTACCGCAAGGGCAAGGCGCTCTCCGAGATCTCGGAGAAGCGGCTGTCCGCCATCCGCGAGTATGCCGAGTTCGGCGCGGGCTACCGCATCGCGCTGCGCGACATGGAGATCCGCGGCTGCGGCA
>JAKSPU010000013.1 GCA_024404505.1 Clostridia bacterium
GGTCACGCATACAAGCGTACTCGACGAAGGTCTTGATGCTGTCCCAGACCTTCTCATACTCCTCACGCTGGGTGTCGCAGAGGGAGTTCAGCTTGTCGCTGACCTTCTTGACGATATGCGCGGACACCTTGGACACATAGGTATTGTTCTGCAGGTAGCTGCGGGACACGTTCAGGGGCAGCTCGGGGCAGTCCAGCACACCCTTGAGCATGAGCAGGTACTCCGGAATGACCTCCTTGATGTTGTCCGCGACGAACACCTGATTGTAGTAAAGCTTGACCTGTCCCTCAATGGACTCATACTCGTTCGAGAGCTTCGGGAAGTACAGGATGCCCTTGAAGTTCAGCGGGTAGTCGGCGTTGATGTGGATCCAGAACAGCGGCTCGCGGTAGTCGTGGAAGACCTTGCGGTAGAACTCCTTATACTCCTCGGGCGTGCATTCGGACGGAGCCTTCTGCCACAGGGGATGGATATCGTTGACGGGCTTCGGTGCCTCCGGCTCCTTTTTCTCCGTCTCTCCGCCGTCAGGCGTCTCGTCAGACGCTTCGTCGGACGTTTCGTCGGTCTCTTCATCCTTATCGGCGTCGGTGAAGTAGATCTCGGTGGGCATGAAGGAGCAGTACTTGTCCAGCATCTCCTTGACCTTATAGGATTCAAGGTACGCCTCCTCCTCGTCGGAGACGTGCATGATGACGGTCGTGCCGTGGCTGTCACGATCGGCGGGATACAGGTCGTAGGAGCCGTCGGCGTGGCAGATCCAGCGGAGCGCGGGTGCGCCGGTGCAGGACTTCGTCACGACCTCAACGTCGTCCGCGACCATGAACGCGGAGTAGAAGCCGAGGCCGAAATGACCGATGATGCCGGTGCTGTTGCCGTCCTTCTGGTCGCCCTCGTACTTGTTGATGAAGTCGACCGCGCCGGACAACGCGATGCTGCCGAGATACTTGAGCAGCTCCTCCTCGGTCATACCGATGCCGTTATCGGATACGGACAGCGTCCGGGCCGTTTTATCGACCGTGACGTCGATGCGGTAATCGGTTTCGTCGTCCTCTATTTCACCGAGAGATACGAGGCGCTTATGCTTGGTCACGGCGTCGGCTGCGTTGGACACGATCTCGCGGAGGAATATATCCTTCTCGGAATACAGCCACTTCTTGATAACCGGGAAAATGTGTGCAGTCTCGACGGAGATCCCGCCCCGTCTTGCGTTCGGATTGTCATTGGGATTCATTGAAATACATCTCCTTGATTTGTGATATAGGTGTGATATATAGAACGGAAGCAGGCTGCCGCATGACGCGGGCGCCTGCCGCCGTCTGATAACGGATGATCAGCCTTGCGCGGTCGGCCCGTGCCCGCTGTCGTCGGAATCCGACCCGCCGTAGGGTATATCGTCGATCCAGTCGGGCATTTCGGACACGTCGATGGAGCCGCCGTTGGTCTTCTTTTTGTTGCTCTTTTTGAACTGACTCTTGACCATGTTCACGACCCTGTCGACCTTCGGCTTGAGGGTGCCGTGTTCATACCGGTACCTGAGCGAGGAGTGCTCGTAGTACACGTCCAGCTCGGCGTTTCCGAGTGCGTCCTTGTCGTAGTAGTCCATGGTGTCGGTCGGCTCGCCGCGGGCCTCCAGCCTGCCCTCGATGTACTGCTTGAACAGCTCGATCAGGACGGCGAAGATCGGCACACCGATGATCATGCCCACGACGCCCCACAGCGCGCCGCCGATCGTGATGGCGATGAGGACGGACAGCGAGCTGATGCCCGTGTTGTCGCTGAGGATCTTGGGGATAATGATGTTTCCGTCGATCTGCTGGATGATGAGGATAAGCACGAGGAACCAGAATGCCTTGGTCGGGCTGGAGATCAGCACGATGAAGAACGAGGGGATCGCACCGATGAACGGTCCGAAGAACGGGATGATATTGGTGATGCCGACGAAGGTGGCGATCAGCAGATTGTAGGGCGAAATGCGGAAGATAGCCATCAGGATATAGGTGACGATGGCGACCAGCACGGAGTCGATGATGCTGCCGTAAATAAAGCCGCCGAAGGACTTATCCACAAGATGCACCACGTTGACGAGCTTCCGGTCGCGGTCCTCGGAAAGCATGGCCTTGCGGAATTTCTTGAGCTGCGCCCGTCTCTTTTCCTTGGAGGCGAGGATATAGCCGGCGACGAACAGGCTCAGGATGGCGTCCGTGACGGCAGCCAGCATATCTCTGGCGCTGCCGAACAGCATATCGAAGTTGACCAGCTTCTCCACCCACGGCTTGATGACCTGCGTGTACATATCCTCCACGGAGCCGTACGTATTGTCGATCAGCTCGATCACCCGGTCTGTCGAGGAAATATCCAGGTTGATGGGCATATTGGCCGTCAGTTTATCGAGGACGATCTGAACGGAGGACAGCAGCGTATTCAGATATGATTCGTAGTTGTGGGTCAGATCCTTGAAGCTCTCGAGCAGCTGCGGGACGATCATCAGGATGATCAGTGCCACGATCAGAAGGGCTGTCAGGATCGTAAGAAACAGGGACAGTCCGCGGCGCATCCCGTCCTTTTTCATCTTGCGGAAAACACGATACTCGTAGAACTTCAGTATCGGGTTGCACAGGTAGGCGATGCAGGCGCCGACGATGATCGGCTCGAGGATGTTGAAGACCTTTCCGAACAGTTCGGTGACCGCCGTGAAGTTGACGATCAGGTACAGGACCAGTGCCGTCACCGCGAGGACGACGAACACGATCGTCTTTTTCTCCGCCTGCGCCCAGAAGGAGCGGAACCGGCTCGACCGACGCCCGCGCTTGTCCGCTTCAGTTCCTGCCTCCCCGGACGGCGCGGAGTCATATTCGGGTGCTGCGTCTTCCGGCTTCAGCTTGGTTTCATCTATATCCTGTGTCGTCATTTCAGGCTCCTTTCATTCGTTACGGTCTCGGTCGGACGCCGCTTGCACGGCATCACTTCTTTTTCAACCTTTCAGCCTTTCAAACGGTCGTCCCACTTGTCGAAGAACGCCAGCGTCCGTTTCTGATAGGTATCGGTATCCACGAGATAACTCGTCCCGTGGTTGGCGCCATGGACGATCAGGATCTCGCAGGGCGCGCAGCAGGCCATGTAATTCTCCATGCTCATCCGCACCGGGACGAAGTCGTCCTCGTCACCGTGGATGAAGAACACGGGGATCTCGGTGTCCTTCTCCATCGCGATCAATGTGGAATACTCGTCAAAGTCGAAGCCCTCACGCAGCTTGCAGTTGAGGTTGACCGCCGCCATGGTGACGTCGGTAGCTTTGCCCATCAGACCGCTGATGCTCGAGGAAATGATCTCGGCCGGACTCGTATAGCCGCAGTCCGCGATGATGGCCGTCACCTTGTCGGCGATGGGATCTCCGGCGCACATCAGCACCGTGGCGGCGCCCATGGAGATGCCGCACAGGTACAGGGGAAGCTCCGGATGCACCGAGCGGGCGTATTCGATCCAATCCAGCACGTCAAAGCGTTCCCGGATGCCGTACGAGATCAGCTTGCCCTCACTCTCGCCGTGGCACCGCTGCTCGACGTACAGCACCTCGCTGCCGCAGTCGCGGTAAAAGGGTGCGCTGACGCCGAAATCGGATTTCCATCCGCCGTGCCAGCCGTGGACCATGATCAGCATCCGCCGGGGCGACTCGGTATGCAGCCAGTGACCCTTAAGCGTCAGCCCGTCCCGGTTGACGATGGACGTCTCCTCCGTCGGCAGGCTGTCCATGATCCGGACGGATTCCTCTGTCGTCTGCTGCTCGGTGGACACATCGGACAGGGCGCGGGAGACCAGCAGATCCATGACCTTGTTCTTCCTGCGTGCGACGGCGGTGGTCACGACCTCGGTGTACAGAGCGGCAGCTCCGGCGGCGAGGCATCCGGCCGACAATGCGGCCAGCTTGAGCGGGACGAGGCGGGAGCGTCTGCGCTTCCGGGACGCGGTCCCGGTCTTTTGGGTATTCGTACTCGTATTCGTTCGCTTCACGCCTGCGGCGCTTTTCGCTTCATTCGTCTTTTTCATGTTTCTCTTCATTCTCCTCGGGAGCGGGGACTTGGGCATCGGAAACCGGGTCGGTCCCGGCTGCCGTCGCGGCGGCATACTCTCTAGCCTCCCGGCCGGCTCTCGCGCCGTGATACAGGCCGAGCAGCATCAGCGGAACGGTCAGGCGGATGAACCATTCGGTGGCTCGCAGCATGACGGTCTTGTCCACGCCGCCGGGCGTGCGGGGATAGTGGTCGCCGGTACCCGGTACGAGCGCGGCCAGCGCGGCTTCGTGCTCCGTGATGCTGTAATGCCGGACGTATGGCAGAAGCACCGCGTAGACCAGCACGGCGATCAATACGATCTCCCACATTTTTTCGCGCTGCATCACACCGTCACCGTTCTCGTCCTTGCGGTAGACGCAGTATTGGAACACACACAGCGTGATGAAGGGGAGCATGAAGGCCAGCTGACCTCCGATCCACGCGCAGCTTTTATGATCGATCTCGGTGAGATATTTGATGAAGTCGGGAAAGACCGTTTGGTGAGCGTACAACTCAACGGCCATCAGCAGCGTGACTAGCAGACTGAACAGGATGACGCGTACCGGGCTTACCTTTCTTCGATTGAGTGTGCTGTCAGGCATCGGGGAGACCTCCGTTTTTCGGTACAAAACCTATTTATTCAGTATTATTATAACACAGGATCGCCGACTTGTCCATAGGAATATCTAAAAATTAAAGAATATTACAATAATTCACATAAACAGACTTCGCCATAAAAAAGCAAAAAATATTTTTTCAAAACCTATTGACAAAGCGGGCCAATTGTTGTATAATAACCGAGTCCGTGTGAGCGGCTCTTTTGATACGCGCACACATCAATCATCTTAAGACAGCAGGTTCCCGTAAAAGCATCCGCTTCCCTGCCGAGGAGTCATATGTCAGCTTCCTTCCTGTCGGGAGGTCGCTTTGTGTGGTCTTTCTTCGGCGTGCTGCGCGTGCGGTACGGGAGAAAGATCTTTTTTGCACCGTTCGGTGCCCCGACCGCCAGGTCGGGTGCTGCCCCGCGCGGCAGCAGCCAAAATCACATGGGAGGTGAAACACAAAATGCCGAGTAATGCTATTCTGGAGCAGAAGCAGAAGATCGTTGCCGACCTGGTCGACCTGATCAAGGGGTCCGCGTCCGGCGTGATCGTCAACTATCAGGGTATCACCGTGGAAAACGATACCGCTCTGCGTAAGGCTCTCCGCGAGGCCGGCGTCAAGTACATGGTCGTCAAGAACACCATGACCGGTCGTGCCTGCGAGATCTGCGGTTACGGTGACCTCAAGGCAAGCCTCAACGGTATGACCGCTATCGCTATCAGCGAGAAGGATGCCGTGGCTCCCGCCAAGATCCTGAAGGAGTACGACGAGAAGATCGAGTCCTTCAAGATCGTCGCCGGTTACTGCGACGGTCAGTGCCTCGACGCCGACGGCGTCAAGGAGCTGGCTTCCATTCCTTCCAAGGAAGTGCTTATCGCCAAGTTCCTCGGAAGCATCCAGTCCCCGATCTACAAGTTCGCTTACGCGATCAAGTCCGTGGCCGAGAAGATGGAGGCTCCCGCAGAGGAGACCGCCGCTCCCGCAGAGGCTTAATGTCCGCTTAAGTGCCTGAGCCGGCCGATCGGCCGTTCAGAAGCCCTCCGGGCTCCCGCCCGGAACACACTCCGTCCACCGGAGAACACAAAAATTACATTTCAGGAGGATAATGAAATGGCAAGCGAGAAGATTACCGCTATTGTTGAAGAGATCAAGGGCCTGACCATTCTTGAGCTCAATGAGCTGGTCAAGGCTGTCGAGGAGGAGTTCGGCGTATCCGCTGCTGCTCCCGTTGCTGTTGCAGGCGCCGGCGCTGCCGCTGCCGCTGCTCCCGCTGAGGAAGAGAAGACCGAGTTTGACGTCGTGCTGACCGGCTTCGGTGACAAGAAGCTGGGCGTCATCAAGGTCGTCCGCGAGATCACCGGTCTCGGCCTGAAGGAAGCTAAGGACCTCGTCGAGGGTTGCCCCAAGGCTGTCAAGGAAGCCGTTGCCAAGGACGAAGCAGAGAAGATCAAGGAGCAGCTGGTTGCCGCCGGCGCTACCGTCGAGATCAAGTAATTTCGTCTCTCATATCGCTCCGGGTCCCCGCGGACCCGGAGCCTGCAATCAAAAACCTGCTGTGCAAAAAGCCCGTGTACACGGGCTTTTTTGTTTTGCTTTATTGACGGGCAACCCAAGTATAATCTCGGGGAGGGACGGGGAAAACCACCTCAAACGCCGAAGTTCCCCTGTCCCCTCCCCGGACAAAACGCCGGGCAAACACCAATTTATAAAGAACCATTATTTTTCTCATTCCCTGCCCCAAAGTTCTTGAAAGGATGAGGGGGGTGCAGGGGGGAGAAGGGAAACTTCTTTCAAGAAGTTTCCCTGCTCCCCCCTGCAAACTGCAATTTTATACTAAATCCACGCGGTTCCGTATCTCTCCGCGGAAGAATGCCTGCATATTGAGGATCATTTCGCGGAGGCAGCGTTCGCGGGCCTCGACGGCGCCCCACGACATATGGGGTGTGAGCAGGACGTTGTCCAACCCTGCGATGGCGGTGAACGGGTGAGCTTCCGGGTACGGCTCGACGGAGTAGACGTCCGCTCCGAAGCCGCCGAGATGACCGGAAAGCACCGCGTCCGCGACAGCCTTCTCGTCCGTGACGGCGCCGCGGGCCATATTCACGAGGATCGCCCCCGGCTTCATGACCGCCAGCTCGGCTGCGCCGATCAGACCGCGGGTCGTATCGTTCAGCGGCGTGTGGATCGTCACAACGTCACTTTCACGCAGCAGCGTATCGAGGTCCACGCTCTGCCCGTCCGGGTGACGGCGGCAGGTCAGCACGCTGCAGCCCAGCGCCGCGGCCACAGCCGCGACCTTCGATCCGATCTTGCCCGCGCCCAGCACGCCCCACGTCATGCCCGCGGCCTCGTGATAGGCGGGCGTCAGCCGGTTGGCCGTCCCGCCGCGCGTGTAAGCGCCGCTGCGGGTGACCTCGCAGTAGGCAGGCAGATGGCTGATCAGCGACAAAACCAACCCCACGGTCACCTGCGCCACGCTGTCGGTCGAGTAACCGCGGACATTCGCCACGGCCACACCGTGCGTCCGGCAGACGGTCAGGTCCACGTTGTCGAAACCGGTCGCGGCGATGCAAATGATCCCCGGCTCGTGACCGGCAGGCGGCATCTGCGCCTCCCCGATCTTCACCTTGTTCAGGATCACCGCGCCCGCATCTGCGATGCGGTCCCGCACCTCGTCCGGCGCGGAACGTGCGTATACCTCCACGTCACCCTCAAGCGACAGGGGCGACAGATCCAGATCCTCGCCGAGCGTGGCGGCGTCCAGCACAACGATCTTCATAAGCTTATCCTTATCTCCTTAACAGTTTACAATCGGGATCGACAGGCATATCAAAAAACCGGGACGGCAAAACGACCGTCCCGGTTGTTTTTCCGGTCTGAACGCCCGTGCGGCATAAGCCGCGGCAGGCAGCCGGATGAAACCGGTCCGAATTACTCGGCCTTCTCCTCGGCCACAGCCTCAACAGCCTCGGCGACTTCCTCGGCGATGATCTCGGCAGCCTCGACCACCTCGTCGGCAGCCTCTTCAACGGTCTCCTCGGCAGCTTCCTCAGCAGCCTCTTCGGCAGCGGGAGCCTTGGCGAACTTAGACTTGACCTCGGCAGCCTTGGCCTCAACGGTAGCCTTGACCTCTTCAGCCTTGACCTTTGCGGTATCCTTCAGCTCGACAGCCTTGGTCTTGACGGTTTCGGTCACGGCAGCAGCCTTGGTCTTGACGGTCTCGGACACAGCGGCAGCCTTGGTCTTTGCGGTGTCACCGAACTCGGCAGCCTTGGTCTTGACGGTGGAGATGGCAGCCTGACCCTTTTCGGAGTTCAGAGCCTTCTCGGTGGCGATAACGACGGCGGCAGCAGCGGCGCCGACAGCGGCAGACACCATAACGATGTCGCTCAGGATCTCGTTCTTCTTCTGCTGGATAAAGTTCATGATATGTTCCTCCTATTCATGAATAACAAAATAAATTATATGTGCTTCCCGGCCGGTCCGGGCAAAAGCCTTGTATGATTTGCGTCAGCCCACGGTCCTTACTCGGACAGCAGCTCTGCCTTGGTTATGACGATCGGCGTGCGGGGCACGTCGGAATACCAGCCGTACCGGCCGGTGCGGACACCCGCGATCTTGTCCACGACCTCCATGCCCTCGGTGACTCTGCCGAAGCCGGCGTACTGGGCATCGAGATGCGGCGCGTCCTCATGCATGATGAAGAACTGCGAGGAGGCGGAATCGGGATCGCTCGTGCGGGCCATGGAAATGACGCCGCGGGTATGCTTGAGATCGTTGGCCATGAAGCCGTTGGCAATGAACTCGCCGCGGATGGCTGCGGCGCGCTTCTCGCTGAAGGCTGCGGTCATGCCGCCGCCCTGAATCATGAAGCCCTTGATGACGCGGTGGAAAATAGTCCCCTCGTAGAAACCGCTCTTCACGAGAGACACAAAGTTGCGGACCGTCTCGGGTGCCTTGTCGGGGTACAACTCAAGCGTGATCTCACCCAAGACCTCGTTCTTGTCGGGGTCCTGCGAAACGGTCAGGCGGACAATGGGGTTGTTCATCGGTGTTTTCCTCTTTTCATTCACATTAGTTATCGCGGCCGGCTCCCCCCGGAGCGGCGGGAGCGTCAAGACCGTAGCCGATCCGGAACAACTCCTCGATGCGCGCGGTCTGCCCCGTCAGCGACAGGTAGCCGAACAGCGCCTCCATGCCGGTCGCCCGGCGGTACTCGGCCACGGACGCGCTCTTCGGGACGTTGGTATGCCCGATGTTGCGCCCGCGATGGTAGTAAAGCGTTTCTTCCTCGGTCAGGACCGGCTCCAGCCGTCCCATAGCCTCTGATTGGGCCGTCGCCTTGACGAACGCCAGCGCCTCCCTGTTCAGGTGCGCCGACGTGGACAATCCGCGCTCTGATACGAGGTAGGTGCGGACGCACACCTCCAGTACGCTGTCGCCGAGGTAAGCGAGCGCCGGGGCGGTGATCTCCGACAGCTTCAGCATACGGTTTCCGCGCCGGACGCGCGCTTCTTCTCAAAGTGCATCCTGATGAAGTACACCACAACGGACACCATGTTGAAGGTCTCGCAGATGATGCCGCCGATGGACATCGGCGTGATCAGGATGTTATACGCCAGCCAGCAGGGGGACACGACGCCTAGCTGCACCCAGCGCATCTTGCGCGGATGACGCGTCCACGTCCCGAGCAGATTGGCCGTCTGTGCCGCGAACGGGAACAGCGCCAGCCACCAAACCTCCTTGAACACAAGGATCGTGACCGTCAGAGCGGCAGCAGCGGCAGCCAGCTGCGCGATCAGGAACGGCAGCTTGTTGGTCCTCTCGCCGCCGAGCAGGATCAGCGCACGGGTCGCGCTCAGCGCGTCCATCATGAAGCCGCTCCAGTTGGTGGCCTCGCCGCCGAGGCCCAGCAGCAGGTAATGCACGCAGAACAGCCCGCAGCCGAGCGCCTGCATGATGAAGTGTCCGACGTTCTTTTTGAACTGGAAGGAGAAGATCAGCAGGGCCATGGCGATGATGCCGAGCGCCTGCGCGAACAGCTCCATCGGGGTCATGCTCGTCAAAGAATCAAAAAACTGTGTCATAGGTCGGTCTCCCGGCCGCGGCCGGGCAGTCCCTCCAATCCCCTGATCACTCGGCGTCCTCGGCCTCGGTAGCGGCTACGATCTCGATGGCGGGATCCTCGTCGACCACGCTGCAGATCTCAAAGCCGTCACCGTCATCGGACGTGCGGGTGCCGTGCTCCTTCGAGAGGCGCTCAGCCTTTTCCTCTTCCGTCTCGTTGGTCAGGGTGAGGAGCGTGCTCTTGATATAGATATAGCCGTTATCCTTGCGGACGATGATGCGGTACGGCAGGATTAAAAGGCCCAGCACGGAGCAGGCGACGATCAGCATGACACGGTACACGACGGCCTGTTTCTTCTCCTTCTCATACTCCTTGCGATGGATGAGACGGTCCACCGTATCGGTTCCCTTGGACCACAGATCCACGACCTTGGTGCCGAGATCGGCGGCAGCGGACAGACATTTCATAAGCTTCATGGTACATACTTCCTTTCTGAACGGATGTGTATATGGGGTAGCAGGTTGACGGTTTCGGGGCCTCAGTTCTTGAGGCTGTGGATGGGAGCGGGGATACGGCCGCCTCGGCGGATGAAGCGTGCGGGCGACTCGGTCCTGAGGGGCAGGATGGGTGCGTGGCCGAGCAGGCCGCCGAAATCCACGCTGTCGCCGACGGTCTTGCCGACGGCGGGGATCAGACGAACGGCTGTGGTCTTGGTGTTCGCCACGCCGATGGAGATCTCGTCGGCGATGATGCCGCAGATGACGTCCTCGGAGGTGTCGCCGGGCACGGCGATCATGTCGAGTCCGACGGAGCAGACGGCGGTCATGGCCTCCAGCTTCTCGATGGACAGGACGCCCTTATCGACGGCGGCGATCATGCCGGCGTCCTCGGACACAGGGATGAACGCGCCGGACAGGCCGCCGACGTGGCCCGAGGCCATGACGCCGCCCTTCTTGACAGCGTCGTTGAGCATGGCGAGGCAGGCAGTCGTGCCGTGAGCGCCGCAGCACTCAAGGCCCATGTTCTCCAGGATCTGCGCGACGGAATCACCGACGGCCGGCGTGGGTGCGAGCGACAGGTCTACGATGCCGAACGGCACGTTCAGCCTCTGAGCCGCTTCCGTCGCGACCAGCTGACCCACGCGGGTGATCTTGAAGGCGGTCTTTTTGATCAGCTCGGCCAGCGCGGACAGGTCGCAGTCGCCGGCCCGCTCGATCGCGGAACTGACGACGCCGGGCCCGGACACGCCGACGTTGATGACGGTCTCCGGCTCGCCGACGCCGTGGAACGCGCCTGCCATGAAGGGGTTGTCCTCCGGCACGTTGGCGAACACGACGAGCTTGGCGCAGCCGATGGAATTGCGGTCCGCCGTGAGGGCGGCACAGCGCTTGATGGTGGAGCCCATCAGGCGGATGGCATCCATGTTGATGCCGGCCTTGGTGGTGGCGACGTTGACGGACGAGCAGACGAGCTCGGTCTCGGCCAGTGCCTCGGGAATGACGGAGATGAGGTTGCGGTCGCTCTGCGTCATGCCCTTATGCACGAGCGCCGAGAAGCCGCCGATGAAGTTGACGCCGACGGTATCCGCCGCCCGCTGCAGCGTGTGCGCGACCTTCAGGCAGCCGTCCGCCGACACGCCGCCCGCGATGAGCGAGATTGGGGTCACAGAAACGCGCTTGTTGACGATCGGCACGCCGTACTTTTTCTCGATGGCGCACCCGGTCTCGACCAGATGCTCCGCCGATCTCGTGATCTTATCGTAGATCTTCTGACACAGGCGGTCCGCGTCGTCGCTGACGCAGTCCCAGAGGGAAATGCCCATGGTGATGGTGCGGATGTCCAGATTCTCCTGACGGATCATCTGTATGGTTTCCAATATATCTCTCGTATCCAGCATGAATCAAGCTCCTGACTTCTCACACGTGATGCATGGCGTGGAAAATATCCTCGTGCATGGTGTGGATATCGAGGCTGTTCTTCTGACCGAGCGCGGCAAGGTCGTCGACGAACACGGAGAAATCCACGTTGAGGCCGTCGATATCGGCCAGCATGATCATGGCAAAATACTCCTTGAGGACACTTTGGGAAATGTCCACGATGTTGGCGCCGTGCTCGGCACAGGCGGTGGCGACCTTTGCGATGATACCCACGCTGTCCTTGCCGGTGACGGTGATGACTGCTTTCATAGAATATGCATCCTCCTTCGGATCGGGTAAATCGGGGAATATCCGTGCGTCCCGTCACTTGCCCAGCACACGAGCGGCCAGACGGTACAGGCCGGGGCAGTTATGCTCGAGCAGCAGACGGAAACGGACTTTCTTCGGAATATGGCGGGCCTTTCTGACCATCCGGGCAGCGTCATCGACGATAGGCCCTGCCTCGGCGGCGATGTCATCAAGGTCGTTCTTTACGGCGTCGCGGAGACGGTAGTCGGCGTTCTGGAGCAGACAGCAGGCGGCGTATTCACGGTATGCAGGCTGATCGGGGAATTCCGCCTCCATGAACGCAATGTCATCCAGCAGGCTGCGGAGATGATCCATCCGGAAATAGGCGTCTTTATTGTTGCTTGCGCTGGTGCTGACGCCGTGCCAATAGTAATACAGCTTTTCTTCCAGCCGTCCGATGCTTCCGGCACGGCAGGCCGCCTTGACCATGTAGTTGCGATCCTCCATGATCTTCAGCTGCTCGTTGTAGCGGAGGTCTCCGAGCGCCGCCCGGCGGAACAGCTTATTGCAGGTGATGACGAAGTTCAGATCGGTGGACAGGTAGCTTTTCGCGAGGAATTCCTCCGCGGTATACGCCCGGCGGCTGCCGGTCTCAACGGGGAATGCGTACTGCCACTCCGTTCCATCTATATAGTAGGCGAACACGATATCCCATCCGGTCTCCTCCGCGCAGCGGAGCATATGCTCCAGCATGACGGGGCTGATATAGTCGTCCCCGTCGACGAAGACGATATAGTCGCCCTTGGCGGCATCAAGGCCGAGATTGCGGGCGTGGGACGTACCAGCGGTCTCCGTTTCGATCACGATGACACGGCTGTCGGTGTGTGCCACGTCTCTGCAGACGGCGGCGGTATTGTCCCGGCATCCATTGACTACGACGATCAGCTCAAGGTCCCGGCACGTACTGTCGAGGATCGAATCCAGACAGCGGCGGATATATGACTCGCCGTTATATACGGGCACGATGACACTGATCATGCGAAAGCCTCCTTATCTCCCCCTGATTTTTCCGGCCAGCGCGAACAGGTGAGGGAAATCATGCTCGATCAGGAAACGCGTCCTGACCCCGCGCGGCAGGTGTTTTGCCCGTCTGACGCGTCGGGCGGCGTTTTTCACGATCGGCTTCAGCTCGGTCTGCAGGTCCGTCAGCTTCTCCTCCCTGGCACGCTTCATGCGGAAATCCGCGTTCTGCAGCAGGTTGCAGCTGACGTATTCGCTCCGGAACGGCTTATCCGGATAGGCTGTATCCATAAAGGCCAGATCCTTCTCCAGCGCGTATATCTGAAACATACGCTTGTGCTGATCGGCGGACAGGCTGATCGAGTTCTCGTTGCCGCGCCAATAGTAGTACAGCGGCTCATCCGCGAAGCAGATCTTCTCTGCCCGGCACACGCAGCGGGCGGCGAAGTTCCGATCCTCAAAGTAGGTCAGCTCCTCGTCAAACCGGACGTCCCCGAGGCAGTCCCGCCGGATGAGCTTGTTCCAGGCGACGCTGTACACGAAGGTGCTGCGGATATACATCTCACGGTAGTACTCATCGACCGTCAGGAACCTCCGCTTCGCTTCCCTGTCCTCAAAGACGTAGTCGTAGTCGGAGCCGGTCAGGTAGGAGCAGATCACGAAATCGCTTTCCGTTTCGGCGGCAGCCCTGACCATTTCCCGGTACATATACGGGCTGATATAATCGTCGGCATCGACGAACGCAAGATATTCGCCCTTTGCCTCCGCTATCCCGAGGTTGCGGGCATGGGACAGGCCCTTGACGTCGGTGGTGATCACGCGGACGCGGCTGTCCGCGGCCTCATAGGTCCGGGCGATCTCAAGCGTCGCGTCCGTGGAGCCGTTCTCGACGACGATCAACTCAAAGTCACGGTACGTGCTGCTCAGAACGGAGTCGAGGCATTTTCTCATATAGGCTTCCCCGTTATAAACGGGAACGATGATGCTGATCAAACCGGACTCCTCCTCTTTTCTTTTTCAACTTTCAACGTGACGTCAGTACGGCAGGCAGCGGTACCGCCAGTTGATCAGGCGGACGTACCACCGGGACGTATCCGCGTCGGGCGCGTGGCCCTGCCACGGAGTGGCGGCAAGCGCGTCCCAATACAGCTGCCGCTTCGGATGGCGGCAGGACTTCACCCACGGACGGCTGGTAAAGCTGGGCGTATAGTGCAGGACGGCGGGCGTATCCTTCGCCTCTCCGATCTCCTGCTCGGTATAGAACGCGGCGTGATCGCCGAAGTAGCGGATCAGCTTGCGCCGGTTGAACACATAATGGATCGTCATGAGGTTGTACCGGGCGGGCAGGATCATACGCTTCCCGTGCAGCACGCCGTTGAGGACGCCCTGATCGTGATGCGTCACGTTGCCCTGATGGGCCTCGATGAAGGCGAGACAATCGTCCTCGACGCCCTGCCGACGCCACTCGTCCATGTCGATCAGCAGCATACCGGCGTTGAAATAGGGTTCCTCCGGGGCAAGGCCGACGGCGGCCTTGGTCGCGTCGTTGACGAAATCCTGTACGGCACCCAGCACGCATCCGCCGAGATCGGTCTCCCACAGCGCGCGCAGCGAATCGCACACGATCATATCGCAGTCCATGTACAGGACGCGCCCCACGGTATCCGGCAGCATCCCGCGGACGAACAGGCGGGCGTAGGAGCTGAGTGAGATCGGCCACGCCAGATCCAGCTTCAGCTTGTCCAGCCACGCGGCAAAATCGATGAAGATCAGGGACGCGTTCGGGAAAGCGGACACCGTTTTCTCCAGCCTTGCGCGATTCTCCGGGCTGATCTTGTTGTCGATCATGTACACGTTGATATGTCCGAAATCGCGGTTGCGGTCCAGGAGCGAGTACGCGGCGGCGCCCATATGACGGGCGTAATTGTCGTCGCTGGAAAAGATGACCTCAAGACAGTCCCTGCTGTATGCCATACGCGCCTCCCGATAGGATCTGATGTCCGGGATCCGGATCGGATCGGATCCGGTTTTGGGTATATCACGGACATTCTACATTATTATACTACAATCCGGCCCGATATGCAATAGGGAAAATATGAATTTTTCTTTGAAAAAGCATTTTTTTCGGGTTGCAATTCCGGTACGGTTATGGTATAATAGGAAGCAGCCGTATTCTAACATTATGAGAGGTATCCGAAATGAATGAGTTCAACACCTATGAGTTCGTCGTCAACCGCAAGAAGGAGGGCAAGTACAAGCTGTCCCTCTTCCTCGGCCGCGCCGCCGTCATCCTCGTATTCGTGATCATCGCCGTCGTGCTGTGCGTGTGCAATATGCCCATGCTGGTGGCCATCGAATTCCCGCTGATCCCGGTCGGCATCTACGTGGCCAAGCTGTTCACGCAGGAGTATGAGTACTCCATGACCTCCGGCATCATGACCTTCTCCCTCATCCGCGGCAGCTCCAAGCGCAAGAAGCTGCTCGAGCTGATGATCAAGGATTTCCGCGAGATCGCGCCCTATGACAACCGCGCCTGCGGTCATCTTGAGAACATCGGCATCAAGAAGGACTATCAGCTGTTCTCCTCCCCGGACGCGCCCGACGTCTATTACGGTCTGTTCGAGAAGGACGGAGAGATGCAGGTCGTGTACTTCGAGGCGACCCAGCAGGCGCTGAAGATCCTCCGGTTCTACAATCCCGCCACCGTCGTGACCAACGTGTCCCGTTGAGGCATACGATATGAAGCAGACGTACAACGTACCCGTCCGGCTGTCCGACGACCTTCTGCGCCGCCTGATCTATATCTCCGAGGCAGAGGGCAGGACCCCGAACAATCAGTTCCTGCTGCTGCTGCGGAACAGCATCCAGTATTTTGAACGCACCAAGGGCAAGATCAGCCCCGCGGAGCTGGCGAAGATCGACGTGACTCCCTACCTGCCCGACGCCGATGAAATCTCCGAAAAGCAGCCGAAAGAGCAGGAGGACTGACCATGGCCGAATTGACCGAAACAGGCTGTCTCTGCCTGCACCCCGCCGTCTGCGCGGTAGAGGACGACTACGAGATCATCTTCCTGTGCCGTGAAAAGGCCCTCGCGTCCGTGACGGTCGCCGGTGTGACCTACACCGACAGCCGGTGCGGCGTCATGCGGACGGACACGCTCGTCCACAAGGTGCGCGTCCCGGCGGCCGCGCTGAACGCCGCACGGCATTACGACGTCAACGTCGCGCCGCTCAAGGATCACTGCAATTACTATCCCAAGCCCGAACCGACCGAGGTCTTCGGCTACGATTTCCGCCCCGTGCCGGACGATCCGGACACGCCCGTGCGGATGTACGTGCTGGCTGACACGCACGGCTGTGTCGACGCGCCCGTACAGGCCGCGCTTTCCTGCGGCGGCATGGACGCGCTGATCCTCGACGGTGACATCGGTGACTCCGCCGACACAGTCGACATGATAACCACCATGCACAGGCTCGCCTCCGCGATCACGAAAGGCAGCTTCCCCGTGATCTATGCCCGCGGCAATCACGATACGCGCGGGCATAACGCCGAGCATCTCCTTGATTTCGTCCCCGTCCGCAAGGGGGAGGACAACGGCGTCACCGCGTTCTCCTTCCGGCTGGGCCCCGTGTGGGGGCTTGTGCTGGACGCCGGCGAGGATAAAGCGGACGACCGCATCGAGTACGGCGGCGTGTGCGACTTCCCCGTGTTCCGCCGTGCACAGACCGCTTATTTCAAGTCCCTGATCGCCGGCAAGGCTCACGAGTACGAGGCCGACGGCGTGAAGTACCGGATTGCCGTTTGTCATATGCCCTTCCACTACTCTCAACACGGCTTCGCGCAGACGACCCCGGATATCTACGCCGAATGGGTGCATCTGCTGAACGAAATGGGTGTTCAGGTGCTGCTGTGCGGTCATATGCACCACATGGACGAGCTGGACGGCTCCATATTCGCCGGAGATGAGAAGCCTGCCTTCCCGACGCTTCTGTGCGCCGCGATGGACGGCGAGCCGAAACGCCGCGTCGAACGCTGGATCCCCGGCACCTATACCGGTACGCTCGTCACCTGTGCGGGCGGTGAGGTGCTGCATGAGTTCACCAACCACAGGGGAGAGGCCGTCACGCTATGAGTAAACGTGACGAGAGCCGTACGTTCGTGATCACGAAGCGGAAACGTCATCCCGCTTGGTTGATCGTGTCCTCGATTTTCCTGCTGCTTCCCCTCATCCCGGGGCTGCTCTATGACAGCGTCTGGATCTGGCTGACGGTCGTCACCGCGTGGCCGTTCCTGCTCCTGTTGTACGAACGTCTGTACCTGTCCCGGATCGTCATCACGATCGACCCGCAGAAGACTGTGATCCACACGCCTCTTGGAGACAGGGAATACCGGCGCGGCACGCTGTATTGGAAAGGCGTGCGGTTCGGTGTACGGGGCGGATGCTGGGTGCATCTCGTGTATGAGGGCAGCACGGTCTTCCGCTTTCTCGACCCCGACAGCTGGGATCAGATCCGCTGCGTGGCCCTGCTGCATCACACCGATACTTATACGGACGCCGAAAAACAGCTGCTGAGAAGCTGGCGGTAAGCCGCCCGGCCCGATCCGAAAAAGGCATCCCTCCTGCGAGGGATGCCTTTTTCACTCAATACCCGTTCCCCTTCCCTCTCAGCCTCCACATGATCTTGCGGAGCAGCTCGGATGGGAAGACCGTCAGCGACCAGAGCAGGGTATACCCGAGCTCGGCTAAGGTCAGAGGCGCGGTCCGGAGGACGGCCCCGCCGAGGTAGACGAACAGAATCTGGATCAACAGCACGGCTGTCATGATGAACATGAATGTCCTGTTGCGGGCAAGGCCCGAAAACAGATCCAGCCGGTCAGTGCGGGCATTGAAGCAATTGAAAACAGACGAGAAGATGAACAGCACGAAGAACGCGGTCAGATGGTATATCCCATCCGGCGACGAACGGAAATGCGACACGATGACGGGCGATTTGAGGAACAGGAGGCACAGACACACGGTAAAGCCGCCCTGCAGGCAGATCTCGTGTACCATGTAGCGGTTGAGGATCGGCTCGTCGCGGCGTTTGGGTGCCTCCCTCATGCAGGAGGCAAGCGGCGCTTCCCCGGCGAACGCGAGGCCGCCGAGCGTGTCCATGATGAGATTGATCCACAGCATCTGCACGACGGTCACCGGCGCGTCCACGCCGAGGAACGGGCCGATCATGGAAACGCCCACGGCACACAGATTCATGGTCAGCTGCAGGGTGATGAACTTGCGGATGCTCGTGAACACCGTCCGCCCGTACAGCACCGCCTTGGCGATGGAGGACAGATCGTTGTCCATGATGATGATGTCCCCGGCCTCCTTTGCCACCTGCGTGCCCGCGCCCATGGCGAAGCCGATGTCGGCGCGCTTGAGGGCGGGCGCGTCGTTGATGCCGTCACCCGTCATGCCGACCACCATATCCGCCTCCTGTGACAGGCGCACCAGACGCGATTTGTCCGTCGGCAGCGCACGGGCGATGACCCCGATGCGCGGCAGCAGCTCACGCAGGCGGTTGTCCGTCATGGCAGCAAGCTCGCCGCTCTCCAGCACGATATCCACGCCCCCGCCGAGGATGCCGCAGGACCGCGCGACGGAGCGGGCGGTATCCTTGTTGTCGCCTGTCATCATGACGACGTGGACCCCGGCGCGGCGCAGCGTGCGGACCGCCTCCGGCGCCTCCTTCCGCAGCCGATCCGTCAGCAGGACGGCGCACAACAGCGTCAGCGGACCGCTCTCCGAGGCAGCCAGCGCCGCCTGACCGGGCGATGCCGCCTGCACAGAAGAGGCCGCTGTCATGGGGCTGCCGGACGGCATCTCGCGGAGGCAAAGCAAGAGGACCCGGCCTCCCTTCGCGGTCATTGCGTCGATGCGGGCGGCAAGGGCGGCGCGGTCGACGGGTGCCGGACTGCCGTCGGCGCGGAGCGTGTCCGTCACGCGGGGCAGCAGCCGCTCGGGCGCGCCTTTGACGTACAAACAATCCCTGCCATCCGGGCGGCGGACGAGCGCGGCTGCCGTCTTGCGGGCGCTGTCAAAGGGCAGGCTGTCCGTCACGGCGGACAGCCCCTTCGGCAGCCCGCGGACCAGCACGCCGTCCATGAGCGCACGGTCGGTCGCGTTGCCGCCGAGGGCGCGCAGCGGACTCCCGTCATCCCCCCCCGCACCCTCACGTCCGGGGCGTGACTGGGTGTTGGTCATGCAGGCGTCCGCAACCGTTTGCCAGAGCAGCGGATACCCGGATGCCAGCGCGGAAAAATCGCTCACCTCGGTGCCGTCTCCGAGCAGGACCCGGCCCACGGACGGCAGACCGCGCGTCAGCGTGCCGGTCTTGTCGGTGAACAGGATATTCATGCTGCCCGCCGCCTCGATGCCCGCCGGCTTGCGGACCAGCACCTGATCCTTCGCCATGCGCCTGATGTTCGCCGACAGCACCACGGCGATCATCATGGGCAGGCCCTCCGGCACGGCGACGACCAGCACGGTCAGGCCGAGCGTGAGCGCGTGGAACAGGACGTCCCACATATACCGCCAATCGGACAGCTTGGACAGGATCACGGACCTGTCAAAGCCGCTGTCGAAAAACAGCGCGTTGACGAGGAAGATCAGCGTGACCAGCGCGGCAGCAATATATCCGAGGCGGCTGATCTGCTGCGCAAGCCTTGTCAGCCGCAGCTTGAGCGGGCTGTCCCGCTTGTCGGTCTGCACCTCGTCGGAGATCTCGCCGAGAAAGGTCCTGTCCCCCACTCGCGTGACGAGCAGCTCCCCCTGCCCACCGACCAGCACGCAGCCGCGCAGCAGCGCGTGAGGATCCGCAGGCGAAAGTGCCGCAGGGACGGTCACGGTCCCGCCGCGACCGATGCGGACGGGCGTCTTCTCCACCTCGCGGCTCTCACCCGTCATAGCGGATTGGTCCACCGTGAGCAAGCCGGACAGCAGCAGGCCGTCCGCCGGGACGCTTTCTCCGGCGGACAAGACGACCACGTCCCCGCAGACCACCTCCTCCATCGGCACCTCGAGCAGCGTCCCGCGCCCGCCGACGCGCCGGCGCACCCGTGACACCGTCCGGGCGCAGGCCTCGGACAGCTTCTCAAAGGCAGCCTCCGAGCCGTACTCCGACAGGGTGGAGATCAACGCCGCCAGAAAGACCGCCAGCGCGATGCCGCCCGTCTCAAACCAATCCGTTCCGCGGAAGGCGAACAGCAGGTTGAGTGCCAGCGCACACAGCAGGATGCGGATGACGGGATCGCCGAGGTTGGCGAGGAACTGCCGCCAGAAGGGCTTGCCCGGCTTGCGGGACAGGCGGTTGTCCCCCTGCGTCCGGCGGGAGGTGCTGACCTCCTCCTCCGTGAGCGGGTGCGGGCATATCTCGGCCGGATCCGTCCGGGGCGCGGCAGGAGCGGCTTCCGGACGGGGAGAAAGACGCGGAAGAGTGCTTGTTTCCATGTATATATGATCCTTTCCATACGGGTCGGGCGGGAAGTGTACGGTGTGATTTTATGCAAATGTGGCGCCGCTTATCACAAATCCGGTTGACAAACGGCCTGTTTTGTGGTATCCTATGAGGGAAGAAAACGCCCTTTACGAAAGGAACACGGATATGGAAAATAAAGAGAAAAGAATCCTTCGCGGCAACGCCGTCGTCGGACAGTCAGGCGGTCCCACCGCTGCCATCAACGCCACGCTCGCCGGTGTCATCAGAGGTGTGATCCATGCACGCACAGCCGCCCCGGACTGCGGCATCGTCCGTCTGTTCGGCATGAGGAACGGTGTGGACGGCCTGCTCCGTGACGATATCATCGACCTCGACGCGCTGTTCGATCCCGCGTTCGGCGGCACCCCCGCCGACCTTGACACGCTGGCGCTCACGCCCTCGTCCGGTCTCGGCTCCTGCCGCAAAAAGCTGCCCGCGCCCGGCTCCGCCGACGAGGAGGCCGTCATGGGCAGTCTGCTGTCGATCCTCAGGGCACACGACGTCCGCTACTTCTTTTACATCGGCGGCAACGATTCCATGGACACCGTAGCCAAGCTGTCCGCTTATGCGGACAAGCAGGGGTACGAGATGCGGGTCATGGGCGTGCCGAAAACCATCGACAACGACCTGATGGGCACCGACCACACCCCCGGCTTCGGATCGGCTGCCAAGTACATCGCCGTGACCACGCAGGAGATCCTGCGCGATACCGCCGTGTACACCGTCCCCGCCGTGACGATCATCGAGATCATGGGCCGCGACGCCGGCTGGCTGACGGCCTCGTCCGCGCTTGGACGCCTCGTGACCGGCTTCGAGCCGGACCTCGTCTACCTCCCCGAGCGCCCGTTTATCTTTGACGAATTCTACGAGGACGTCGCGGCCGCGCTGAAGAAGCACCCGAACGTGGTGGTCGCGGTATCCGAGGGGCTGCAATGCCCCGACGGCTCGTACGTGGGTGAGGGTACGCAGAGCGGGTCCGTGGACGTGTTCGGACACAAGTACCTCGCCGGGACCGGCAAGGCGCTGGAGCTTGCCGTCAAGGCGAAGTTCGGCTGCAAGGTGCGGTCCGTGGAGTTGAATCTGCCGCAGCGATGCGCCGCGCACATCGTGTCCGCGCAGGATATCGAGGAATCGCTGGCGGTCGGTGAGGCTGCCGTGGACGCCGCTCTCTGCGGTGTCAGTCGTGCGATGATGGGCTTTGCCCGCACGGGTGACGAGCCCTACGCCTACGGCATCGGCGCGCAGAACATCGCCGATATTGCCAACCGCACCCGCTGCGTACCCGACGAGTTCATCAACGCGCGCGGCAATCAGGTCACCGACGCCTGCGTGAAGTACCTCCTGCCGCTCATCCGCGGCGAGATGTACCCGGAGTACGAGAACGGCCTGCCGAAGCATTACATCTTCAAATAAGAATGCCAAAGGGAACTTTTCTGTAGAAAAGTTCCCTCCGGACTCCTTCAAAAGACTTTATTACGGGGGATGGATAAAGATGAAATACAAGCATAACGCAAAGTACGATAAGAGAGTCGAGGAGATCATGGCCGGTATGACCGTAGAGGATCTGGTCGGTCAGCTGTTCGTCTGCCGCCGTCCGCAGGACGACGCGGTCGCCATGGAGGCTGTCACAAGGTACCGCCTCGGCGGATTTACGCTGTATGCCTGCGATTTTGAGCATGAAACGCCCGATTCCATGCGTGCGCTGACCGCCCGTTATCAGAACGCGGCATCGATCCCGCTGTTCTTCGCGGTAGACGAGGAGGGCGGACGGGTCAGCCGCGCCGGCAAGTTCCCGGCGTTCCGCTCCGAGCCGTTCCCGAATCCCCGCACGCTGTTCGCAGGCGGCGGCTACGAGGCCGTTGACCGCGACACGCGCGAAAAGGCCGCGATGCTGAGGGATCTCGGCGTCAACTTCAACTATGCCCCGGTGCTGGATATGTCCGGTAACCCGGAGACCTTCATTTTTGACCGCACGTTCGGCGACGATCCCGCCGCGACGGCCAAGTACGCCCGCACGGTCGTGACCGCGATGAACGACTGCCGCCTGATCGGCAGCATCAAGCACTTTCCCGGGTACGGCGATAACGTGGACACGCACAGGTTGGTCGCGCATGACGACAGGTCGATGGAGCAATTCATGTCCCGCGATCTCAAACCGTTCCGCGCCGGGATCGCCGCGGGCGTGCCCGTCGTCATGGTCGCACATAACATCGTGAGCTGTATGGACCCCGACCGCCCCGCGTCGCTCTCCCCTGCCGTACATAAGCTGCTGCGCGAGGATCTGGGCTTTGAGGGCCTGATCATCACGGACTCGCTGGATATGAACGCCATCGTGCAGTACACGCACGAGAAGGCCGCCGCCGTCGAGGCGGTGCTGTCCGGCAACGACCTTCTGTGCTGCTCGTCCTATGACAAGCAGGTCCCGGGTCTGCTCGAGGCCGTCGCGGACGGCACGATCTCCCTTGACCGCATCAAGGAGTCTGTCCGCAAGGTGCTGGAGCTGAAGCTGCGGATGGGCATCATTCCCGAAAAGGCGGTCCGGCCCGCCGTCCCGGCTGACGTCGCCAACCTGCCGCTGAAGATCGTCCACGACTTCCCGCACCGCGCCGACGACACGCTCCGCGAACGTCGGGCGAGCATCACCCGGTATCTGAATATGCTCAAGCGCAAGGGCTTCGGCGGCATCGTGACCAACGTATCGACCGCCCACGAGTACCTTGAGAACGAGCGCGAGTGGAAGCTGTTCGCGTTCACGGCTGACGAGTGCGAGCGGCTCGGGATGCGGATGTGGATCTACGACGAGAACGGCTACCCAAGCGGCAGCGCCGGCGGCATCACGCTGCGCGACGATCCCGAGCTCGAGGCGTTGGCCGTCGTCGTCGTGAAGGAGACCGTCGCGCCCGGCGAAACAAAGACCATCCCCCTGCCCCGCGGTCACATGAGATTCCTGTACGCGGGCCTGTATCCCTGCGGCGCGGACGGTCAGCCTCTGCCCGACGCAGAGGGACGCTGCATCCCGCTGCCCGGCCCCGACTTCCGCAACGAAACAGAAGCTGTCACGCTGACCAACACATCAGACGCGCCCGCCGTGCTGTGCGCTTTTGTCGAAAAGCGGCTGTATGAGGGCACGCATTGCATCCACAACGTGTTCATGGCACAGCGGTACATCGACGTCACCAACCGTGACGCCGTCGCCGCGTTCATCCGCAATACCTACGAAAAGTATTTCGAGGCTGTCCCCGGTCATATGACAGCCGGCGCCGGCGCGCAGACGCCTGTCCCCGGAAAGATCGAGGCGTTCTTCACCGACGAGCCGTCCTTCATGGGCTGTTATATCAACGCCGGTCTGTGGCCCGGACGCACCCGCGACCCCTACGATACGGAGATCCCGCTGTACCCCGTGCTGTCCTATGGCCGCGACGTGGAGAATCAGTTCGCCGCCCGGTACGGGTACGATCTGCGTTCCGAGCTGGTATCCGTCTTCCTCGGCGATTCGGACCATGCCAGAGCGGTCCGCTCGGACTACTACGCGCTGATGTCCGACCTGTATGAGGACAGCTTCTTTGCTCAGCTCGGCGATTGGTGCGGCCGCCATGATATCAGCTTCTCCGGTCACATCCTCCTCGAGGACGATATCCGCCACCATACCATCTTTGAGGGCGACTACTTCCGTCTGCTCCGGCATATGCATACGCCCGGCATCGATATGCTGCAATCCCTGCCGCGCGTGCTGCGGGAGTATGCCTTCACGCCCAAGCTCGTGTCGTCCGTTGCCCACGCGTACAGCAGGCCGCACGTCATGAGCGAGGTATCCGCTCACGCGCAGGGCGGACACGTCACGCACGACCAGATGTACGCGTCACTCTGCGCTCAGTACGCGATGGGCGTCGACACCTTTACCTACTACTACGGCACGGAGTTCATGGACGACGCGACCTACACGGCCTATAACGGCGCTTTGGGCCGTATCGACCGCATCATGGCCGGCCGCCATCTCTCCAACGTGCTGCTCTACTACCCCATCGAAACCTTCCGGCAGTACCACAAGCCGTCCGACGCACAGTACGGCAGCTATACCGCCGAGGAGAACGCCTGCAAGGCCGGTGTCGATGCCGTGATGGACGCTCTGCTCGACCGTCAGTGCGATTTCGACTTCGTCGGCTTTGACGTACTGTCCCGCTGTGCCGTGAAGGACGGCTTACTGACCACGCCCGGCGGCGAGACCGTGCAGGCGCTCGTGCTGCCGCCGATGTCCGTCACGCCGCAGATGCAGGCGCTCTTTGACCGGCTGTCCGCCTCCGGCGTACCCGTGCTGACGACAGCCTCTGAGGTATTCGCGCCTGCTGCCGGCGCACGCGTGCTGCCCGACGCCGCGTCCCTCGTCGACGTGCTGGATCAGGACAAGCTGCTGCTGCGGACGGGTCGTCCCGCCCCCTACGTGCTGGCGCTGACCCGCGATACCTTCGCCGGTACGCGTGCCACGCTGCTGTGCAACACCGCCGAAGCCGACAATGAGGTCACCGTCACGCTGTCCGGCATGAAGGCTCCCGTGTTGTACGATCCTCTGGCTGACGCCGTGCTGCCCTGCGCCTTCGTCAAGGACGGAGACGGACTCCGCGCGACGGTCAAGCTGCCCTGCAACCGCAGCTATATCATCATGGAAAGAGTATCCGGGGTGTGACGGCTGCGGAACGCGCGACATATTCCGGCCAAATTCCCGGAAAGGGTTGCTTTTCCCGACAGATTATGCTATAATATCACCGCAGATCTTTTGCGATCGCCGACGGCAGATTATCAGCGACAAGGAGGAATTTCCCCATGGATCAGCCTTTGGTATCCGTGTTTTCCATTGCTTACAAACAGGAAAAGTACATCCGCCAGTGTCTCGACGGCTTTGTGATGCAGGAGACGAATTTCCCGTTTGAGGTCATCATCAACGATGACGCGTCCCCCGACAGCACCGCCGCCATCATCCGGGAATACGAGGAGAAGTACCCGGATATCATCAAGCCGATCTATCAGACGGAAAACCAGTATTCCAGGCACGTCAGGCTGTTCCAGCAGGTGCTGTTCCCCCGCGCCCGCGGAAAGTATATCGCGTTCTGCGAAGGGGATGACTTCTGGACGGACCCGCACAAGCTCCAGCGTCAGGTAGACGCCATGGAAGCCAATCCGGACTGCGGGATGTGCTCCTGTAGGATCGGATTCGCCAACGAGGACGGCTCCTCCATGGGAAAGAGTATGCCGCGGGGCGTCACGGAAACCGGCAAGATCGATTCCCGGACCTTCATCGGCTTGCTGTATGATTTCAATCTGCAGTTCAGCGGCGTCATGGTCCGCCGTGATATGCTGGGCGAGTATTACACTCAGTTTCCGCTGTTCTGGCGGATCAGCGACGTCGGAGATGAGCCTCTGTTCCTGTATTTTGCCGGCCGCGCACCGGTATACATCGTCAACGAAGAAATGAGCTGTTACCGCACGAACAGTATCGGAAGCTGGGGCAACCGCACGGTTTTCAAGGCCTCCGGCAATGAAAAAGCCGTCCGCCACTATAAGCGGATGTGTACCATGTGCGAGGAATACGACCGCTACACGAATTTCGTCTACCACGACCTCATGGAAAAGAAAAAGACGGAAAGCGAATATTTCCTCAACATGGTATCAGGCAATTACAAAGCGCTGCTCGGCAAGAAATTCCGGTACAGGTTCAAAAAGATGTCGTTCACCGAAAAGGGAAAGCTGGTCGTCAAGGCGATCCTCCCGAAGCGTGTGACCGCATGGCTTGCCGGCAGCGGCAAGTAAATTACGATACGCAAAGACCTCCGGGGCAGGAGCCCCGGAGGTCTTTGCGTTTTATATTCGTATCACAGCAATAAAACAGTTTCCGTCAGCACGCCGCGCAGCGCCTCCGCCAAAGCGGCTCCGCCGCCGCACAACAGTATGACGACGATCATGACCATCACCACAATAAGCGAGCAGAAGAACGAGCGGGCAAAATTCCGCAGGTTGACGTTCTTCGCGTTGAATGAAATGAGGATCAGGCAGACGAAGCCCGCCACCGGAATGGAAAACAGCATCTGGTATCCGAAATACCCCCACATGGACAGGGGCTTATTGATATCGCCCTTCTTCTTCGTTGTCGTTGTCACTGCCATCGCGTTCCCTCCTTTTCATTATCTCGGGATGTTTACTGTTCGGGATCAAGGTACTGCCACATGACCCTGAAGTAGATGATGCCGGACCACACGGTGAAGATCATCGCGACTATACCGGTCGCCCACGTCAGCGGGACGTTGGAGGTCCACCAATCGGGCAGGAGCTTCCCGAGGAACGGGATCTCGTACAGCATCGGCTCGATGATCGTCGTGCTGACGAACACGATCTGGGTCACGGTCTTGATCTTGCCCAGCATATTCGCGGCGACCACGACGCCCGACTTGGACGCGACCAGCCGCAGTGAGGTCACGGCCAGCTCGCGGAACACCACGATCAGCAGCGTGATCGTGAAGAAAACGTGCAGAGCGGGCGAAACGCCGCCGTACCGGTACAGGATGACCGTAAGGGCGCCGATGACCATGAATTTATCGGCCAGCGGATCCATCAGCTTGCCGAAATCGGTCACAAGGTTGTATTTCCGGGCGATCTTGCCGTCCAGCATATCCGTCACGGAGGCGGAAATGAACAGGAACGCACCTATGATCCCCGTGATGATATGGTTGACCCACGCGTCGGGCAGCATCATGACCACGACGAACACGGGCACCATGCAGATGCGGAGGACCGTCAGCTTATTCGGGAGATTCATGCTCCTTGAGGAAGGGGAGGTATTCGGTTGACGCTTGCTCATGTCCTTCTCCTTTCCGGGATTCACTTTCTGCGGTGGGATTTCTTTTCTTTGTCGGCGTCCTGCTGACTCATGGCAAAGCCGTACACGTCGTAGTCAACGACCTCACGGACCTTGACCTTGACGAAGGAGCCGGGGGCGATGCGGCCCTCTCCCCGCCAGCTGAAGAAGACCTTGCCGTCGATGTCGGGCGCGTCAGCCGCGGACCGGCCGTAGTAGCACTCGTTGACGGGATCGTAATCCTCGCACAGCACGTCGATGACGGTGCCGATCTTCTGCTCGTTCAACTCGGCGTTGATCAGCATCTGCTCGCGCATCAGGATATCCATGCGGTCCTGCTTGATCTGCTCGTCGATCTGGTCGGGGAAATCGTAGGCGGGGGTATCCTCCTCGCGGGAGTAGGTGAACACGCCGGCGTGATCGAAGCGGGCTGTCTTGATGAACTCCGCCAGCTCGTCAAAGTCCTCCTCCGTTTCGCCGGGGAAGCCGACGATGAACGTCGTGCGGATGACGATACCCGGAATCTCGCGGCGCAGCTTGGCCAGCACGTCCCGGATCATGGCGTTGTCACCGTGGCGGTTCATGGAAGTAAGCATATGGTCGCTGATGTGCTGGAGGGGCAGATCAATGTACTTGAGGATGCGCGGGTTGTCGCGGATCTCCGCGATCAGCTCGTCGGTGATCTTATCGGGGTAGCAGTACAGCAGCCGGATCCACGGGATGGACGTTTCCTCGGTGATCTTATGCAGCAGCTCGTGCAGCGCGTAGTGACCGTACAGGTCCTTGCCGTACCTCGTGATGTCCTGCGCGACGACGGTCAGCTCGCGGACACCCATGTCGGAAAGCTCCTTCGCCTCCCTGACGAGGTCCTCCATCGGGCGGGAGCGAAAGCAGCCGCGGATCGAGGGAATGGCACAGTAGGCGCATTTATTGTCGCAGCCCTCCGCGATCTTGATATAGGCAGCGTACTCCGGCGTGGTCAGCACGCGGTCACCGCCCAGAGCAACGGTATTCTTGTCGTCAAAGTTACAGAACTTCTCCGCTGCGGGCAGATTCTTCTTTTTGTACTGCTTCTCGACGGCCTGTATGGCCTCGACGATGTGATGGATGCCGCCGACGCCGAGCAGCGCGTCGACCTCGGGCATCTCCTCAAGCACCTGCTCACGGTAGCGCTCGGCGAGGCATCCGGTCACGATGATGCCCTTGAGGTTCCGGTTTTCCTTGAGCCACGCGACGTCGAGGATGTTGTCGATGGCCTCCTTACGCGCGGATTCGATGAACGCGCAGGTGTTGATGATGATGATATCCGCCTCGATGTCCTCGGGCGTGATCTCGTAGCCGGCCTCCACGACCTCACGGAGCATGACCTCCGTGTCAAGCTGGTTTTTGGGGCAGCCGAGAGAAATAAATCCGATCTTCATGGGGTTGACGGTTCCTTTCGCTTCGGAGGGCTGACGGACCGGCTGATCCGTATACCTCCCCATTTTGTTTTATTATAGCACAATGTCCGTTGCCTGTCAAGAAGTTTTTCGCCCGCGCAGACGCCATATCAAGGCCGTTTCCGATTGTTCACAATAATGTATCAAATGCGTATGCGGCAGTTCATATTTATATAGGATAATTATTTCTGTATAAATACTTCAGTACGGGCTCTCCGGAGCCCGATACTGCATGAAAGGACGATCACAACATGAACAACAAAGCACAGCGCCTCCTTTCTCTGCTTCTCTGTCTGCTTCTGACCGTAGGCTGTCTTCTGGAGACGGTATCCTGCGCCAACAACGGCGACGGGACCGAGTCCGGCACCGAAGCCGCCTCACGCAGCGAGGATGACACCGAGGAGGAGGATCCCTTTGCGGACGTCGACTATCAGGAGCGTGAATTCCGCGTCTACACCAGCACCAATGTCGCCTCTCACGGCATGGGCAACTCCAACTACCTCATCGAGGGTGACCCCGATGCCGGCGCCAGCATGGTCAACGACGCCGTGGTCGAGCGTAACGCCATCGCGGAGGACCGCATCAACGTCAAGCTGAAGTTCACGCAGCTGGACGTTGACTACAACGGCGTTTTCGACGCCATCCGCAGGCTGGTTTCTGCCGGGACCGACGAGTATGACCTCGTCATCAACGATATTTATCCCTTTGCCAACCTCTCCATCGAGGGCAACTTCCGCAACATCCTCGATACCGACTGCTACGCCTTCGATTTCGACCAGCCCTACTGGTACAAAGAGTACATGGACGACCTGCGGCTCGTGGACGACTACGAGTATCTGCTCGCGGGCGACTACTTCATCGACATCATCCGCTCCGCACACCTCCTGCTGTTCAACAAGGGTCTCTACGAGCAGCACTACCAGACCAGCTCCAACGAGGTCTACGACTGGGTACGCAACTACCAGTGGACCTATGAGAAGATGAACGAAATGATCACCGATCTGTACGTCGACAAGAACCAGAACGGCAAAAAGGACTACGGCGATCAGTTCGGCTTCTCCATCCTTGAGTTCTGGGGCTCGTCCATCGGCTTCGTCGTGTCCGCAGACCCCGGCTTCATCGAGCGTGACGACGACGGTACGCCCGTTGTCGTGCTGGGTGAGAACAACCGTGCCTCCGATCTCGTTACCCGCATGACCGAGCTGGCATACAACGACTCCGCCTGCGTCGGCCTGACGAGTGACGGCCAGATCCTGGCCGATTTCACCAACGGTCTCTCCCTCATCTGCGACTACCAGCGTCTCGGCTCGCTGGAGAACCCCGTCTTCCGCGATATGCAGGGTGACGCGGGTGTGCTGCCGCTGCCCATGCTGTACGAGAGTGACAAGCGCTACTCCACCGCCGCACACGACACGAGCGAGCTCGGCGCGATCCTGACCACCAACAAGGACCTCGGCTTCACCTCCACGGTCATTCAGGTGCTGAACCGCCAGACCGCCAAGACGCTGATGCCCCGCTACTACGGCGAGGGCCTGCAGGTGCAGTACGTCAGCGATCCCAACTGCTCTGACATGATCGCCATCATCCACGATAACTTCCGCAACGCCTTCATCCTTGCCTACAACAACGCCACCGGAAGCCGTATGCTGAACGTCTTCTCCGAGGCAGTGCAGAACAAGCGTGAATTCACCGTCGCCTACAAGAGTTCCTCCCGTTCCATGCCCCGCACGCTTGAAAACAAGATCAAGGCCTTCAAGAAGGCCAACAATATCAGCTGATTTTTCCGGCTGTGACCGGCAGCCCCGGGATCCCGGGGCTGCCGGTCTGCTTTCATATCACGATACGACCGACATTATTTTCATATACCGAAAGGAGCCCGACTATGTCCGTTCAATATCCTATAACCTATTGGTATGGTATCCGCAAAGAGTTTTTGTCCCGTGAACGCCTGATCGAGGCGAAGGAATGCGGCTTCAACGTCATCGAGTGCAGCTACGACACCGCGACCAACCTCAAGGTCCTGCGCTGGTGTCAGGAGCTGGGTCTCAAGGCCAACGTGCAGGATCCCCGCATGTATACCGTGCTGGCCGGCGCCGAGGGCTGGGAGCAGGTGATGGGCGCCATCATCGCGGATTACCGCGACTGCCCCGCCGTCAACCGCTTCTTCATCCGTGACGAGCCGATCGACGCCGACATCCCCAACCTCGCCCGCGTGGTCAACTATCTGCACGCGCACGACCCGAAGCACGGCGAGTACATCAATCAGCTGCCCCTGCCGGCCTTCCTGCCCTACGAGCGGTACCGCGACGACATCATCCGCAGCTATATCCGGCAGGCGCATCCGACCATCCTGTCCTACGACCACTACAACCTCATGCGCCGTGAGGTCGAGGCACTCACCGACCTGCCCGCCGCCCGTCTCTCGGCTGAGAATATCGCCCGCAACCACTGGGAGGATAAGGTATACGACGCCTACGACCGTCCGAGCTTCTACGACAACCTTGAAATGATCCGTGACGAGGCCGCTGCCGCAGGCATCCCGTGGATGATCATCATCCTGCTGGTGGAGCATTGGCACTACCGCTGGCCGACCGAGGGCGAGGTGCGCTGGGAAGCGTTCACCGCGCTGACCTACGGCTCCGTCGGGCTTTCCTACTTCACCTATTGGACGCCCGGAATCGGCCACGAGGAGCCGTGGAGCTACCACAACGGTATCATCCTGTCGGACGGCACGCGCGGCGAGAAGTATGAGATCGTCAAGGCGATCAACGCCGAGCTGCAGACGCTGTATGCAGGGCTGCTCAACCCGATCCCCGGCGAGGCTGAGGGTCCCGGCGCACTCAAGTCCGAGGCCGTGTTCCACGTCGGGCCTGAGGAAGACCAGATGACCAAGCCCTTCACGGGGTACGGGAAGGTCACGTCCCTTGAGGGCGGCCGATTCATCGCCGGCTTCTTTGCAGGCGGACGTATGATGATCACGAACAAGGACCACGACCACGCTGCCACCCTGACGATCAAGGCCGACGGGCGTCTCCTGCACCTGAACAAGCAGACCTCCGAGTGGGAGGCGTGCGATGGGACGTACACCTTCGCCCCCGGCGACGGTGAGCTGTTTGCCGTTCTGTGACCGATCAAAGAAAGGACTGTATCATGACACAAAACGCGTTCTTTTACGAGGGCCGCTACTACCTGCTGCCTGACGACTGTGCGTCGGTCGACGAGCTGAACGGGAAGCACCGCGACGGACAGCCGTTCACGGTCACCGAGCTGGTTGAGAAAAAGTGCATGGCCCCGTACTTCGTCACCGAGTACACCGCGTTCAGACGGCTGAAGCTGAAGAAAAGGGCTGCACAGTCGCCCGTCTTTCCGGTCGATGTCGAACTGATGACCATGTCCGCGTACAACCAACGCCTACGGGAGATCATCCCGGGCAGATGTGCCAAATGCCCGAACTTCGGAGCGATCGACGAAACGGACGAGTCGCTGGAGGGTCATCACGAGGAGATCTCTCTCGACGGCGTGTGCTTCACCTGCGGCGCCGTGAAGGACAAGACGGGCGAATACTTATTCATCGACCGCTATCTCAGGCATAATATCAAAAAATTCGCGTCCCTCGGGCTTGAGACACTGCTCGACGAAGGCAAAAACGACGAGGCTGCCGACCTGTTCGTGTCGGAGATCGTGGAAAATATCATGTACCCCGCGCCGCTGTGCGTCTTTGCCGACAAGCAGACGGACGGGCGGTACCGGCTGATCTTCGGCAGCGCTCCGAACGATACCGGCGCGATCCTCATGTCCACCCTGTTCCGGGAATTGTCGAAAAAGTACAAAAAGACGTGGGATTTCGTCCGCGGCATCCCGGAAGGGTATCTGCGTCCCGAAGCCGTCAAGCCGCACGGTGTGGCGGCAGAGTTTACGGACGGCCTGCGCCGCTACGTCCGGCTGACCGTATACGCTTCCCCCGCTCCGGACGATGGGGCGGCGGAATACGCCGCGTTCCTGTGGCTTATGGGCACCTACGGTCAGCGGCTGCTTGACCGCACCTGCCTGACGATCTCGATCTGCGAATGGGCGGAAGACACCGTGCTGCCCGAGGACACCGGTCTGATGCAGGCAGACGATCCCGCTTTCCTTGATCTGCTTCATGAGATCGACGCGGACTATGGTAAGGAGGACGAGGACGTATATCCCGTCCTGAAGTTCCTGCTGTCGGGCCCTGCCGATCTGCCCGATGACGCCGATGAAGAAACGGTGCTGGCTGCCGCCGTGATCACCGCTTTCCGGGATCTGCTGATCGTCGACCACATGGCCGTTCCGGTACATTTCGGGGACCAGCCGCTCCCGGTCTGGACCGACAGCGGGGACGTGCTGTCCGTGATGAAGCTGCCTGTTGCGCGGTTCACCTTCCGCGCCGCGCCTGAAAGTTTCCCGGCACCTCCGGCGGACATCGAGAACGCCTTCAACCGGTTCACACGCTTCGTCACGGAAAAGCATCTGGCGGTCATGGTAACCTCACAGGTTTTCTGCGGCGGCATCGAATATTGGCTGCTGGTGCTGAATCTGCAGGACTTTATGTACGCCGTCCGTCGTTTCGCGCCGATATTCGACGCGAATCCGGCCGATCTGTACGTCTTCACCTCCTCCGGCAAGAACGGCGGACATTTCAAGCCCGGTTTTGCCATGAAGCGTGTGGAAACCGAGAGCAAGATGCGCAAAAAGCTGAAATCCAGCGAGGATTGACTGCATAAAGCCGCCCTCCCCCGGGCAGACTATCCGTAAAGGATACCGTCCGGGGGAGGGCTTTTTCTATGGACATGAGTAGTAAGACCTACAAGAAGTACGCCGACGCGCGTGCGCCGCGCTCGCCGCTGTGGAAAAACTGTCTGCGGGCGTTCTGGGTGGGGGGACTCATCTGCATCATCGGGCAGTGCTTCACCGACCTGTACATCAGCCTCGGCATGGAGAAGGAGGACGGCGGGCTTCTGGCGTCCGTGACGCTGGTGTTCCTCGCGGTGCTGTTGACCGCGCTCGGCGTATTCGACCGGATCGCCAAGTACGCGGGCGGCGGGACGCTGGTCCCCATCACGGGCTTTGCCAACGCGGTGGCATCGCCCGCGATCGACGCGCGCGCTGAGGGGCTGATCCTCGGCGTGGGTGCCAAAATATTCACAGTCGCGGGTCCCGTGCTGCTGTACGGGACGCTTGCGGGCGTGGTGTACGGCATCGTATATTGGGCAACACAGATAGGAACGTGACGGACGACAGGAGAAAGGGAGGGAGCCGAAGCTCCCTCCCGACTGTTTATTGATTCTTCAGTGAAGTATTGACGAAGCAATACTTATCGGTGTAGTATCCGCCGTGGTAGCCGTTCCAGATGCACGGCTCATTGTAGAAGTGAGGCGGTGCGACGGCGTACAGCTCGCCGGCTGCGTGGTGATGCGGACCGAGCAGGTTACGCAGGTTGTTGACCAGCGTCAGCTCGATCTTGTTCTCGCCCTCGACCAGATACGGCTTGAGGCTCACGCCGAAGGGCGCCCACAGGATGCGGGTGATTTCCTTGCCGTTGACCTTGACGCGGACGGCGTTGATGCCCTCCTTGTTGAAGGCGAGTGCGAGGCCCTTCTTTGCGGCGGTCTTGGACAGGTTCAACGTGCGGGTGACGGTCAGCTCGCCGGAGAAGAACAGCAGGCCCTGCCGCTCGAGCTTTTCCAGCGTGACCTTCTTCTTGGGTGCGACGAGTTTGAAGGTGCCGTCAAAGAAGGAAGCCTTATGCGGGATCTCCTCGAAGGTGCCCTCTCCGACCACGCCGAAGTTGCCGACGAGGTACATTGCCTCGATTTCCATGTCGTAGGTGAGCTTGTTCTTCTCGCTCTCGAAGATCTTGCCCTTTTCGATGTTCTCGTAAACCTCCGGGGACTGCTTGAACAGGCAGTGCGTCTCGATGACGTTATCGCCCTTCTTGAGAAGGCCGGAGATGTCCAGCTTGCGGAAGGAATGGTCGCGGAAGAAGCCGCAGTCGGCGGACGTATCCACAGTCTTTCCGTTGACGGTGATCTCAAAGATCCCGGGTGTCTCGCAGGCCAGATACAACTTACGCGGGACGTAGTCGGCCTTGACGGTGAACGCACACTTGATGTCGACCGGGCGCTTGAGGTCGAGCGCGCGGGAGCCGACGTTGAGGATGTAGCCGTTCTCCTCCTGCAGCTTGCCGTCGAACCAATAGGTGCACTTATCCAGCGTCAGCGCATTCTCGGTGACCTTCTTGACGTCCCACTCGCCGGACAGGTCGAGGACGGGCAGCTCGGCTGCGCGTCTCGGCTTCTTCGCGGGCGTGCCGTCGTCGATGATGACAAGGCTGCCCCACGCCGGGAAGGTATAGGAGCCGGTGAAGGGCGCAAGCTCGCCGGTCGCGATATCCAGCACCTTGCCGCCGCAGGCGATGACAGCCGCCTGTTCCTCTGCGGTGGAGTTGACGAAGTACCGCATGGTGAAGCCGTCAGCCGGGAATTCACGCAGCGTATAGGTGATCTTAGGATTGTCGATGATCGGGTTAGCCGGCAGCTCGTCCACGGTGACGATCTCGCCGCCGTTGGCCTTGAACTCGGCCAGCAGCTTCTCCGTACCCGGCAGGAACGCAATATGAGGCGGGATGATGACCTTCTTGTACTTCATCTCGCCGATGACGAGAGTATCGCCCTCGACGCGGCCGTGCCGCTCCATGAGGATCTCGTCGCCGAGGTGGAACGGGATATGCTTGGCCTCCAGCTGATCGATGATATCAAGCAGCTTGACGTTCCAATCTGCAAGTGAGCCGTTGTCCTTGTCGTTGTAGCAGATCCACGCGGAGGTCTGGGTGTGCATGACCAGTGTGTCGACCTTGATCTGACCCTCGGCAAGCAGCATACCGACGCGGGACATGGCGTCGTTGAAGACCTTATAGTCGGCCCACCACGGCTGCTGGCAGTACATTGCGGGCGGATAGTCGCGCTTGCGGATACCGCGCAGGGAGTAGCCCTCGAGGTGCTGGCACATCAGGTTGATGCCGCGCACCATCATCCACTCGTAGTTGCGCTTCAGCTCCTCGTGGCCGACGTTGTGGCCGCAGAGGGCGAAGGTCTCGGACAGGATCTGCTTCTTGCCGGTCTGGGCGGCGGCGGAGGCCAGCTGATGCTGGGTCAGGCAGCGGTTGATGTCGCGGCCGAGCCAGTCCATGCCGGGGATATCGAAGTACTCATAGTGGGGCATACAAGCACCGTTGGACACGAGCTGGGAGTGGTAGGTCTCCTCCAGCACGAGGTGACCGGTGAACTTGACGCCGTGAGATACGCACCAATCGTGGATCTGCTTCATGAAGTTTCTGGAGAACAGCTCGGTGATGAGCTTCCAGAACTTCATGCGGGTCTCCTGATAGCCGGGTCTGTCCTCGATGAAGAGGTCGATCAGGTTGTCGAGCAGGTTTTCGCCATACGCCTTCTTGTACTCGGCGGGCAGCGTCAGGCTCCACGGGATACCGTTGCGGGAGATCTGCGGCTCGTCGGTGAAGAAGCCGTCGAAGGTAGAGCCGTATTTCTCGTAATAGGGATCGTAGATCTCATGGATGAAGTCCGCGATGACCTCGCCGTCGAGCGTATCGACGTAGAAGGGGTTGACGTCGTAATAGAAGCAGTAATTTTCGAAGCAGCCGATCACGCGGGGACCGCGGATATCCTCGAGGTCGGGCGTGAATTTCTTGACCCGCAGATACTTCTGCCAATACTTCTCGCCCTTGCCGTTGACCTTACCGCCACCGAAGCCGGACGGCCAGCCGTTTTCGTCGTAGGCCCACGCGTGCATGCCGCGCTTGTTGGCCTCGTCGACGGACGCGGTCACGTTCTCGAACCATTCCTCGCCCATGTACTCGGTCTGCAGACCGCCGCGGGCGTGCATGAAGAAGCCGC
>JAKSPU010000130.1 GCA_024404505.1 Clostridia bacterium
CGCAGGATGAGGGTGCAGGGAGAAGGGAGCGGCTGCGCCGCTCCCTTCTCCCTGCGTTTAAATAAACTGTTCCCCCCGCCCGCCGGGCGGGGGGTCAGGGGGGTGGGGGAAATAGGTTTAGCTGAACTCCCGGCGATGCGCATGCGCCGGGCTTCCGACAAGCAGAGTGCCGGGGCAGCAGCCCCTTCAATCGAAAAAGCCGGCTCGCAGAGCCGGCTTTTTCCTATCTTGCGTCACGCTGCCTCGTGCTCCTCCGCCTGCACGGGCAGACCGGGGATCTCCTCACTCGTCTCAAGGATCAGACAGTCGAATTCGACCAGCGTCTGCGCGTCATAGCAGCGGTAGACCATGCTGAACGGCTGGATCAGCCCGTTCTTGACAAGGTTTGCGTCCTTGAGCAGCTTGGAAAGCTCGATCTCCGTCCACTCGCCGAAGCTGCCGAGCGTCGCGTACACGCTCGTGGTCAGGATCTGGTTGTTGCGGTCGTTATAGAGGCGGAACAGCGGATCCTTGGAGTGCTTGGTGTTCTCGGTTACGCGCATCCGGACGCGGATGGACGAGATGACGTCATACGGGACGTCGGTGCCGAATTTCACGCCGACGCTGACGAGATAGGTCTCGATCGCGCGGGCGGTCAGGCCCTCCGCTCCGTCCACGGCCTCGGTATACACGGCAGCCACGGGCTCACGGTTGAGTCCGTCGGTCGTGACCGTGATGTCAAAGTCCCTACCGTTGAAATCAAGGACGTAGACGTACTTGGCGTCCGGCTTGTCGGGCTCGGGCTCCGGCTTTATCTCCTCGGTATCGGCGTAGACGATATGCGCGTCCTTGATCTCGCCCGTTCCTTCGGCAAGCAGCATCATCGTGCCGCCGATGAGCGGTGTTCCGGGCAGCTCGTAGCCGCCGACGATGGTGCCGTCGGACTGCTCATAGTTGATGCGGTCGTAGATCGAGCTTTTCATGCCGTACTGGTAGCGCACGCCGTCAACGACGACGCTGCCGCTGTTGCAATGCTCGTGTCCGCAGAAGACGGAATCCGCGCCCGTGGCAAGCAGCTTCTTCCATATACCGGAGTTGCTCCACGGGGACTTGAGATCGCGGCCGAGGTAGCCGAAATCGGTGTCGGCCTTATCGGCGGCCTTATCGATATTGATCGGGCTGCCCTGCGTACCGGAATTGCTGAAGCCGTACTTGGAGAACGCTGCTGTGAACGCGTCCGGCTGGATATGGAACGCGAAGGAGATCTTCGTTTCCGGCGAAGCTGCGCGGATGTCGTCCGCAGCGGCAATGAACCACTTGGCCTGATCCGACGCGATCCCGACGCTCGTCGTGCTGTGGCCGTTCGCCTTGGACTCGGCGCTCATGTTGCCGCAGCCGTTGGAATCCAGCATAAAGAACACGCGGACGAGCTTTCCGCCCTGCGTCAGACCGACGGTGTAGTTGCCGTTTCCGGTCAGCTCGCGCTGCAGGAACAGGCAATGCTCCGCCTCCTCAAGCTGCTGACACTGCCAATCGGCGCCCATGTGGGACTCGTTGTCGTGGTTGCCGAACACGGGTGCCCACGGGATGCCGAAGCCCTCCATGAAGTCGATGAAGTCCAGCAGCACGGAGCCGTTGTCGTCAAACTCGCCGTAGACGACGTCTCCGGTGATGAAGATGAAGTCCGGCTTCGTTTCCGTGACGAGCTGGCGGATGTACTGCTTATAGCCGGTCTCCATTTTGTCCGTCGCCCACAGGGCTGTTTCGACGGCGTTGAGCCGGTCGGGCGTGCGGCACTGTCCGGAGTCGATGATCTGGGGGTCGGTCAGCTGCAGGACGCGGATATCGCGGCCTGCCTCGACGTCAACGACAAAGTCGACAAGCCCGGCATAGTCCGGGGCGGGAGCGGTCTCCGGCTCGGTGTCGGGCTCGGTATCGGGTACGGTCGCGGGAGGCGTATCCGGCTGCGTGTCGGGTGCGGTCGGGGCTTCCGACGCGGGAGCGGCGGACGTTTCGGTGCCTGTCTCCTCCGGATTGTCGGCCCTGCTGCAGGCGCCGGCGGTCAACGCGGCGCAGAGCAGAAGGACGAGCAGCAGCGCGGAGAGACATATTCTTGAAGGACGGTTTTTCATATAGTTACCTCCTCAACTGATTATTGATAGTACCTGTCGATCTTTCGGTTATACTCGTCCCACGTCTGGGCGATGGCGGCGAAATCCTCCTCGTTCATGGGACAGGTATCGGTGCCCGAGAGTGCGTACAGGTCGGGCACGCCGATCATCTGCTGGGTCAGCAGCCAGCGCATGGAGTCACGCTTGCTCGCGAAGCCCGCGTTGTCGGTGTCGATCAGCACGCCGGACATGGCGATCTCATACATCCGGGCGCGCATGGCGAGGTCCTCGCGGTTGTTGCGGTTCTTCTGCTCGTAGTCGTGCAGGCGCGCCTGATCGCAGACCGACGCAAAGTAGGGGTGGCAGGGTGAGGCGTTGATCAGCGCGTCCGGCTTGACGGCCTTCGCGCGCGTGTAGATCGCTTCCATAAGATCGTACAGCAGTTCAACGCCGTACTTGCCGGAATACGCCTTCACGCCGCGTCCGATAGGCATCCAGAACGCGAAGTCGATCTTGAAGCCGTCGCAGCCGTAGCAGCCCTCGTCGGAAGACAACAGTCGGTGCATGACGGTATCGAGGTGCGAAAGGAAGGAGGGATGGGAGGGGTCGTAGCACGCTCTGCCGTCATCGCCCTTTATCGTGGGGCAGTCCTCGCGTCCGTCGCAGTCCCAGAGCTTGAACCAGAGCAGCGTCCGAAGCCCCTCCGCGCGGCGGCGGTCGATGAAGGCACGCATATCCGGGAAGCGATCGGGGTCCGCTTCGGCGGTCGCGTAGTGCGACTGCCACTTATCGTCGATGATCAGCGCGCTCGGATGCAGACCGAACGTCCGCATCTTGTCGAGCAGGGCCTCGTACACGTCCTCACGCGCAAGCGAAGACGCCGGTACCTCTTGCTCGACGCCCTTGATGCACTGCTCGATCCAGCCGCAGACCAGCGGCCCGTACCAGAAGCGGGGCTTTACGCCCTGCGGGACGGGGGAAGCGATGCCTGAAGCGTAGTAATAGTCGGCGTACTGACGGAGAACGTCCCACTGATCCGCACCGCCGAAGCCGATGATAATCGGGGTCTCCCATCTCCCGTTCACGGTGACGTGACCGCTCTGGTCGGTCGTGAGTTTGAAGCCGGAGCGGAAGCCCGCCCGCGTCACGCGGTAGTCGAACGCGTTGAAGTTATGCTCGCCGCGCCGCGCGACCAGACCGAGCCCGAGACGGGCGGTCAGCCCCTCGCAGCGGAAGGCGTAGCAGAACATGGGCGGCACCATCAGCACCGACCAGCGGTGACAGTCGAGACTTGCCTTGAAGGTATAGTCCTCCTTGTCGTACCACGACACGCAGGGAGTGAAGCCCTCGCTGAATTCGTAGTCGCTGCCCCACGCGGCGGTACCGGTATTGCCGGAGAAATACTCGACGCCGTCCACGCGTCCCTCGCCCTCGACCGTCACGGCGTAGGTAAAGCGCAGGTGGTCGCAGGTGAGCGTGTAGGTCTTTTCCCAAAGGGCGCTTCGGTTTTTCCACGTGAAAACGGTCTTGTCCGGCGTGACCGCCGTTTTGGTCAGCACGGGAATGGACGGCTCGGCGTCCTTGATCGCGCCGTCGTTTGTGTCGTTGGTCTGCGGCACGGCGGAGCGGACGTCCAGCACGGCGAAAACGGTATTCTCAACGTACACCGTGACCTTATGGCCGTTTACGTCCAATCCGTAGCCCGGGCAGCGGACGGACCAGCTGCCGTCGGGGTTTTGTTTCGTGCGGTTTATCATAGAGTGTCACAACCTCTTTTCCGGGTTAACGTTACGGATACAGTATACCATATAACCGGGCGCGGCGCAAGGGGGGAAACAATCTTTTTTTATGGCATCACCGCACAATGCACGGCTGACGCCTTGACGGCGCATCTGCACCGTCATCATTGTGCGGTAATGCCTTAAGGGCGGCTCTAAAAATTCATCGCACGGCGAATCGGCGGAATCTTTTCCGTCATTCGTCACAAAAATCCTTCGTATAGGATGAACTATACGCGCGGATTTTTGTTTAGACTGACGAAAAATCTTCTCGCCGCTCACCGCACGCTGAATATTTAGAGACGCCCTTAACAGATCCGGCCCCGCGCCGGGGCGCGGAGCCGGATAAGTACCGATAGGTCAGACAGCAGCCGCGACCTTGTCGGCGGCATACTTCGGGTGCTTGGGCGAATTGACCGAGTACACGGTGTACTCGCTGACGCCGGTGACGGTCTCACCGTCGATCTGCAGGGCGGTCGGGCGGTCGAACTTCACGGTGACCTCGCTGCCCTCGTTGATCGTGACCATTTCCGTATGCTTGATATGCTCGCCCTTGAAGATGGTCGAGAACACCAGCAGCGTCTTGATCTTGGACATACCCGTCATGGTCATGGCGGACACGGTATGCTTGTCGGAGAGTCTGTCCTGAGCGGGCGTGCAGATCATGCCGCCGCCGTAGTAACGACCGTGCATACAGGGCGACAGCCAAACGTGCTTGAAGTGTCTGGTCACGCCGTCGACCGTGACGTCGGCGTTCGTGCGCTTGTAGTGGAACAGGAGTCCCTTGATGGCGATGGAGGTATAGTTGACGGGTTTGTCGGAGGTCTCACGCATCTTGTCGCCGACCTCGCAGCAGTAGCCGTCGATGCCGTAGCCGATGCCGTTGATGAAGTAATACGTCCCGCCGTTGACGACCACCACGGGCAGATTGACGAGGTAGGGGTTGAGCAGGAACGGACCGTCGGCGACGGTCTTGCCGAGGTCGTTCAGAAAATCGTTGCCGGTGCCGGCCGCGAAGTACAGGATATCGCGTGCGGGGGCCTCGCCGTCGAGGCTGTTGACGAAGCGGTTGATCGTGCCGTCGCCGCCGGTCAGGACCGGGGTCTCGTCGGCAGGCAGATCGGAAAGGAATGCCTTCATATCGGTGATGGCGGTCACGTCCTCACAGCGGATCAGGGCTTCGGGAAGGAGAGCCTTCAGCTTGTCGGCGGACTCGGCGCCATGTCCGCTGTTGGCCTTCGGATTGATCAGAACGCAGTACTTTTCCATGGTGACAGCTCCTTGTTTTTCATTTTTTGATCGGGAGTGGCAGGATATGACAGATTACTGTGAATGATTATATCTGTCAAAAATAAACCGAAACGAAACTCTTCCGTTTTTTTCCATGGATCCGGGCGCTTTCCGACGCCCTTCCCTGCTTTTATCCTGTCAAAACCGGTTGACAAACCGCCCGGAATCGGGTATACTATGGGAGAAAATACCGCATGAGGAAACGAGGTGCTGATTATGAAGGATTCGTTTTTTGAGATACATATGGACTATTTCGCCCCCGGGCTGCGGTCGGATTTCTTCGGTGAGGGGCAGGACACGGTCGTTTCGTATGACGAGGACGGTCTGCGATTCACGGCAAGCCGGGATTCGCGCGACCCGTACGTCCGTTTTGAGGCTGTCCGGATGATGGACTTCGTCCTCAAGGAAAGTGCGCCCGAGGACGCAGACGAGCTCGGCGCGCTCGTCCTGAAGGTCCGGGCGGCGCATCCGGGCTTCTGCGAGGTGTACTTCACCTGCGGGGATATCAGAGTCCCGACGCCGCGCGCCTCGGCGGGCTGCATGGTATACGGGACCGGCGACTGGGAGTACGTCGTCTGCGATCTTTCCGCGAAGGAGCTGTGGCAGGGGACGCTGACGGACGCCTTCCGGCTGGATTGGTCGGGATACGTGCGTGCGGGGGACAGCATGGTGCTGTCGTCCGTCCTGCTGTTTGCCGATGCCGCAGAGGCCCGGGCCTACGCCGAAGAAATGAACAAGGCACGCCGTCCCTACCCGGCTGCCGACGAGCCGGAGCCTGAAACGGCCGAGGTGTTGACGCACAGGGCGTACTACGTCTGTCTGCGCGAGAAACGGCTGATCTCGGCGCCGCACAATATCCTGACCTCCTGCGGGACGCTGCGGGACGCGGTCCGCGTCTGTGACAGCGTAAGGATGCTGGGATACCGCGTCTGCGACGAGGCCGGGAACGTTCTGTACACGCCCTATTCCCTCTTGGAGTGCGACGTCCTGCGTGAGGCGCGGTACGTCACGGAGTACGTCCGTGCGCACGGCTTCCGGTACGGTGACGCGCCGATCAATCCCGGCATCGACAACAGGGCCGGGCTCGTCAGCTGCGACCGGCTCGTCTGCTGGGCGCTGTACCGGCTGGGATTCGTCGACCAGCCCTTCACGCAGGGTGTGGTCGTATCGGCGTTCCCCGCGTGGTGCCGCCGGATGGGCTTTGAGCAGCTGACCGACATCCGGTCTCTGCGTCCCGGTGATATCATGCTGGTGCGCGCAAATCCGAAGGGGTATCCCGAACACACGTTCCTGTTCGCCGGGTATACGGACAAGCCGGACGCGGAGCCGGGGTACCCCATCCGCGCCGCCGATCCGGCGGCGCCGTGGGATCCGTCGGTCAGGGAGCTGTACGCCTACCGCTACGACTGCGGCTCCGACGAGCGCATCAGGGCTGTCCAGCCGACCGCCGAGCGGTTGTTCTCGGGTGCGAACCTGCCGTTTGAGCTGTTCCGTCCGGCCGCGACGCCGGAGAACTGTGTGAATTGGAAGCGCTATCAATAATATGCAGGGCTCTGCCCAGCACATTCTGAAGGGCAAGCCCTTCAGACGCTCAAGGACTTCTTGAAAGAAGTCCTTAAGGCATCACCGCACAATGATGACGGTACAGATGCGCCGTCAGAAATTTCGTCAG
>JAKSPU010000131.1 GCA_024404505.1 Clostridia bacterium
TTTACCGAGGAGAGGGGGCGCTGCGGCGCCCCCTCTCCTCGGTCTCCTCATCCCTGAAAATGCGAGAAAACGCGTTCCCCGTTCCCCGGGTTTTACGGACGCAGCGCTCCGCGCGGAGTCCCGAGCGGGGATAGGGGCCCCCGCGACTGCGTTTCAAAAAAGGCGGGCGCCCATGACGGCACCCACCAATCTCGTTCGGCGTAAACCGAACCTCGGTCAATATTCCTTTTTTGAAAGTTCTTGCAGATTCTTAAGGGCTTCTTTCAAGAAGCCCTTAAGCGGGGTCCGGGGCAGAGCCCCGCACGCGTCTCCATTATTTTGCCAGAATCACAGCCGCCCAGACGTCGCCCATGGTCAGCACGCTGCCGGAGAGGGAAAGGCGAGCGTCGACCTCGAGCCGTGAGCCGTCCAGCATGACGTCGCGGTACACCTCGGCGCCGGCGGGAATATCGCAGCACAGATCAACGGCGGGCGCAGAAGACACGACCTCCCAGCCCTTCGAGTAACCGTCGGGAAGACGATCGGCCTCCAGCTCGTTGAAGATGGTGTGCGCGGGACCCTCGGTGAAACGGTAGGTCCTGCCGTCCACGGTCACTCCGCAGGAATCGTTGCCGTAGAAGCCGACCACATTGCCGCCCTCGTCCGTGCGGAACTGTAAAGCACCAGTGCCGGAGTAGGTCACGGTATGACCCTCCAGCACAAAGTCGACCAGATCTAGCTCCGCGGGGACCATGTACGGATAGTTCTTCATCGCCTCGGCATCCCGGTCACGGTCGCGTCCGAAGCCGCCCGCCCACTGCTCGCGCATCGGGTAGTAGTGACGGCAGATCGACACCGCGCCGTTGGCAAACTTCGTGGCGAAGTACGGCGTCGTGCAGCTGATCGTCTCGGCGTTGTCGTCCGCGCCCGCGCCGCCGTAGGCGCCGAGCGTCTTGAGAACACGGAACAGCGTGCGCGGTCCGTCGCCGGAGTCGCCGGTCTGATCGTTGCGCAGACGGAAGCCGAAATAGGCGGCGTATCCCGAGCCGACCCTGCGGCCCGTCCCGACGGGTCTGCCGTCGGCATACGCCAGAATATCGCCCGTCGTCCGGACGTCGTAAACACGGTCGGGAAGGTTCCCGGACAGGATCTTCATCTCCGGCACCCCGGCAAGCGCGCCCGCAAAGGTGACGGACGAGGCCGTTCCGCCCTCGACCAGCGACTGCACCGCATCAAGGCCGAACAGGCTCAGCCAACGGGCCGGGACCTTGCCGCTCTCGTCGGCAGGCGGCGTGCTGTTCCAGACCACGGTGCCGCCCTGCGCGGCGAAGGTCTCCAGAAGACCGAGGAAGGCTTCATTAAAGTACGGCTCAAAGCCGACGACGATGGTCGAGTAGACGTCCGTGCCGAGGTACAGCTTCCCGTCCTTCACCTTGCCGAGGTTGACGATCCTGTCAGCCGGGCAGTAGTTGCAGTAGGCGTACTGCACCATCCAGCTGCCGAAGCGTTCCTCCACGGACGTCAGATCCTTCGGGTACACATACAGCACGTCGATCACGCGGGGACGGCCGTAGGTCAGGACGGCCTCCTGCGTGCCGCGCGTCGCACCGAAGCCGACGTCCACGGCACGGAAGCGGCGCCGCGCCCAATCCGGGAAGCCCCACGCGCCCCACGACGCGACCTCGTTGCGGTTGAGCGAACCGAGCGAGCAGGCCATCGCACCACCGTAGTAGTTGCGGTCAAACCAGCCGCACTCGCAGAAATCGTTGCCGCCGTAAGAGAAGTAGTCGTTCCACTTGAAATAGTCGTAGCAGCCGGAGATCGCCTCGCGGACCGTGCTGGAGTAGACGTACTCGTCCGTGTAGTCGTAAGCGCAGTGGCCCTGTGCCACGACGTCGCCGAACTGCGCGACGTGTCCGCCGAGATTCACGTCGGCGTAGCGGTCGCAGGTAGGCGACTCCTGCCACGTCGCGTGACCGAGGCAGAGCGGATCCCATCCGGCGTGCTTTTCGTAGGTCGCGCGGATGTAATCGCGTGCCTCACAGCACATTCCGACGACCTTATCCTGCAGGGTCTCGTAGTAGGTGCGGCGCATACGGAACGTCTCGTACAGCGCCTCGGGCGTGCGTCCGATGACGTGCTGCGTGTGCTTGCGGCCGAGCGTTTCACGGTCGGCCTGCATGTCGTAGCCGAACCAGATGAGCGCCTTGTCAAAGTCCGAAAACAGGTCGTCGTAAGTACGGAGGACGGACTGGAAGTTGTCCGTCATGTAGCGGGTCGGGATCTCGTGCGGGCCGAAATGAGAGAAGTCCCAGTCGAACTGGATATGCATCTCGTCGGAGTACAACTCCATGAATTCAACGCCCTTCTCACGGTACAGGTCGATGATGCCGTGGACGTACTCGGTCACGCCGGGGTGGAAGTAGTCCATCTCGGGCGTATCCATGTGGAATACGGCGAACACGCGGTTGCCGGGCAGGGACGTGTGCCCCTTGACAACGGCGTGATGATTGCGGAAATACCGAGACAGCTCCCACGGCTCGTCGGACTGCGTGACAGTATAGTCCCCGATCGGGATCTCACGGATGGATTCGGGGCGGATCACGAGGTACGGAGATCCGTCGTCCTCCTCCGTATACGCGAACAGACGCGCGGACACAAACTGAGGGTAGGTGTAGCCCTTGTTGTTGCACCAGCGGTCGGACATCACGGCGTTGAAGCAGAAGCTGCCGTCCGCGTTCAGCACGCCCTCGGAGAAGAAGCGGTGCTGGCCGCCGACGCCCATATCCTGCTTGAAATTGCGGCCGAGGTCGAGTGGGTTGGTCACGCTCGCGCCGATGCCGACGCCGACCGACTCGGCGTTCTCGCACATTTTGCGGGTCAGCTCGATGAATTCGGGGTGCGACAGGTGAAGCGTCCGCTCGCCGCCGCCGAAGAAATGGTCATGGAAGAACGTGATGCAGGAGGAATGGTTGCGGACGGCCCGGTCGCGGATCTCGTTGAACGCGACGGGCGCCATCGCGGTGTTGGCGGTCTTGGGGACGAATTTTTCGTCCGGTGTGTTGGCGTAAGCACGCATCTGGTCATCATCCGTCAGGACGATGCCCTCGCGGCGCACCATGGACGATAGAGGCGGGTTTTTCCTGAGTGTCGGAGCAGACATACCGAATACCATCCTTTCATAATTGCATAATTTACGGTACACGACGTCCGTGAGCAATACGGATCGAATAAGGGTCGGCGGGAAATCGTTCGCCGCGTTCATTATACCATGATTCCGCGCCGATTTCAACACCTTTCGGAAAAGTTCCGCGGATTCTTATCCGCTCCGGCGCAGCGTTCGGCGGCGTTTTCGTGTCCGATCGGAAGGCCGTTTTTCCCGCGTGAACTTGACATCGCACGTGCCGTGTGCTATACTATCGGTAGAATAACCGACAGGAGGCTGCATCATGAGTATCGAAACCGCGCTCCGCAAGGGAGACGTCGTCCGCACCGCCTTCCCGGGCTGTGATCTGCTCCCCCTCTACCTCGGCAGCGGCTCGTCCGGCGGCTGCTTTGACGGCTGGGGCTTTATGCACGACGGCACCACTGCCGCGACCGCCCCGGACGGCGGACGGATCGGCGAATCCATGCGCGTCGGCCATGCCGATCACTACTATCACGGCAGCTTTGGCATCGACTGCTGGCTCGGGCTGTATAAGCTCGGCTTTGCCGACGGGCTCCCGGCCCTTGACCCAGACGCGCCGTACAGCCAGACGCTCTCCCTGTACGACGGCTGTCTGTCCACCGGGTACGTGCTGGCGGACGGGACGCGCGTCTCGCTGCGTACCTCGTTCCACCCGTACAGCCGCGACGTCCTCGCTTATGAGATCAACTGTGCCGGGACCATGCCCGACCTGCTGCTCTCGCCCGAGGCAGACCACTGGATCTCCTACGGGCAGTACCTTCATCTGTCCTCCGACGTCCTGCCGGACGGGTTTGTCACGCACACGGGCACAGTCGACACGCGGGTGATCCTGCGCGCCGTCTGCCGCGCGGGGAGCGTCACGCTGACCCCGACAGACGCGGGTCTCCGCGTCTCCTTCCCGTCGGACGACGTCAGCTGTCTTCTGCTCATCGGCGCCGCGAACGTCAATCGGACGGAAGAGCTGTTGTTCAATCTCGGATCTGCTGCCGACGCCCCGGATTGGATGGTCAGCTGCCGCGCCGGATGGCATCATCGCTTCGGCAGCTCATATATTGACCTGCCCGAGCCCTATGCCGCCATGATGTGGGCCCGCTCGCTGTACTACGTCCTCTGCTCCTTCGCGCCGGACGGCATCCCCTCCGCCCCGATGGGTTGGACGGGCTTCGGCTGGCGTTTCCACTTCCCTCAGGACATCTCCTACATCCACCCGGCGCTTCTGCGGCTCGGGCATCTTGATCTGGCCAGGTCAATCGTGGAATTTTACCGCCGGACGCTCGACGTGATGGCGGAGGACACGGTCCGCATCTACGGCGGCCGCGGTGTCATGTGGGCGTGGGAGTACCCGATCAACGGCACTCCGGATCTTCTGACCGACCCGCAGAACGCCCCCAACCCCTTCCAGTTCGAGATCCACAACGCGGCGTATCCCGCGCGGATGGCATTTGAAACGGCGCGGATGCTCAAGGATCCGGCATGGACCGAGTCGGTCGCCCTGCCTATTATCCGCGCATCTGCGGAATTCTACGCCTCTCACCTCGTGCGCGAGGAAAACGGGCGGTGGAGTCTGCACGTCATCCCCTCCATGTCGCAGGACGAGTTCACGATCCCCGATCAGAAAAATTACCTGTGCGCTCTGTACAGCGCCCGGTACGCGTTCACCGTCGCCGCGGCCTGCGGCATGACGGAATACGAGCAGTACCTGAATGACGGGCTGTCCTTCGACCGGCTGCTGTCCGCTAAGGAAGATCTGTACTTCACGAGCGAGATCATGACGGACGAGCGCTGGGGACGCGAAAAGCATCCCATTCAGCTGAATCCGCTGACCTTTTTGCCGTTCCCTGTGCTGGATGCTGCCGAGGAGAACGCTTACGCGCGCCGCGAGTTCATCTGCTCGGCCCTCGTGGATGATCACGTGGACGGCTGGACGCTGTCCGCGATCTGGCTGGCCGAGGCACACATGGGGGATGCCGGTGCGCTCGCGCGTGATCTGCCCCGTGCAAACCGGCCGGACTACACCGACGCGGAGCAGCTGGAGTATTTCGAGACGAGCGGTATATCGTTCATGCCGTACTACGTGACAACGCACGGCTTCCTGCTGCAGGCGGTCGGCGATGCTTTCCTTTCGCACAATGCCCTCTCCGGCGGGCCGGTCGAACGTCACGCGGTGCCCGACATGTGGAACGGCGCCGTGTACGAGCAGCTGTACGACCTTGACGGGGGTGTACACAGCGGGAAAGTATAATGCGGGGCTCTGCCCCGCACCCCGCTTAAGCCCTTCTTGAAAGAAGGGCTTAAGGATCCCAAGAACTTTCAAAAAAGAATATTGATCAAGGTTGAGTTTACGCTGAACGAGATAGGTGGGTGCCGTCATGGGCGCCCGCCTTTTTGAATATCTGCACAACTCCGCTTCTTGAAGGATGAGGGTGCAGGGAGAAGAGCCGCCCACGGGCGGCAGGGCATCGCCGCTCCCTTCTCCCTGCGTTTAAATAAACTATTCCCCGCCCGCCGGGCGGGGGTCAGGGTGATGGGGGAAAAAGTTTAGCAGAACTTCCGGCGATGCGGAAACGCCGGGCCTCCGGCGGCAGGGTGCCGGGGCGGCAGTCCGGGAAAATACCACAGGATCCGTCTTTTCGACACGCTCCGTGATGATTTCATCATAAATCACAAATTGATGGTGGTAAATTTTGGTAACTATTTCTTTCACCAAGGTATTGCAATTTTTACCAGAATTTGGTATAATAGCGTCAGTTGGTAAATCTTTCCATCATCGAAAAAGAAAGGAAACACAGACAATATGGAACACAATTTCAACGCACGCATTCTCATCGCAGACGAAAACACCACCCAGCGCGGTCAGCTGCGCGACAGCCTCGTCCGGGCCGGATACCGCAGCGTGGAGGAGGCCGTCAACGGTGACGACGCGCTCCACAAGATCGAACGCTTCCATCCCGACATCGCCATCGTGGATATCTGGCTCTCCAAGCTGGACGGTATCGGCGTCATCCGGTCCTGCCACAGCCTCGATCTGCGCGGCGACCGCGAGCCGGCGTTCATCGTCACCTCTCCGGTCACGAATCAGAGTATGTTCATTCAGGCGTCCGGCGCCGGTGCGCAGCTCTGCCTCATCAAGCCGATCCGAACCGACAGCCTGATCGACCACATGGAAAGTCTGCTCAAGGCACGCAGCGGACGGCAGGTGCTGGCACCTGTCGGCGACGCCGGCATTCCCGTCGCGCAGGGTGACGACATCGAGACGCAGGTCACGCAGATCATCCACCAGATCGGAGTCCCCGCGCACATCAAGGGCTACCAATATCTGCGCACCGCCATTCTGCTGACGGTCAAGGACTCCGACATCATCAATTCCGTGACCAAGGTGCTGTACCCCTCCGTCGCCAAGAAGTATTCGACCACGACCTCCCGCGTCGAGCGCGCGATCCGGCACGCCATCGAGGTCGCGTGGGACCGCGGCGACGTGGACACGCTCAACGCCTACTTCGGCTATACGATCCAGAACAACCGGGGCAAGCCCACCAACAGCGAATTCATTGCCATGATCGCGGACAACCTGCGGCTGAAGTATAAGATCTATTGACGGTTTTCCTATAGGCATTACCGCACAATGATGACGGTACAGATGCGCCGTCAGAAATTTCGT
>JAKSPU010000132.1 GCA_024404505.1 Clostridia bacterium
AGGGCATATTGCAGTCGGGCTGGACGTGCCAGCCGCCCATGATGTGCCACTTGCCAAGCCTGACCAGCTCCTGTATCTCCCTGAACAGGGGCGGCTCGTACTCCTCGACCCAGCGGTAGATCAACGATTCATTGTGACAGAAGACGTAGTTGTCGAACTCGCGGCAGAAGCGCGCGGCGCAGCGGAACGTGGACACGGCGGCAGCCGCGCCTTCCTCCCATTCCCACTGCCAGACGGGATCAAGGTGAGCGTTGCTGATGAGGTGAAGTGTCTTTTCCATAACGAATTCTCCTTTCACGGATCAGATATCAATGACGACCATGCCGTGGAACACGAACTCCGGCACGGTGTACGACAGTACGCCGTCCTCGTACCTGTACGGCACGTCGGTGTTGTCGGGCGCGGAATACACCCGTCTGACGGCGGGCGTGCCCGGCAGCCGGAGCGAGACGTGCGTATCCCGGATCGGGATCGCGTCCTCGATGACCTCCACGCTGCCGCGCAGCTTGGTCACGGCGTACAGCACGTGGCTGACAAAGCGGCGTTCAGCCGCCTGATACATCAGCGTCGTCACGCCGTTCGACGGCAGATCGGTCACAAGCGTTTTCTCACTGCCGAGCAGCGCGTCCAGCATATCGCAGACCATCTGCTTGTGGTGGTAGGAGCCGTTGGCCCGGTACTCGTCGAATACGTTCCAGCCGATATACCCGATGCGGCCGTCCGCGGAGATCACGCAGCCGGGCTGCAGCGAGCCGGGATTATTGGGTGTCGTGGAATGTGAGCAGAAGCGGCGGAAGGTGCGGTTGAAGTAGCTGTCCTGCCGGTCCGCCATGACGCGCACCGAGTCGTCCGCCGTGACCGCATACCCGCGGCGGTACATGAGGTAGGGTGCGATGCCGTTCCCCTTCATGTCGTAGCGCGGGATCATGTAGGTGTTGTCGTGCGGGTCCTCGCCCTCAAAGCGCAGCCCGAAGTCGCGGAAGAACGCGCCGTCCTTCGTGCCGCTCGTGCCGGACAGCAGGATCCTGCCGCCCCTCTCAAGGTAGGCGTTGACCCGGGCGGCAAGCGAGTCGTCGAACACCGCCGTGTCGGGGAAGACGACGAGCTTGTAGTCCTCAAGGGCGCACTCGCCGTCGATGATATTATAGAGGTACTTGCCCTCAAGCAGGATGCGGTTGGCACCCACGTCGGAGCCGCTCCCGGTCGACCAGAGCGCGATATCGGTCACAGCCGTGACGTCACAGCACCACGCCTCCTTCCTCTCCACCTCGGCGTAGGCCGTGCCGATCAGGCGGTAGGTGGGCAGGTCGAACCTGCCGAGCGGGTGCAGCTGGTCGCCGACGCAGCACTTCGCCCCCATAGCGAGCGACAGCGCGGCCTCATAGCGCAGCGCGTTGGGGTGCTTGTAGCCGCCGAACTCGCCCCACGTCTTGTGAAACTTGCCCGTCATGCCGGAGAACTCGCGTCCCAGCACGCGGCAGTAGGCGGCAGACATCGGGAAATGGTCGTATCCCCAGCCGCCGGTCGGCAGGGACTCCAGCTCGAGGTGCGCGGTGTTGGCAAACGTCCACGCGCGGTCGTCCCGCGGCAGATTGCCGCAGTTGTGGAAGACGGGCATTTTCGGGTCGATCGCGGCGACCGTCCGGTTGATCGCGCCCGTGTACTTGTCGTAGACAAGGCGGGCGTGGCGGGCGAGATCGCCGTTGTTCTCGGGGTCCAGCCCCATTTCCGTCATCGTGCGGATACAGGACGGGCAGAAGCAGGGCGTGGGGGTGCAGATATCCATGAACACGCCGTCGATCTGATCGCCGTATCGCTCCATGACCTCCTTCACCTGCGCGCAGAGGTAGGCGAGGTAGTCGTCGTTGTTGAGGCAGAGCTGGTGGAAATGCGCGCCGAGCAGGCTGTTCTCCTGCCCGTGGTTGACCGTGCGGTACTGCGGGCGGGTATTGGCCATGTGCTCGTCAAGGCCCGCGGAGACGTAGACCTGCGTCCGCACGCCCATTTCTCTGCAGACGGCCAGCTGCCTGCCGAGCAGGTCGGTCTTAAGGGTCGGGTGCATGGGCACGACCGCCGACGGGTAGTACGCCCAGCCGTGGTGGCATTTTCCGAACAGCGTGATCGAGTTGACGTGACCGACGGTCAGCGCCTCGCGGAAATTCTCCTCCGAGAACAGGCTGCCGACGTCCGGCATACAGTCGCCGGTATGGAAATCGAGATGGACCTGCCGGAAGGGGAGCGTATCCATCGTGGTCGTTCCTCCTTATGCCTTGAATTGTTTGCAGTAGCGGATCGCGTCCTTTATCCACGCGGCGACGACGGGGATCTCCAGATCGGCACGGCCGATGGAGGTCTCGCTGTCGGCGAGAGCCAGGCCGTGTACGCCGTCCGGGTAGACGTGGTACTCAAAGGGCACGCCGGCGGCGGCCATGGCGGACGCGTACAGCAGCGTGTTCTGGATCGGGACGCAGGTATCGTTGCAGGTGTGCCAGATGAACGCGGGGCAGGTGTCCCCGTCAACGTGTTTCTCGAGCGACCAGCGGTCGATCAGCTCGTCGGGCGTGCCGTCCTGACCGGCGGAAACGCGCACGATCGAGCCGCGGTGGGCAAAGGGGCCGCCCGTGATGACGGGGTAGCACAGCACCCCGGCGGTCGGCTTCTGGACGCCGGCGGGCGCATCGCCCATCTCCGAGAGGACGGCAGGGTCCTTCCACATGGTGCAGAGCGACGCGGCGACGTGTCCGCCGGCGGAAAAGCCGGAAATGAACACGTAAGCAGGATCGACGTGGTACTGCTCCGCGTGCTCACGGACGTACTTCACCGCCAGCGCGGCCTGCCTGAGCGGCGCGTACGCGGCGGCGCCGTCCTTGACGGAGTAGCGCAGCACGAAGGCGTTGAGTCCGGCGGCAAAGTATTGCAGCGCGACGGGCTCGCTCTCGCGGTCGGACAGGAATTCGTAGCCGCCGCCCGGGCAGACGATCATGGCGCGGCGCACGGGGATGTTCAGCTCGGCGTATGGCTCGTGGATATAGGCCGTCAGCGTGCAGTCCGGCCAGCGGGCGTCGAGGATCAGGGTTTCTGTGGTCATATCGGGAATTCCTCTCTTTCTATCAAAAGGAAAATATCTTCTGACAGGTCAAGTATACCATAGGGAAGCCAAAAAAGCAAGCCTTTTTGTAAAAAATGCACTTCTTTTTACCGGGAAGCCTTGACAAACCTGTGAAAATCCGTATAATGGAAGCAGACCCCCACTTTGATGCAGAAAGGAATTTTTCACTATGGAATACACGAATATCCCCCGTCCCGAATACCCCCGTCCTCAATTCGTCCGAAAGGCATGGCTGAACCTCAACGGCCCGTGGGAGCATCAGACCGACCCCGGTCAGAGCGGAAGCGCCCGCGGCCTGCAGAACGGCGCTCCGTACGATTCCGTGATCAACGTCCCGTTCTGCCGCGAGAGCAGACTTTCCGGCATCGGCGACGTGGATTTCTGCGACTGCGTCTGGTACCGCAAGGCCGTGACGCTGCCCGACGGCTGGCGTGAGAACGGCCGCCGGACCATCCTGCACATCGGCGCGTGCGATTTCCGCACGACGGTGTGGGTCAACGGCACCCGCTTCCACGACCACGTCGGCGGTTACGTGTCCTTCTTCTACGATATCACCGACGCGCTGAAGGACGGTGAGAACAGCATCGTCATCCGCGCCGTCGACACGCTGCGGACCGGCAATCAGCCCGCGGGCAAGCAGTCCGGGGACTATCATTCCTACGGCTGTATGTACACCCGCACGACAGGCATCTGGCAGACGGTATGGCTGGAAAACGTCCCCGCCGCCTACGTTGCCCACACGAAATATTACCCCGATCTCGACGCGCAGAAGCTCGTGATCGAGGCCGAGGTCAAGGGCGGTCAGGGCATGACGCTCAAAGCGTCCGCCTCCTACGAGGGCAGGCCCGTCGGCTGCGGTCAGGCGGTCGTGTACGGCGGGAAAGCCGTCGTTGAGGTGCCGCTGTCCGAGCTGCACCTGTGGGAGGTCGGCTGCGGCCGGCTGTACGATCTCGAGCTGACGCTCGGCGACGACTGCGTGAAGTCCTACTTCGGTATGCGCCGCATCGAGTGCCGGGACAGCTACTTCTACCTCAACGGCAAGCCCGTCTTCCAGCGTCTTGTGCTGGATCAGGGCTTCTACCCCGACGGCATCTACACCGCCCCCTCGCTTGCCGAGCTGGAGGCCGACATCGACCGCTCCATGGCGATGGGCTTCAACGGCGCGCGCCTGCACCAGAAGGTGTTTGAGCCGCTGTTCCTCTCGCTATGCGACAGGAAGGGCTATATCGTCTGGGGCGAGCACGGCAACTGGGGACTGGACATCTCCCGCACGACCGCGTTCGAGTCCTTCGTGCCCGAGTGGTGCGAGGTGTTGGCGCGTGACTTCAACCATCCCGCCATCATCGGCTGGTGTCCGCTGAACGAGACGCAGGGCAACCAGAACGAGACCTTCGTCCGTCTGCTGGCGGCCGTCACCCGCGGCTACGACAGCACCCGTATGTTCATCGACACCTCCGGATGGGTCCACGTGCCGGGGCTGACCGACCTCATCGACATCCACGACTACGAGCAGGATCCCGCGACCTTCAAGGCCAAGCTGGACCCGCTGCCCGAGGGCGGCACCTACAACGTCCACTGGTGTCTCGGCCGGGGCCGCGAGTGGAACGTCAAGCCGACCTTCGTCTCCGAGTACGGCGGCATCCGCTGGGCGCCCAAGGAATCTTACGGCTGGGGCTACGGTCAGGCACCCGAGGACGCGCAGGCATTCCTTGACCGCTTCAAGGGGCTGACCGAGGCGATCCTGTTCAATCCCGCGATCGGCGCGCTGTGCTACACGCAGCTGACCGACGTCGAGCAGGAGATGAACGGTCTCTACACCTACGACCGCAAGGCCAAGTTCGACCCCGCGTTCATGAAGTCCGTGCTGTCCCAGACGGCGGCGTTCGAGAAGCAGTGATCACAGAGGGGGGCGGGACCGCGCAGGCGGGTCCGCCCCCGCATTTCACCCCATTAATCATGAGAAAGGACCCTATGGAACCTATTTACCTTACAGGCCGTTATGCGTCGGCCTCCGTTTTCGCCCGTGAGCTGGACGAGGCGTCCGCCCGCCAGATCGTGAATATGCTCAATCAGCCCTTCATCGAGGGGCAGATCGTCCGCATGATGCCGGACGTCCACGTCGGCGCCGGCTGCACGGTCGGCACGACGATGACGGTCGGGGACAAGGTCGTGCCCGGTCTTGTCGGCATCGACATCGGCTGCGGGATGCATGTCGTCCGGCTCCGCGAGACGCACGTGCCGTTTGAGAAGCTGGACAAGCTGATCCGGGAAAAGGTGCCGTCCGGAATGCAGATCCGGCAGAAGGCCCACCCGTGGGCCGGCGAGGCCGATCTTTCTGGGCTGATCTGTGTCGGAGAGGTCAACCGTGACCGTGCGCTGCGGTCGGTCGGCACGCTCGGCGGCGGCAACCATTTCATTGAGCTGGACCGCGGGGAGGACGGCACGCTGTACCTCGTCATCCACTCCGGCAGCCGTTTCCTCGGCAAGCAGGTCGCGGAGCACTATCAGCGGCTGGCCTACGACACGCTGAATCAGTCCACGGACGCGGACCTCGATCTGATGGCGCTCCGGTTGGCGGCGGAGGGGATGTCCCCGAAGAAGGTCAAGGACGCCGTGAAGACGTGGAAGAACACGAAGCACACGTCCGTCCCGCGCGAGTATTGTTATCTGGAGGGGCAGGGGCTGGACGACTACCTGCACGACATGAGGCTCGTGCAGGACTTTGCCGACCTCAACCGCCGTGCGATCGCGCACGAGATCCTGTCCGGCATGGGTCTGCACGCCACGGACAGCTTCACGACCGTTCACAACTACATTGACGTCGACCGGAAGATACTCCGCAAGGGTGCGGTATCGGCGCAGGCGGGCGAGCTTCTCCTGATCCCGATGAATATGCGGGACGGTGCGCTGCTCTGCCGGGGCAAGGGTGATCCGGATTGGAACTGCTCCGCGCCGCACGGCGCCGGGCGGCTGATGAGCCGCGGCGAGGCCAAGTCGACCATCAGCATGAAGGATTACCGCGCCGCGATGGAGGGCATCTTCACCACGTCCGTCAGCACCTCCACCGTGGACGAGTCGCCGATGGCATACAAGCCGATGGAAGCCGTCATCTCCTGCCTCGGCGACACGGCAGATATTCTGGAGATCATCAAGCCCCTGTACAACTTCAAGGCCGGAGAGGAATAACGATTCCGGGGACGCATATGTGGGGCTCTGCCCCGGGGACGCGTTTGCGGGGCTCTGCCCCACACCCCGCTTAAGCCCTTCTTGAAAGAAGGGCTTAAGAATCCCAAGAACTTTCATAAAAATGAATTGTCCGAAGTTTCGTTTATGCTGAACGAGATTGGTGGGTGCCGTCATGGGCGCCCACCCTTTTTCTATACGCCCCTGCGTCCCGCGGGATGAGGGTGCAGGGAGAAGGGAGCGGCACAGCCGCGGGGCGTAAGGTCGTCGTTCCCCGCGTCCCGCGGGATGAGGGTTCAGGGAGAAGGGAACGGCGCAGCCGCTCCCTTCTCCCTGCGTATAAATTAAACATTTCCCCCCGCCCGGCGGGCGGGGGGTCAGGGGGGGGGGAAAAAGATCAGTTAGACTTCCGGCGATGCGGAAACGCCCGGCTTCCGGCGGCAGCGCGTTTTCTCCCGTCCTCCGCGCCCGCAGGCGCGTCTCCCGGG
>JAKSPU010000133.1 GCA_024404505.1 Clostridia bacterium
AACGCCCACGCGGGGGCCCCTTACCCCGCTCGGGATCGGGCAGATGGCATCTGCCCGATCCGTACAGACCCGGGGGAACGGGGGAACGAGGGAACGGGGAACGGGGGAACGGAAAACGGGAACGCGTCCCCGCATCCCGCAGGATGAGGGTGCAGGGAGAAGGGAGCGGCATCGCCGCTCCCTTCTCCCTGCGTATAAATAAACTGTTCCCCCCGCCCGCCGGGCGGGGGGTCAGGGGGTGGGGAAAAAAGTTTAACTGAACTTCCGGCGATGCCTCATTGCTCGGCTCCCGGCGGCAGGACACCGGAAAACATCTATTATAGAAAGCCTTTTTTTAACATAAAGCTATTGCATATTCGTAAATAATATGTTATAATGTGAACGTATGTGAACTGCACGCGGCCCGACCGCGCAGGCTCCGGAAAGGAAATCTGCCTATGCCATTCACCCGCTTTGATTTCAAGAAGGATCCCCTCCGATTCAAGTGGTTCCTGCGCCCCATAGCGGGGCTGCTCTGCGGACCCGCGTGGATCAGATACAAGCCCCGCATCACGTACCGCGGCGGCATCGAAGATCTGAAGGGGCCGTTCCTTCTTCTGTGCAATCACAACGCCTTCCTGGATTTCAAGATCGCGTATCGTCTTCTCAAGGGCCGGTATGCTAATTTCGTCGTGGCGATCGACGGATACATCGGCCGCGAATGGCTGCTCCGGGACGTCGGCTGCATCTGCAAGCGCAAATTCACGAGGGACACCGTTCTGGTCCGCAAGCTCAAGAAGGTGCTGGACCGCGGCGACGTACCGGTGATCTATCCGGAGGCGCGGTACTCGCTCTGCGGCACGACCGCCGTTCTGCCGGAGTCGCTCGGGCAGATGATCAAATTCTACAAGGTCCCCGTGGCCACGCTGATCTGCCACGGGCATCACATCAATTCGCCGTTCTGGGACACGTCCCACGAGCGCGGCATCGACCACGACGAGGCGGAGTACAGTCTGCTGTTCACGCCGGAAGACGTTGAGTCCATGACGGCGGACGAGATCAACCGGAAGCTGGTGGAGGCATTCCAATACGACGATTTTGCATGGCAGCGCGAGAACGGGATACGCGTAGCCGATCCCAAACGCGCGGACGGGCTGGACAAGGTGCTGTACCAATGTCCGCACTGCGGCACGGAGTACCGCATGACGTCCGAGGGGGCGGCGCTGACCTGCACGGCCTGCGGCAAGTCGTGGTACATGGACGAGTACGGTGTGCTGTCGGCTGCCGACGGTGAGACCGAGTTTTCCCACATCCCGGATTGGTATGAGTGGGAGCGCGGCAACGTGCGGCGCGAGGTCGAGGAGGATCGGTATTCCACGGGTGTGATGCCCGTGACGGTGCAGTCCCTGCCCAACGCGAAGAAGTTCATCGACCTCGGCAAGGGCGAGATGATCCACGACATGAACGGCTTCCGGGTGCGTCTGCTCGATCCTCCTGCGGACGACACCGCCGAGATCGTGCTGAAGGTGCCGGAGACCTACTCCGTCCACATCGAGTACCGCTATCTGTTCAAGCACGGCGATTGCGTTGACCTGAACACATCGAACGATACGTGGTACGTCTACCCGTACGATTGTGATTTCGCGGTCACCAAAATGGCGCTGGCGACCGAAGAACTGTATTTCGCCGATCAGCGCCGCAAGGGCAAGCTCCTCGCGCCGGGTTTGGCGTAAGCGCGGAGAGCGTGTGGGGGATGCGCCGGGGCTCTGCCCCGCGCCCCGGGATACGCTTGCGGGGCTCTGCCCCGCGCCCCGCTCAAGGACTTCTTGAAAGAAGTCCTTGAGAATCTCAAGAACTTTTATACAAGGTCAAAGAATGACCAAAGTTTGGTTTACGCCGAACGGGATTGGTGGGTGCCGTCACGGGCGCCCGCCTTTTTTGAAACGCAGTCGCGGGGACCCCTGACCCCGTTCTGTATTCCGCGTATCCCGCAGGATGAGGGTGCAGGGAGAAGGGAGCGGCGCAGCTGCTCCCTTCTCCCTGCAATCAAATAAAATATTCCGCCCGCCGGGCGGAGGGTCAGGGGGCGCGGGGATAGCAATTAGCACGGAGCAACCGGCGATGCTCTGCCGCCCGGCTCATTTCTGCATATTTTCCGATGAATTTTTCATAACCCTCTTCACAAAACCGGGGAAATGATGTATAATAAGAGAAGAAATATACCGCGATAAGGAGGTGACCTGCGTATGAACAGGATCATGCACGGTCCCCGCATACATAAACGGCTCTGTCTGCTGATGACAGCCGCCCTGCTGACGGTCTTTCTCGGCACGCCCGCGCTGGCGGTCAGGGCCGAAGCCGGTCCCGCCGACCGCCGGGTGCCGTATATGTTCTTCATAGACGAGCTGTTCGGAAAAGGCTCGGTATCCGGGGACGAGCGTCCCTATGTGGACAAGAATTGGACCATGCGCCTCGGACAGAAAACAGTGTTCTCCGGCTGGCTGGCCGTTGAGGAGGGTGTTGCCCGGTATGAGTACGCCTTCGTGCCGCAGGACGATGCCTTCCCGGAATGGAAGGCGTGCGAGGACGTCGTGATCTCCAAGCGCCCCGATCTGGCCCGGGCCGGGATCCCCTATCCGACCGGACACGACACTGCGGGCTTCTCCCTGGCGGTCACCGCGCCGGAGTCCGGGGACGGTTACTATGATTTCTACCTCCGCGGTGTGTCCGGAGACGACGTATACTGCGATCTTCTGATCGTGGTCAACGTGGCGGTCGGCGCGCCGGACACGGATGACGGGCGGATCCGCACGGTCAACATCGCCCGCCTTGCCCGCGACGACGGGAACCTGACCGGCGGCAGCTTTACCGACGACGGCGCGGCTCTGCTCTCCGGCAAGGGAGTCCTGTCGCTCGGCTGGTTCGACCTCGGGCTGTTTGAGTCGGCGGAGATCAGATACTCGACCGGGGCCGACTTCGTGAGCAAGCTGAACGGGGATCAGGCGATCCTCGGCCTCAAGTCTGCGCCCGGCGGCAGCCGCGCGGGCAGCCGTCCCGACCCGTACACCATGGACGACGGACGGTACGATATGACCGACAACGCGGCGTACATTGCGATCGACGCCGGGTCAGGCGCCGTGCGTCTGGACCTGACGGAGGCGGCGGCAGTCGGAGAGCTGTACCTCACGGCTTATCTGTTCGGCGCGGATCAGGTGCGCATCGAATCCGTGAGCTTTGTCTATGCAGGCGGCGGGGCAGACCGTGTCGCCGTAAAGGTATACTTCTCCGGCGACCTTGAGCCGTATTTCTACTCACCCAACCTCTTACAGGTCAGGAACGTCCGCGACGACGTCATGGGCGACGTTCTCCGCTTCGAGGTTCCCGAGGCGACCAACGACACGTACATCCACTTCAACTTTGAGGGCCTGCTCGACACCAAGGGCGTCAAGCTGTCCGCCGACGACTACAAGTACATGGTCATCCTGTACCGTGCCCGGAAGGGGAACCTCGGCAATCACACGACCTTCTACCTCTGTCCCGGCGCGATCGGCGGCCCGACCGAGGCCTGCACCAAGACCTTCAACGCGTCCTGTGACGATAAGTGGCACTACCTCGTCCTCGACCTGCATACGCCCGATACGTGGAGCGGTATCATCCATCTGTGGCGCTTCGACATCATCCAAGGCAACGCCAACGCGGGCGATTACATGGATTTTGCGACCATTCAGTTCTTCCGGACGCAGGAGGCCGCCGAAAAGGCCGCTTCCGCGAGCCTCTCCGGACCGGCTGATCCGTACACCTGCGGAGGCGACCCGATCCTGCTCGATATGAGCGAGGAGGAGGCGCTGGCCGCCACTCATATCGACTTCGCGCCGGCGGCGGAACGGGTATACGTCTTTGAGGAGCCTGCCACCGAGCCGCCGACCGGGGCTGTGACGGAGCCTGAGACGGAACCCGCGTCCGGGACCGGCACCGAGCCCGTGACAAACGAGGACGTGACGGATACACCGTCCGGCGGCTGCCGGTCTTCGCTTCCGGCGCTGATCCTGCTGCCTGCGCTGGCAGCGCCCATCCTGTTCGCTTCCCGCAAAAAAACAGTATAGAACGGAGAATTGATCATGAAACGCATCGCATCGTTTATTCTTGCTCTGCTCCTCGTCGTGCTGGCCGCCGTGCCGGGCATGATGTCCGTGTCCGCCGACGAAGAATCCGGCGTCGGTGAGCTGGAGGGCGAAGTCAGCCGCAAGACCGAGGAGGTCACGCTGAAGGACGGAACGCCCACCGGTGTCCTGTGGACGCAGATCGAGCTTTCCGGCTTCTACGGCTCCAAGATCGTGAACGTGGCCGAGTTCGATCTGGCCGACCCGCATCTGTCGCTCGAGGTCATCAACAGCGGCACGACCGTCGTCAGCTCCGCGACCACGGCCAAGGCGTGCGAGTCCTACACGCAGAACAGCAAGGGTCAGACCGTGCTGGCCGCCGTCAACGGCGACCTGTGGATGACGAACGTCCACTCCAACTCCAACGTCACCAAGGCTGTCCTCAAGACCCCCCGCGGCGCTCTCATCATGGACGGCGAGGTCTGGGCGACCCAGCAGATCGACATGGAGAACTATGCCGCGACCAACGCCGAGAAGGGCGGCGCCGCCGGTGACAAGGCCGCGTTCGGCGTGACCGACACCAACCAGCCGCTGGTCGGCTCTCCCGACATTCAGGTCAGCATCTTCGTCAACGGCGCGGAGATCAAGGCCGACGGCATCAACCGTCTGCCCTGCTGGAACTCCATCATCGTATTCAACCGCCGTCTGGGCGACACCAACTACGCGCTCGACGACAGCTACGAGGTCGAGATCGAGATGGACGACAGCTCGTCCTTCATGGTCGGCGGCGGCCGGATGACGGGTACCGTCAAGGCGATCTACCCCAAGAACTCCGCCGAGCGTCCGGCGCTCGGGAACAAGAATGTCATCGTCCTGACCGCGCGCGGCAACAAGATCAGCACGCTTGAGAAGAACTTCGCCGTCGGCGACACCGTGAGCTTCGAGATGAGTCTGACCGACCGCTGGGGCAACACCGAGCAGTGGCAGCACGTCAGAGAGGCCATCGGCGGCCACATGACCGTCCTGCTCAACGGCAAGCTGGCCGTTCCGAACGGCGACAACTCCGAGTACCCCACCTCCCTCATCGGCTACCGTGATGACGGTCACGTCATGATCTGCAACGTCACGTCCACCAAGGACAAGACGTATGCCGGCCTGAAGTTCGCGAACGCGCTGAAGTTCTGCCGCGAGCTGGGCTACAACTCCGTCTTCTACCTTGACGGCGGCGGATCCTCCACCTTCGTGACGCTGGAGGAGGGCACCTACACCGTCCGCAACAAATGCTCCGACGGCTCGCCCCGTTCGGTCATCAACTCCGTGGGCGTCGTCTGGAACGACACGCCCGTCTGCGAGAAGCAGGGCAGCCTCGACTACATCCAGATCCCCGTCGACATGACCCAGATCCCCGCGACGCACATGGACGGTGCGCTGCTGTACGAGCTGGTCGGCTCTCCCAACGCCGTGTCCATGTCGTACGACGAGGATGAGAAGGCGCTGGCCATCACGACCCGCACCCAGACCAACGACCCTTACGCGACGCTGAACTTCACCGAGCTGATGCCCGCGCTGGCCGAGGACTACCCGTATCTGGTCTTCAAGGTCAAGCACAACTTCAAGTCCAACGTGCCGTTCAAGCTGTACTACGCGGCAGGCAGTGTCGGCGGTCCGACCGAGGCCTGCACCAGAAGCATGACGGTCAAGACCGGTGATGATTGGCAGTATATCGTCGTGGACATGAGCAGCGCGAAGCAGTGGTCCGGCATCATCAACAGCATCCGTCTGGATGTGTTCGAGATGACGGTCCCCGCGGACACAACCATGTACATCGGTGCTATCGTGCTGTGTGATGACGTTCAGGACGCCGAGAACGTCCAGAACGGCTGGCTGCCCGATGGCTGCATCGAGGATTACCTCGCATACAAGGAGTCCCTGAAGCCCGTCGTTACCGAGGCGCCCACCGAGGCTCCGACCGAGCCGCCCACAGAGCCGCCTACCGAGGCTCCGACGGAAGCTCCGACCGAGGCTCCCACCGAGGCTCCTACCGAGCCCGTGACCGAAGCACCCACCGAGCCCGCGACCGAACCCGAAACGGAGAAGTCCAAGGGCTGCGGCGCCGCGCTGTGCCTGTCCGCGCTCCCGCTCATGCTGGCCGCGGCTGTGGTCGTGAAGAAAAAGAAGCAGTAATATTATGGAGACGTCCGGGGCTCTGCCCCGCGCCCCGAGGACGCGTGCGGGGCTCTGCCCCGGACCCCAAGGACGCGTGCGGGGCTCTGCCCCGGACCCCGCTCAAGGACTTCTTGAAAGAAGTCCTTGAGAATCCCAAGAACTTTCAAAAAGAATATTGCTTATGGTTCGGTTTACGCCGAACGGGATTGGTGGGTGCCCTTATGAGCGCCCGCCTTTTTTGAAACGCAGTCGCGGGGCCCCTATCCCCGCTCTGATGTGGAAGCCGGGCGCCGGAGCCCGTGCGTCGCGGCATCGCCGGAAGCCCCGTAAAAGGTATTGCCCCACCCCGCCCGGCGGGTGGGGACGCCTCGCGCTCTGCGCTCGGGGACCTACCCCCCGACCCCCTCCCGTGCGCGGGAGGGGGAGAAATAAGTCTTTTTACGCAGGGAGAAGGGAGCGGCGACGCCCTGCCGCCCTTGGGCGGCTCTTCTCCCTGCACCCTCATCCTGCGGGATGCGG
>JAKSPU010000134.1 GCA_024404505.1 Clostridia bacterium
ATAAAAGTTCTTGGGATCCTTAAGCCCTTCTTTCAAGAAGGGCTTAAGCGGGGTGCGGGGCAGAGCCCCGCAAACGCATTCCCGGGGTGCGGGGCAGAGCCCCGCAAGCGTCTCCCTTACGCACGGATATCCTGATCCAGTACCTCCATGAGCGCGTCGACGAACAGGGTGTGCATCTCCCGCGTCGGGTGATTGATGCGGTTGGCGAGACAGAGCGTGATATCCACGCCGGAGCGCTGGAGTGCCTTCCACTTGGCGTAGGCGTCCGCCACGGGGATACCGCGGACAAGGGCCGCCTGCCGGGCGGCGTCAACGTAGGCGTCCATGCGGCCGCCGTTCTGATAGGACGCGGTGACGGCGGCATAGTCCCGGTACATGGGGATGGTGTCGGGGCGGACGTAGGTGTTCAGCATATTGGCGGTCAGGAAAATGACCGGGATCCCGGCGGCGCGCAGACGGTCAAAGATGGCCCCGAGACTGCCGACGTATACGTCCAGCGGGTCGTTGACGTCGTTCAGCGCGAAATTGACCACACACAGATCGGGCCGGCGGCCGATGACCTCGCGGTCCAGCCGGGACAGCGCCGAACGGGCATTGTCGCCCGCCACACCCGCGTTGATGATATTGACCGGCAGCCACGGATTCACCTTGAGCAGCTCGCGGCGGAGCCGGTTGTGGTAAACGGCCTCAAAGTCGAAGATGCAGCCGGCGGTATCGCCCTGAATACACTCGAACGCACCGTGCGTCACGGAGTCACCGAGAAAACACACGGTCGGCGTGCCCGTATAGGGATACTGCGCGTCCTTCAGATATTGGATCAGATTCATTTTCTTTCTCCTACTTGATCCTGAGCTTTGCCACCTCGTCGGCGTCGGGCGTGACGTAGGCGGTCCAGTTCGTGTGGTAGATGACGAAGCCGGGCTTGGCGCCGGAGACCTTCTTCACGTTCCGCGCAAGGAGATAGTCCACGGGGACCATGACGCCCCCCGCCGACTTGGAGTACTGCGCCGCGATGCAGGCCGCCTCGGTGAAGTCGGCGTCCCCGGGCTCCGCACCGTCGGTCACGAGCAGCACGTGAGAGCCCGGAACGCCCTTGGCGTGGAACCAGTAATCGTTCTTCTCGGCCAGCTTGTGGGTGATGTACTCGTTCTGCACGTTGTTCTTTCCGCACAGGACGGTGAAGCCGCCGGACGTCCTGAATTTCGCATAGGCGGGCGCAGGCTGCTTTTTCGGAGCCGCGTAGCTGCTCATTTTGGACACGTATCCGGACCGGTACAGCTCGTCGCGGATCTCCCCGAGATCAGCCGTCGTTTCGACGTGCGTCAGTGCGTCGAAAATCGTGTATACGTACTCCAGCTCTGCGCGGCCCAGCTCGATCTGGCGGGCCAGCTCGACCTTCGCGTTGCGGGCCTTGGTGTACTTCTTGTAGTATTTCTGCGCGTTGGAGGAGGGCTGCAGCCGCTCGTCCAGCGGGATGATCACCTTGCCGAAATCACCGGTCTCCTCGCGCCAATCCTCGTAGTCGATCAGCTCCGCCTGCTTCATGCCGCGCGTGATCAGATGCAGATTGGCGGTGATCAGGTCGCCGTACTTCTTGTACTGACTCGCCTTTTCACATTCCGCCAGCTCATTCTGCTGCAGCTCCAGCTTTTTGCGGATGCGGCTCTCTGCGTGCGTCAGGAGACGCAGGATGTCGGACGCGCGCTGGTGGAGGCGGGTGTCCCAGTCGCGGCTCTCAAACCACGTGTCGAGCAGCTTCCACGCGTCGTCGAAGGGACGCACCTCGCCGCCCGCGGCCTCGTACTGCGTCAGCGGACAGAAGGCGTACTCGACCGGCTTGCCGTCGACAAGTGCGAGCGTCGGGGCAAAATCCCCGTTCCGGATGCGGCTCATGACCGCGTCGAAGCCCTTCCATACGGTCTCCGCGCCGGCGTACCTGACCGGCGTGTCGGTGTGCCGGGTGGCGAGATACACCATCTCGCGCGTGACCGCGGCGGACAGGCCGCAGTAGTGCGACAGGAGGACCTTGTCGAGCGGGCGGTCGGGCGTCTCCCCGGCCAGCGTGGCGGCGAGGGACTCCGGTGTCGCGGCGGTGGGATCCTGCTTGTCCTGCGCGGGCGGATTCTCATAGATCATGCCGGGCAGGATCTGACGGCGGTCGGACGTGGTGAAATCGACGGTCTTGAGTGCGGACACGATCCTCATCCGACCGTCCGGGGCGTCGGGGTGGGCGTCCTCACAGAAGATCAGGTTGGAGTACTTGCCCATGACCTCCGCCACGAGGTACTTGCGGGCCGAAAAGCCCATCTCGTCGCGGGTATCGAAGGTCAGCACGGCGGCGCGCTCAAAGCCGAGCTGGACGATATCGCACAGCTTGGCTCCGGTCAGATGCTTGCGGAGCAGCATACAGAACATCGGCGCCTGATGCGGGTTCTCCTTTTGCAGCTCGGTGAACCCGATGCGGGGATTCGCCCCCGCGTTGATGAGCAGCCGGCGGCCGCCCTCGAACGAGCGGATCTGCAGGACGACCTCGTCCCGCTCCGGCTGCATGACTCTCTCTATGCGCCCGCCCAGCGCGGCTCCGCGGATCTCGCGGACCATGCAGGCGAGCATTCCGGCATCGAAGGCCATGAATATTTATCCTTTCTCCGGGGAGGGAAAAACTTCTTGAAAGAAGTTTTTCCCTCCCCGGGCCCCTCCTTTTTCAAGAACTTCCGATCAAAAAATGGTGAGAGGGGAAATGAAGTTACCGAGGACGTTCGGATTGTGTTCCGAACATAGCACGGTCAACGACCTCAAGCGAGTCGTAGACCATTGCCGGCTGCTGGTCGGCGGGGGCGAGGGGGATATCCTCCTCGTGCGTCTCGCCCGTGAGGACGAGGACGGAGGTGACGCCGTTCTTCGAGCCGAGCGCGATGTCGGTGTACAGGCGGTCGCCGAAGACGCAGATCTCGTCCCGGCCCACGCCCGTGACCTCCTCGATCATGTCCACGACCTCGGCGTAGGGCTTGCCGAGATAACGCGGGGTGACGCCGGTCGAGGCCGTGATGAACGCCGCGATCGCACCGCTGTCCGGGATGAAGCCGGTCTCGGTGGGGCAGTTGAAGTCCGGGTGGGTGCAGAGGTAGACCGCGCCGTTCCGGATCAGACGGCAGGCGGCGTCCAGCTTGTGGTAGGTCAGCTCGGTGTCAAAGCTGCTGACCACGAGGTCGACGGTGTCGTACTCGTCCTCGTGACCGTTGATCAGGTTTATCCCGGCGCCGCGGAAATGCTCGCACAGCTGCTCCGTGCCGACCAGATATACTTTTTTTCCGGGGTACCGGGACTTGAGGAACGCGACCGTCACGTCGCCGGAGGTCATGATCTCCTCGGGCGTCGGACCGAAGCCGAGACGGGTCAGCTTGTCCACGTAGAACTCCGTGGAGTGGGACGCGTTGTTGGTGAAGAACAGCACGCGCCGCCCGCTTGCGCGGAGGTGGTCGATGAAGCGGATGGCAAAGCCGAAGACGATCTTGCCGAGGTAGATGGTGCCGTCCATGTCAAAGACGTACAGCTTCTTGTCGTTCAGTACGCCGGCAGGCGGGTTCTTGCCGAGCAGGGACATCAGCGGATCCTCCATTCTGCGGGGATCTCCGGGATGGACGCGATCGCACCGTGCTTCAGCGTGGACAGACCGGAAACGTGGTTGGCGGCGTCGGCGTAGCGCACGCAGTCCTCCGGCGTCAGCGTCTCAAGCGTTTTGTCCTCGCGCAGCAGGCAGGACAGGAACGTACCGAAGAAGATATCGCCCGCGCCGGTCGTGTCGACGCACTTGCGCGGCTCGGGGACGACGACGGAGGTCTCCCCGTTCAGCGAGACGGTCACGGGATTCGGGCCGTCCGTGACCACGCAGAGACGCACGCCGAGGCCGTGGACGTACCTGAGACCGGCGGCGATGCCCTCGTCGGTGGTGTCGGTCCCGGCGACCAGCGCGACCTCCTCGCGGGACGCCTTGACGAGATCGGCGCAGGTCAGATTCTCCCGCATGGCATCGGCAGCCTGCTCCGCGCTCTCCCACAGGGGCGGGCGGAAGTTGGGATCATAGGAGATCATAGCCCCCGACCGGCGGGCGATGTCCAGCGCCCGGCGGGTCGCGTCGGCAGACACCGGGGACGTAAAGGACAGGGAGCCGAAGTGGAACACGCGGGTATCGCGCAGCTTGTCCTCGGGGACCTCGTCGGCGGAGAGGAACGTGTCCGCGCCGAAACGGCGGGCGAAGGTGAAGTCACGGTCGCCGTTCTCGCTCAGCTGGACGAAGGCCATGGTCGTGTTGTGGATGGGGTCGACGCGCAGCGCGGAGGCGTCCACGCCGCTCTTTTTGACCGTTTCGATCAGGAAATCGCCGAACATATCGGCGCCGACCTTGCCGACGAAGGCGGTCCTGCCGCCGAATTTCGCGCAGGCGGCCAGCAGGTTCAGAGGCGCGCCGCCGGCCTTGCGGGCGAACATGACGTCTCCGTCATCGTCGCGGCCCATGGGGGTGAAGTCGATCAGCAGCTCACCGAGCGCGATGATATCGTAGGTCTTGCTCATGACAGTAGTCCTCGTTTCGTAATGATTCAGTCCGGCGTGTACGGCACGGGCTGTCTGTTTTCATAGTAAACCGCCTGCGTCACGCCGAGGCGGCGCAGGGCATCGACGGCACGGTCGAAGCCGGCCCCGCAGCGGACGGCCGCGTGACAGTCGGAGCCGATCGTGAAGCGCGTGCCGCCGAAGTCCATGAAGCGGCGGATGATGGAGCCGTACGGCATCAGCTCGTCGTAGGCGGTGCCGGTGCAGGAGGTGTTGACCTCAAGGGCGAGGCCGCGGTCGGCGGCGGCGCGCAGGACACGGTCGATCTGACGGTCGTAGGCGGACATATCGACGGAGATGCCGAACTTGCCCGTGATATAGCGCAGAGGGCAGGTGACGTGGGCAAGCACGTCCACGTCGGCGGTCGTGACCATGTCCAGCATATCCTCAAAGTAGCCGTGCAGGTACCGGGCAAGGTCCCCGGCGGGCATCCTTGAGAAGTCGATGCCGGAGTACGGCTTCGTGTACCCCTCCATACGGACGGCGTGGACGGATCCGATGATCTGGTCGAAGGGCGCGTCGGACAGCAGCTCCCGGGCGGCGTCCGGGTCCCAGACGCCCTCCCCGATCTCGACGCCGCGCAGCACCTTCAGGCGTCCCGCCCACGCGGCACGGTGTGCGTCCGCGTCGCGGAAGGACGCGTTGACGCGCGCACGGACGTCTGTCGTGCGGTAGTACTCGATGTCGGCGTGATCCGTGACCGTGACGCCGGTCATGCCGCGGGCAAAGGCGGCTTCACAGAGGTCGTCAAGAGCGCATTCCGAGTCGTGGGAATGGTTGGTATGGGTATGCGTATCATACAGCGGCATGGCGGATCTCCTCCGGGATCACAATCGTTTTTCAAAATCCATTATAGCACAGCCGCATTTATTTGTCAATGGATGCGGCGGATTTGGCGGCGCAGGCTTGCTTACCGGACCCGCAGCTCCCAGAAGGCGACCGCCGACGCGGCGGCCACGTTGAGCGAATCCACGCCGTGATACATGGGGATGCGGACGGTGTAGTCACAGCAGGCGATGGTCTCGGACAAAAGGCCGGTCCCTTCGGTGCCCATCAGGATGGCGAGCCGGGGCTCGTCCTTGAGCGCGGGATGATCCATCGGAACGGAGTCGTCACGCAGCGCCATGGCGACGGTTCTGAAGCCGCGTTCACGCAAAAGTTCAAGTCCCGGATGCGGCCAATCGGCGTAAGCCGACCCGATGCGGGTCCACGGGACCTGCAGGACGGTCCCCATGCTCACGCGCAGCGCACGGCGGCACAGCGGATCGCAGCAGCCGGGGGTCAGCAGCACGGCGTCGATGCCGAGTGCCGCGGCGGACCGCACGATAGCACCCATGTTGGTGGAGTCGGTGACGTTTTCCAGCACGCAAACGCGGCGTGCGTCCCGCAGAAGGTCGTCCGCGGACGGCAGCGGCTTGCGGGCCATCGCGCACAGAAGACCGCGCGTCAGCTCGAAGCCGGTCAGCGACGCGAACGCCTCGTGGGAGGCGACGTAGACGGGAATATCCCCGCACGCCTCAAGCGACCGGCGGACGGCGCTGTTCATCATTTTCTCCTCGGTCAGCGCGCAGACCGGTAGGTACCCGGACGCGAGCGCCACGTCCACGACGGTGGGGCTTTCGGCGATGAAGATGCCGTTCTGTTCTTCGATGCGGTCCCGCTTGCGGCTGTCCTTCATGTCGGTGAAGACGGACAGCGCGGGCAGGGACAGGTCGGTGACGGGGATCAGGTGGGGCATGGTCGTTCCTTCCTTTCGCTTGGTGTCTGACGGGTATGAGCGCGTTATACTGAAAAAGCGTCTTTTGCCTTACGGCAAAAGACGCTTTTGCTGGTGCCGGAAGCGGGGGTCGAACCCGCACGGTATCGCTACCACAGGATTTTGAGTCCAGCACGTCTGCCAATTCCATCATTCCGGCGGGAATGCGCTCGTGCAACGGGGATATTGTATCACAACGACCGGGATTTGTCAAGAGGAAAATGAAGATTTTTGCTGTCGCTTCCTGCGGTCGGGCGTTTGCGCATCGCCGGAAGATCGGCTAAAGCTTTTTCCCCCACCCCCCCTGTCCCCCCCCGCCCCGCGGGCGGGGGGAATACTATAGGCATCACCGCACAATGCACGGCTGACGCCTTGACGGCACATCTGCTTGC
>JAKSPU010000135.1 GCA_024404505.1 Clostridia bacterium
CCGCCTGCGGCGGCCCTTCCCCTTGCTTACATAATATAGGTTCCCCCCGCCCGTGGGGCGGGGGGTAAGGGGGGTGGGGAAAAAGATTAGCAGTACATCAGGCGATGCGGAAACGCCCGGCTCCCGGCGGCAGAGCGCCGATTTCCCTCACTTCTCCGCGTACGGAAGGGAATCGGAAAATAGATCCCCGAGCGCGGATGTGCAAAGCGTTCCTGTGAATCCCGTAAAGCCTTTTCCTTGTGTTTTTGGCTAAATTGGATACATCATATTTAGCGGAATACACGATTTGTGCCGGAGAAACCGTCTTCCGGTTGACAAAAACAGGGACCTGTGATAAAATATTCTTATCTCTATAAAGGAGGATTGATACCATGAAATCAGTATTTCTGAAAGCGGCAGCACTGCTGCTGGCGATTTGCCTCGTGGTCCCGCTGGCTGCCTGCTCGAACGGAGAGGATGGTAAGGAAACGCAGGAAGAGAGCGGCGCTGCGACCGAAGCCGGCACCGAATCGTTCTTCCCGGACATCAAGGAAGCTGACTACGGCGAGGAGTTCACCGCACTCGCCTGTACGGATACCTTCCGGCAGGGATATTTCTTCATCGCACAGGAAGACGTCCAGCCCGGCAACGACCTTGAGGAAAAGGTGTACGAGCGTGCCAAGAAGGTCGAGGACTATCTCGGCGTGGATGTGATCTACGTCGACGGCGGTAACTACGTCGAGTACGGTCCGAAGATCAAGGCCGTCGTTCAGGCCAACGACAACTCCTACCAGATGGTCATGACGCACGTCTACATGGAGGTCGCCACCTTCATCACAGGCAATATGCTGCTCGACTTCAACGAGCTTGATTCGTTGAATCTTGACCAGCCGTATTGGAACCAGACCATGATGACAGAACTGGCCGTGAACGATAAGATGTACTGCGGCTATAACGACTTCTGCCTGTCCCTGTGCTACCTGATCGGCTTCAACAAGGACATCGTGGCCAAGTACCAGCCTGCGATGGGCAATCTCTACGACATGGTCCGCAATCGTGAATGGACACTCGACAAGATGATCGAGTTGTCGTCGCTCGTCTCCGAGGACAGCAACGGCGACGGTAAGTTCGACAAGGACGACACCTACGGCTTTGCCGGACTTGCATGGGTGCCGATGATCTCCTTCATGACCGCCTCCGACATCAAGCTGGTCGACCGTGATGAGAACGACGAGCTGTACATCGCTGCGATGGCGGATCATGCCGACAAGATGACCACGCTGACAGAGAAGCTGCTCAGCTTCTACAAGGCTGACTGCACGTCCATGTGGCCGCATGACGACAGCGGAGATCACGTCATCCACCTCAACAGCAACCGGCTGCTCTTTGAAATGCTCGCCAATTACGATCTGATCCACTACAAGGAGGAATCCGTCAAGGTCGGAGCTCTGCCTTATCCTCTGTATGACACCAAGCAGGCGTCCTACAAGACGCTGAACTGGAACGGTCAGCTGTGCGTACCCTCTACGAACAGCGGCGCGGGCTCGTGGGTCAGCGACACCATTGAAATGATTGCGTTCTTCACGGAGCCCGTCAGATACTCCTTCTATGAGACGCTGCTCGGCGCCAAGGTCGCGGACGCGCCCGATGACGTGGAGATGCTTAACATCATCTGGAATTCTCAGGTGTCCGATCTCGGTCTGGTGTTCAGTTCTACGTCCACCAACATGGACCAGCTGCTGTACTCGATCCCGGCCTGCGTCACCGCCGGCAACGCAAACGTTGCAGCCAAGTTCAAGAGCAACGAAAAGTCTGCTGCGAAGAACCTCAGCAATATGTTCAAGAAGGCTGCTCAAAAGGATAAATGATCTCCCGCGTGACAGAGGCCCGGATCTCCGGGCCTCTGCTTTTTTTATGGCTTTACAAAAAACGATGTTGGTCCTGCGTTCTGCCCGGGGAGGTTTTAGGCTGGGTCAGGGCCGGCGCCTCATATTTTTTTACTTTAACTCTTTACTTTGTGAAAAAAATATGGTATAATAGCCGTGTCCGAAATGACTCATCGGCGTCCCGGAAGGGAATCGCCGCGACAAAGGAGGAACCCCGCCATGGCAAGTAAACTGAAGGACGACAAGCTGGACTACCTGTTTTCCGCTATCCTGTCTCTTGAGACGGTCGAGGATTGTTACAGCTTTTTTGAAGATCTGTGTACTATATCCGAGCTGCAGGAGATGTCCCGCAGGATGCAGGCCGCGAAGATGCTGCGGAACAACTGCATCTATACCGACATCGCCGCGCAGACCGGTCTGAGCACCGCAACGATCAGCCGTGTCAACCGCTGCCTGAAGTACGGCAACGACGGTTATAATAAAGTGCTGGATAAGCTGGAGGCCGCGCAGCGGCCCGGCAGCGGAAACAAGCGCTGCTGAGGGAGGCCCTGGGATGTACGATGGCTATCGGGCGATCGCCGGGGCGTACGACGCTCTGAACGCCGACATTGATTATGAGCAGTGGAGCGGCTTCATCGAGGCTTGCTTTGACCGCTGGCTGCCCGCACGCCCGCAGATCGTGCTGGATCTGGCCTGCGGGACGGGCCGCATGACCTTTCCCCTGTGTGACCGCGGCTACGACCTGATCGGCATCGACGGCAGCGCCGATATGCTGTCCGAGGCGTACCGCAAAAGCACCGACCGCACGATCCGGATCATGGACGAGTTGGGCGTGGACGACCTGCCCGAGGGGATCACGACGCCGCTGTTTCTGCAGCAGGATATGCGCTCCTTTGAGCTGTACGGCACGGTGGACGCGGCTGTCTGCTGTCTGGACAGCCTGAATTACCTGTGCGGCGACGGGGACCTTGACGCCTGTCTCGCCTGCCTGTACCTGTACATCGCGCCGGGCGGGCTTCTGGTGTTTGATGTCAACAGCCCGTACAAATTCGAGCAGGTATACGGGAACAACGCTTACGTGCTGGAGAACACGCTGCCGGATCCGGACGGGGATGACGGTCGGGAGAAGGCGGTCCTGTGTGCGTGGCAGAACGAGTACGACGCCGCGCGGAAGCTCTGTACGTTCTATCTGTCGATGTTCATCGAGGGGGAGGACGGGAAGTACGTCCGCTCCGACGAGGAGCAGGTCGAGCGTTGCTACACGCTGGACGAGCTGAAGGCCGCGCTGGATAAAGCCGGCTTTGACCTGTGCGGGGTGTTCGGCGGGACTGATTTCAGTTCTGTCGCGCCTGACACGCAGCGCTGGCATTTCGTGGCGCGTACGCGCAAGCGCGGGGATTGGTACCTGTCCGAATGAGCGCGCCGTTACGGTTTCATTTTGAAAGGAAGCATAAATCATGAGCAAAATTCTTCGTGCGATGACGCGGGACGGTTCTGCCCGCGTCCACGTTATACAGTCGACCGACATGGTCAATGACGCGATAGCCTGCCACCATCCGTCGCCGACCGCGACGGCGGCGCTGGGGCGCGTGCTGTCCGCTGCGTCGATGATGGGTTGTATGCTGGGCGAGAAGACCGACTCCCTGACCGTGACCTTTGAGGGCGGCGGACCGGCGGGGCGGATCCTCGCGGTCAGCGATTGGATGGGCAACGTGCGCGGGTACGTGCAGAATCCGCAGGCGGATCTGCCGCTGAAGCCGAGCGGCAAGCTGGACGTAGGAGGTCTGGTCGGTCGTGACGGCTTTTTGCAGGTGGTCAAGGATCTGGGCGGTGACCAGCCCGAGGTCGGGGCGGTGCGTCTGGTATCCGGCGAGATCGCGGAGGACGTGACCGCCTACTATGCCGAGAGCGAGCAGGTCCCGACGCTGTGTGCGCTGGGTGTGCTGGTAGACACCGACTGCACCTGTAAGGCGGCGGGCGGCATTCTCGTACAGCTCCTGCCTTTTGCCGACGGGGAAACGATCGATCTGATTGAGCGCAACGCAGCCGATCTTGCCCACATCAGCACGATGATCGGGAACGGTATGGACAACAAGGCGATCGCGGACGTGGCGCTCCGCGACATCCCCTATGACGTCTTCGACGAGCTGGACTGCGGCTACAAATGCACCTGCTCCCGCGGCCGTATGGACGCCGTCATGGCCTCCCTCGGGCGTAAGCAGGTACAGAAGCTCCTCTCCGAGCAGGTCGCCGAGGGCAAACCCGCCGAGCTTGAGATCAACTGCCGCTTCTGCGGCAGCCACTACACCTACACCGCCGAGGAGCTTGACAAGTTGGAGTATTCTAAAGAATGAAGTACGGGGGACGCGCCAGAGGGACTTTCTGAAGAAAGCAGAACCGGCAAGCCGGTTCAAGAAGAATGCCTGCGGCATTCTTCCGATCCTCTGGACTCTTCAAAGACTTTTCGGGCATAAATCATTAAAGGATAAGTGTGAGCGCTCGCCGCCCGGTATCGGACGGAGTCGCGGGGACCCCTTGCCCCCTTCCCAAAGTAAGTAAAAGATACAAGTGTCACAGAATCGAGGAAGTATCATGTCAAGAATCTACACCTCCGCCGATCAGCTCATCGGCCATACGCCTCTTCTCGAGCTGACTCACATCGAAAGCAAGCTGGGCCTCAAAGCCCGCATTTTCGCCAAACTCGAATACCTGAATCCCGCCGGCAGCGTCAAGGACCGTGTCGCGCTTGAAATGATCAACGACGCGGAAGCGTCCGGCCGCCTGCTGCCCGGCGGCACCGTCATCGAGCCGACCTCCGGCAACACCGGCATCGGTCTCGCGCTCGTGTGTGCCGTCCGCGGCTACCGCCTGATCATTCTGATGCCCGACACCATGTCGGTGGAGCGTCAGCTGACCATGAAGGCCTACGGCGCCGAGCTGATCCTGACCGAAGGCGCCAAGGGCATGGCCGGGGCCATCGCCAAGGCCGAGGAGCTGGCGCGGACCATTCCCGGATCCATCGTCGCGGGACAGTTCACGAACCCGGCTAACCCGGCCGCCCACGTAAAGACGACCGGCCCGGAGATATGGGAGGATACGGACGGAGCCGTCGACTGCTTTGTCTGCGGCGTCGGCACCGGCGGCACGATCACCGGCATCGGACGGTATCTCAAGGCGCAGAAGGTTGACGTGAAGGTCGTCGGCGTGGAGCCCGCAACGAGCGCGGTACTGTCCGGCGGCAAGGCAGGCCCGCACGGTCTGCAGGGCATCGGTGCCGGCTTTGTCCCGGATGTGCTGGACGTGTCCGTCATGGACGAAGTGATTCCGGTCACGGACGAGGAAGCCTACGAGGCGGGCCGCCTGATGGGCAGGAGCGAGGGCGTGCTGGTGGGCATTTCGTCCGGTGCGGCGCTCCACGCCGCCATCGGGATCGCGCAGTGCCCCGAGATGACAGGGAAGAACGTCGTGGTCCTGCTGCCCGATACCGGCGACAGGTACCTGTCCACCCCGCTGTTCGCAGAAGGGTGAGATTGGTGTTTGTGGGGCTCTGCCCCATGCCCCGCATAAGGACTTCTTGTAAGAAGTCCTTATGTATCTCAAGAACTTTCGTGAAGTGAATCTGAGTTTTCGTTGAACGAAAAGGTGGGTGCCGTCAAGGACACCCACCTTTTTTCGCAAACATAACCTTGTATAAAAGTTCTTGGGATTCTTAAACCCTTCTTTCAAGAAGGGTTTAAGCGGGGTAAGGGGCAGAGCCCCATATATACTCTCCCCTCAATATCGCCGCCTGCGCCCGAGAAGGGCACCGACGACTTCCAGAATGGCAGCGACCGCGTACAGACCGGCCTTGACCTCGGGGGCAAGCCCCAGCGTCAGCGCGGCGCGCGTTTCGTCACCGAAGAAGATATTTCCCGTCAGCAGAAACAGGACCATGAGAAAGGCGGAGAACAGGCCGCACACGAGCGGGGCGCAGCGGCCGCGTCTGGCGGCGGCAAAGCCGCCGCACAGGGAGGACAGTGCCACGGCAGCAAGTCCGAGCGGACCGATCAGCGCGTCCGGGTCTGCACTGGCGTAAGCGGCAGCCGAGGCGGAAAGGATCAGCACAAGACCAAGCCCCGCGCTGACGGCAAGGCCGAACAGCCCGGACAGAAAGGCGGTGGATAAAAGCCCCCCGCGGCCATCGGCGGACTCGTCCCGCACCGCACGGGAGGGCGGCAGACCGAGCGGAGCGCGGTCCCGAGCGCGGGAGCGGTCTGACCGCCGGCCGGACGCGGGAGCAGAATAGGTATTCATAAAACAAACCTCCGTACAAGATAGGACTGCTTCATCCTATGCCGGTACGGAGGCTGTTAGAACGGAAAAGGGATCACTTCTTTTCGGTCTGCTGGGGCTCCTCGGGACGGTTGACCTTGCCGACCGCGCTCTTGAGGATGCGGATGCGGCTGCGGTCGTGGCTGGTCTCGAGAACGAGGGTCTCGTCGCGGATGCTGACGACCTCGCCGATGATACCGCCGATGGTGATGATCTCATCACCGACCTGAAGGGAATCGCGCATCTGGGCGTCTGCTTTTTCCTGCTTCTTCTGGGGACGGATCATGATGAAATACATGACCACGAGCAGGGCGACCATGATAACAATGCCGATCCAGCCGGAACCGCCGGCCGGTGCTGTGAGCAACAAAGACATATTCATTTCAGTTTCCTCCGGATCAAACTTTTCTCCTTATTATACATCGCTCCGGAGGAAATAGCAATTAACGATTTGTAAATTATTTCGGTTCTTCGTAAATATCGAAGTGTGAGCATCGGGAGTTTTTATTTTAAAAGTTCTTGGGATCCTTAAGGCATCACCGCACAATGCACGGCTGACGCCTTGACGGCACATATGCTT
>JAKSPU010000136.1 GCA_024404505.1 Clostridia bacterium
TCGTTGACCTGACTTTTTGGGTGTCTTTTGACTGCACATATATTGACAATTCCAGCGGCTGCGCCGCTCCCTTCTCCCTGCACCCTCATCCTGCGGAGACGCAGGACGTTTCCCCGCGCCCGCAGGCGCGGAATCCCCGGGATGAGGATGCAAGGGGAAGGGCTGCCGCAGCAGCCCTTCCCCTTGCTGAGAAAGTAAAAGTTCTCCCCCTCCCGCGCACGGGAGGGGGCAGGGGGTGGGTCCAAAAAGCAGCGACTCCGCAGAGCCGCTGCTTTTTTATCTGCTATCTGTAATCAAACCGCACGGGCTTTTTGAATATCTCCGACAGCTTCGGCAGCCGGATCCGCCCGGTCCTGATCAGGAACCATACCGCAAGTCCGGCGGCGGTCAGGAAGACCACGCCGCAGATGATCAGGATGACGGCCGCCGCCGAGGAGTGGCGGACACCGATCGCGCGGACGGCCTCAAGGGTCAGATCCAGCGGATCGGACGTCCTTCCGGCAGGCTCGACGAGGATCGTGAGGACGACGGTGTCGTCCTTCTCCAACCGGTCGGTAAATTCGTCGATATGGCACGAGACCGTCACGTCACCGGACGGGAGCTCCGGCAGGACGAAGCTGTACAGCAGCGCGTCCCTGCCGGGAGAGGCCGGACGCGAGAGGAGGACGGTCAGCGAGGCGGGAACGTCCGTTCCGGACACGCTCCGGAGCGACAGCGGCAGGATCAGTTCGCGCGCGTGCTCAAGGGCGCCCGGCTCCAGCGTGGCCGAGATCCCCGCGGGGGCTCCGGCTCCGGCGGGCATGAGGCGCGCACACAGGCGCGTCACGCCGCCCCGGCTTTCCAGCCCGGCGTACAGCATACTGCCGCCGTTCGTGAAGCCGTGGAACGATCCGTCCGCGAAGGTCACCACGTCGGACGGATCCGCGTAGTGCGTCACTTCCGCGGCGGCCTCCGCATCGGCACGGACGACGGGGGCAGGCAGGGGCGTGCTGTCGGCGCCCAGAAGGGAGTAATCCTTGCCGATGACGGAGCGCGCGACCGACAGCCTGTCGCCGGCGGACTGCGTATCGACCGCGGCGGCCATGTCCCAGATCTCGCGGGGCGAGCCATCCGCGCGGCGCAGCGGCGCGGCGGAGGTATCCCACAGCAGGGCTTCCGCGCGGCCCTCAACGGCTGCGGCGGTGTAGATATACGCGTAGGAGGCCGCCTGACCGACCTCGTCGTCGGCCCCGGCCGGTGCCGATACCGTCAGGATGAAGCGCCGCTCGTTGTTCCGCTCGGCGTTCTGGCGGCCGGTGTCCAGCATATCCGCCGGACGGCTCAGCAGGGCCTTGACCTGCGTGTCGGTCTCCGTCCAGACGCGGGACGAGGCCGCGTCGATACGGCCGGACAGGTTCCAGTTGAAGTCGCCGCGGGCCTCCGCGGCGGCGGAAAGCTGCTTCAGGAAATCGACGTGGGACGTGCCTTCACCGTCGGATACCAGCGCGACGTCGGCGAAGACGCCGCCCGCGGGGGCATACAGGGAAAGCGCGGTGTCCGCCATGCGCAGGAGGCGCTCGCAGCTGTCCGCCTTCTGGTCAGACGGCATCTTGCCGGAGTGCCAGTGGCCGAGGACGTTGACGCTGTCCCCGATGATCAGGTCGCGGCAGAGCCCGCGCCCGACGGCGCTGCCGTCGGCGGCGTAGCGCTGTACCAGCCAGACGAGGAAGCCCTCCATCAGTTTGGCTGCCGCGGAGTCGGTCATGTTCACTCCGTACTGTCCGTCCTGCACGGTCTCGGTCAGCGATCCGGGACAGTACAGCACGTCGGGACACCCGGTCTCCCCGGTCCGTCCCAGCATCAGCCGCAGGTACACGCGGATCCCGAGCCGGGTGAAGTAGTCGACCCGCGCGTCGAGCATCCCGACCCCGGAATACTGCAGCCAGCGGGTCTCGCCGTCCCACAGGTAGCTGACGGCGCCAGGCTCCCACGCGGACAGCATCAGAAGATCCATCCGCACCGGGATGACGACGGAGGAAGCGCCGAGCCGGACGGCGTCGGCATCCCCTGCCGTATCGTCACCGACCGCGACGCCCTTGATGGAGCGGGCCGGCATATCACCGGCACCCGCGGTCGCGGAGGTCAGCGTACAGGGCGCGGCGATCGGGACGTACTTGCCTGTCGTCTTATCCAGTGACGCGGGCACGAACGAGGAGAACAGCCGGGAGCGGGGGCCGTCGGAGGCCGCGACGCGGATGGTCACGTGATTTGACCGCACCACCGCGTCCGCGATCGGCTCGCTGCCCGTCAGGGAGGACGGATTCACCGTCCCGGCAGGCATCTCGAACAGGTACAGGCGGCTGTCGTTGGCCTTCAGGTAGGCGTCGGTCAGGCCTATCTCGACGCACAGCTTGTCCGTTTTCGGCTCGTAGGAGACGGCACGCACGGCGTTCTGCTCCACGGATTCACGATCCCCGCAGCCGGAGAGGGGCAGCAGGATGAGGGGAACGAGCAGGAAAACGCACAGGATCAGGCAGCGGAAACGCGGACTCTTTGTCATGGGGCGGCTCCTTTCTGTGTTTGGTGAGATCGCGGGGGGAGGCCTGTCAGACGGTGAACCGCGGCACGCGCGCCGTCAGCAGACAGAGAAGCTCGTAGGTGATGGTCCCGGCGCGGGCGGCGAGAGCCTCCAGCTGCGCGGGATCGTCCCCGAACAGGGTCACGGTGTCGCCGACGGACACGGGCAGACCGGTCACGTCCGCCATGCACTGGTCCATGCAGATGCGGCCCGCCAGCGGAGCGGTCACGCCGCCCTCTGCCGTATGGATGACGACGGAGCAGCCCTTGAGGGCGCGGATGAAGCCGTCCGCGTAGCCGATCGGCAGCGTGGCGATCGTGCGCGGCGTGCCGGCGGAATAGGTGCCGCCGTAGCCGACCTGCTCACCGGGCTGCAGCGTATGCAGGTGCGTCACGCGCGTTTTCAGCGTCATGACGGGCTTCAGCGCGGGGAAGCCCTCCTCCGGCGCGGGGACGCCGTAGCCGTACAGGTTGATGCCGAGACGCACCATGTCAAGGCAGGCGGGGGCAAAGTCGGAAAGACCGGGGAAGCGGACCGCCGCGGCGCTGTTGCAGACGTGGCACACGGGCGGGCGGCAGCCGGCTGCCTCAAGACCGGCCAGCACGGCACGGTAGCGGGACAGCTGCGTCCACGTCCGGCTGGACGGGTCAGCCGTCATCTGCCCGGCATAGTCCTCGTCGGACATGGCGAAGTGCGTGAACATACCCTCGACACAGAGGCCGGGCAGGGCGGTGACGGCACGGATCCCGGCGACGGCGGCAGCGATCTCGTCCTTGTTGTGAGCGCAGAAGCCGATGCGGTTCATGCCGGTGTCCAGCGCCGCGTGGACCTTGACGGTCACTCCGGCGGATACGGCGGCTTCGGACATCGCGGCGGCGTGATCGGCAGAGACCAGCGCGGCAGAGACGTCGTACCGGGCGAGCAGATGCGCGTACGCGGGATCGGTGTAACCGAGGATCAGGATGAGGCTCTGCGCGGGGCGCAGACCCGTGGCGGGATCGACGGGCTGGGGCAGGGCGGGGGACAGGAGTGCCTGCCGGAGCGCGACAGCCTCCTCAAGGCACGCGACCGCGAAGGCGCGGCAGCCGACGGCGGTCAGGGCGGAGGCGCAGACCGCGACACCGTGTCCGTAAGCGTCGGCCTTGACGACGGCGAGCGCCCGCGTGGACGGGCTGACAGCCTTCACGCGGCCGGAGAGGACGGTATAGTTGTGGACGAGCGCGTCGGTGCTGATCTCGGCCCAGACGCGGCAGCCGTCGGGAGACACGGAAAGAGCGGGCAGACTTTCGTGGAGATGATGTACGGGAGAGAGCATTGAAGCAGACATGGTATTCTTCCTCTGATAACAAGCCTCCGGGGAGGCGGTATTTCATACGCATAAGTATAACATATTCCGTGCGGTTTTGCAACGGGAAACGGCGAAATTCCGTAATTTTTGCTCCGTTATTATGTCTCTTGATTCCCTTTTGAAAGTTCTTGAGATTCTCAAGGACTTCTTTCAAGAAGTCCTTGAGCGGGGAGCGGGGCAGAGCCCCGCGCGCCTCTCCCCTCACCTTGCGGATACCGTAAACTCCGCCGTCCTGCCGTCCTCTTTGACCGCGACGCGCACGGGGAGGGGGGTGTCGCGGAGGAACGTGTACACGTACTCGTACGCGGTCGTCGCGGCGCCCGTGACCGTGACCACGCGGCGTCCGTCCGCGTCCCGGGATACGTCCGTCACGTCGCCGTCGGGGAGGAGCGCCAGCGCCGGCAGGAGAAGACCCTCGTAAAGTCCCGCCGCGTCGGTCACGGAGATGCCGTCCAGTGTGAGCGTGTCCGTGACGACGGGGGCAGCGTCCGCGTCCACGGCGGGCGTGACCGAGCGCGTGACGACAAGACCCGCGAGCGAGGCGGGCTCCGTGTACGTCACGGTGATCGTCCGGCTGCCGTCTCCGCCGGGAGACGTGACGGAGACGAGCGCCGCGAGCTCCCACGGCACCCCGGTGCGCCCCTCCCCCACGAGCGCGGGATCGCCCGCGTACCCGTCGGGAGACGTGCGGCAGACCGTCCCGTGGACGGACGCGGAAAAGGCGCCGTCGGCGTAGGACAGTTCCGAGCCGTCCCCGCCGAACGGCACGGCGGGCCCGCAGGCCGAAAGGGAAAGCAGCAGGAGGGCGGCAAGACAGAGAAAAGTCAGACGGCGCATGACAGATGACAGACTCCTTCCGTGCGGTATCGGTATGTCAAAGTATATGACGACGAGGCCGCCGGCATGACCCGAACACGAGCGCCGATACGGTTTAACACATTTTTCCATTCCCGGCAGATATTTTTTGACCGCCGCTCTTGACAGACCCGGGGAGATATGGTACAATCATAATAGGCTACTCTATTCTTTTTTGGGAGGATTTTATTCATGAAAAGCAAGCTGATCAAGGCGCTCAGTCTCGTGCTGGCCCTGTCCTTCGTGCTGGCCTGCTTCGCGGGATGCGTCGACAACGGTGACGACCCGAAGGAATCCGGCACCGAGGCGTCCGGCACGACGGCCGATACGCTTTCCGCACAGGAGCAGGCGCTCGCCGACCTCGACGAGATCGACTGGAACAAGGACGAGTTCACGGTCCTGCACATGGACGGCTTTGAGAGCGAGGTCTGGGGTGAGAACGGTATCGTGGATCAGGAATCCGGCGACAGCCAGGTCATCAACGACGCCGTGTACGAGAGGAACGCCATTCTCGAGGACATGGGCAATCTGACCTTCAACCACGTCTCCAAGGACGCCGGCTCGGTCGAGACCGCGATCCGCAACGAGGCAAGCGCACCCACCGGCGACTTCCAGCTCATCGACTACCGCATCGGCGGCCTCTGCAACCTCGCGCTGCAGGGCTACCTCTTTAACTACCTGACCATCGGCGACGACGGCATCGACATCGACCAGCCGTGGTGGGATACCGGTACCGCGGACTTCTGCCTCGAGGACTGCGTCTTCTTCATGACCGGTGACGTCACCTTCGGCGACGACAACGTGACCTACGTGCTGATCTTCAACAAGGCCATGCAGCGCGCCAACGAGAACACCGTGCCGAATCCCTACGACACCGTCAAGGCGTGGGACTGGACACTCGATTACTTCAACAAGATCATCCAGGGCGTGTCCTACGACTCCAACGGTGACGGCAAGTGGAACGAGCTGGATACCTACGGCTTCATCACCACGTGGGAGTACGGCAACACCTTCTTCATCGGCTCCGACCTTCGCTACGTCATCAACGACCGCGAGAACGACCCGTACCTCGCGCTGGATTCCACCAGCCAGATGGACAAGGCCCTCACCGTGCTGGATCTCGCCAAGCAGATCTACCACGCCAACAACGCGGCTTATATGTCTCCCGGCGGCTCCGAGGCACTCGGTCTGGCCGCGTTCAAGGAGAACAGAGGTATGTTCTACGGTGAGGTCGCGTCTTACCTGAGAACGCTCAACGCCGATATGGACGGCGATTACGGCGTGCTGCCCGTGCCGAAGTACGACCACGCACAGGAATACTACCGCACGTGGACGCACGCTTCCGGCTCCTGCGTGGCCATCACCGCCGGCATCGGCGAGGACAAGGCCGAGCTGGTCGCCAATACCGTCGAGCTGTACGCGATCCTCGCCTCCATGAAGGTCAAGCCCGCGTACTACGACATCATGCTGACCTCCCGCAATATCCGCGACGCCGAGTCCGGCGAGATGCTGGACCTGATCTTCCAGAACCGCGTGTTCGATATGGGCTTCTTCTTCGATACTACCTTCGGCCTGTATCCGCTGTTCAAGACCGCCGTCAACGACAACAGCGACAAGTTCAGCTCGTCCTACACCAAGGCTGCCAAGCAGTTCGAGAAGAAGCTGACCAACCTTGTCAAGACGCTGACCAAGCTGAAGAATCAGTAATACCGCAAAGAATTACAATACGGGCTGCCGCGACCGCGGCAGCCCGTATTTTTGCGTTTTCCCCTTGACAGCCGAGCCTTTTTATGGTAAAATCATTCCGTATCCGGTGCCGCGGCACCGAAAATCCATCATACAGAAAGGAACTACCATATGAACTTCAGGAAACTGCTGTGTCTTCTTCTCGCGCTCCTGATGATCACTGCGGCGTTCGCATCCTGCGCCAACAACGGTGACGACCCGAAGGAATCCGGCACCGAGGCGTCCGGCACGACGGCCGA
>JAKSPU010000137.1 GCA_024404505.1 Clostridia bacterium
GGGGGCGCTGCGGCGCCCCCTCTCCTCGGTCTCCTCATCCCGGAGATGCCGCGCCCCGCAGGATGAGGGGCAGGGAGAAGGGAGCGGCGCAGCCGTTCCCTTCTCCCTGCTTTAAAATATGATGTTCCCCCCGCCCGGCGGGCGGGGGCAGAAAACCTTTATAGAGTTTCCGGCGATGCCATTCCGCTCGGTTGCAGGCGTTCGGTTTCCCCATAAGAGCGGGGTCAGGGGTCCCCGCGTGGGCGTTAAAAGAAGGTGGGCGCCCATGACGGCACCCACCTATCTCGTTCGGCGTAAACCGAACCTCGGTCAATATACTTTTTGAAAGTTCTTGGGTTTCTCAAGGACTTCTTTCAAGAAGTCCTTGAGCGGGGTCCGGGGCAGAGCCCCGGCGTTCTCCTAATGTGTGGGCAGCGCCCCACACGCATCTCCTTACTTGTTCGTGATCAGCGCGTTCTCATCTACGTTGATGATGCCGGGGCAGTTGATCGCGTCGCCGCCGCAGTTGACGGTGACCTTCGCGGTCGGGTCGATCGTGACGGCCTGCGCGGCCTGAATGGCGTCATCGGAGCAGTTGATGGACACGACGGCGTCCTCGGTGATGAGGATGAAGCCCTTGCCCTGCTTGGTCTCCTCGTCGGACTTGATGCCGTCCTCGCCGCCGGAGAGCGTGAGGTTTCCGCCGCTGATCGTGACGGAGTTGCCGCCCTTGATGATGTTGTTGGGGCCGGTGACGGTGATGTTGCCGTTCTTGATCTCAAGGTCCTTCTTGACGCCGATGCCGTTGTTGTACACACCCTCGACCTTCAGCGAGCCGTGACCCTTGATCTTGAGGTCGATCGCGGAGTACAGGCAGGCGTTGGGCTTATCCGTCGTGGGATCGGGATACACGTAAGGCGTGGAGTCGGACAGACGGTTGGTGGAGCCGTCGGCCAGATCGATGGTCACCTTGTCGCCGCTGACGATATACAGGGGGGCGCTGGTGGCGTTGGAGGCGGTGAAGCCGTTGAAGATCAGGGTGACCTTCTCGGTATCCGCGACCTTGACCTGCAGCTGGCCGTTGCTGATGTCGCCGGTCAGCTCGTAGGTGCCTTCCTTGACGATGACAAAAGCGTGTGCGGCGGCGTCCACGATGACGGAGCCCTCGGGCGCGCCTTCGACAGAACTGCCGCTGAACTTCAGCTTGACGGTGTTCACGGTGGGATCGGTCGTGCCGGTCTCCTGACCCTCGGGCTTGGTCACGATCTCGCCGTTCTCATCGGTGACGGCCTCGGTCCCCTTCTCGGGGTCCGAGCCGGGCTTGCAGGCTGCGAGACACAGCATAAGCATGGCTGCGAGCAGGATCGCGGCAGCGATCTTAAGATAAATGTTCTTCATTTCGGTTACTCATTCCTTCCTGCTCCTTGAGGGAGCTGTCCGTACAGCTGAACAGAGGTGGGTGATTGATATGTGTATGTTATATGTCATGGCGTTCAGTTCAGCCGGTTGAACGCGCCTTCATAGACGGAGATCTGTCCATCGCAATGGACGTTCTGCCCGCCGCAGCGGCAGTATACGCGGGCACTCTCTCTGACGGTCACGGCCTGCTCGGCCTGCAGCGCGTCGTCATCGCACCGGATGGACACGGTCGCCGCGCCCTCCAGCAGGATCACGCCCTCGCCGTGCAGCGTGCTGTCGGATTTGATGCCGTCCTGCGCGCCCGTGACGGTCAGGTCGGCGCTGCCGCGCAGCGTCACGCTCTGCTTGCCCTTGACAGCGTTCTTGACGGCGTCCACGATGAGGTGTCCGCTCTCCACGATAATGTCGTTGCTGCATCCGATGCCGTTATTGTACCGGCCATGGACGATCAGCGTGCCGAGGCCGCGGAATATGAGGTCATCCGAGGCGTACAGGCAGGCGTTCGGCTTGTCTCCGCCCTCGGACGTATAGGATTGGCCGTCCGTGAGCACGGACGTCTGCCCCTCGGGGACTTCGATATACACCCGGTCGGCGCTGCACACGTACAGCGCGGCGGACCGGTCGCTTGTGACGGTCAGGCCGTCGAGGATCAGGGTCACGGTCTGCGTCTTGGCGACGCTGACGCGGATCTGTCCGTGCCGCTCACCGCTCAGCCGGTAGACACCGGACTCGATCAGCACGACGGCGTCACCGTCGGAGGCTGCGGCGTTCTTCTTCGAGCTGACCCACTCGTCACCGTCGAACACGATCTCGTAATCGATCTCGTCCTCGGGCGTCGTGATGCGGGTCTCGTTCTGTGGACCGTTCGGGTCTATGCGATCTCCGGAGCATCCGGACAGGCCGGCTGCTATGACGGGGAGCATAAGCAGCATATTCAGGGACAGGAGGCAGGCGACCGCCTGCCTCTTGATAGGATGTGTCATGAGGTCATCCTCCGCTCAAAGGGCGGATCGTCAGTTGCCGACGAAGGGACTGGTGCTCTGCTCGGTGCCGATCTCAGCCGTCGTACCGGATTCGGTGCCGGTCGGCTCTTCTGTGGGCTGGAGCAGGGTGGAACGGTCGATGGTCACGACAACGCCGCCCATGTTGGTGCCGGAGACTTCATAAGCGTAGTTCTTGGGCACGTAGACGGAGCCGTTGGCCGCGTTCCAATGGATCTCGTAGGGCTTGCCGTCAAGGCCGGTGACCTTGAGCGGGTCCTTGCTGGTCGTGCTCTTGCTGAGCAGCTCCAGATATTCCTCGAGAGAGAGACCGTTGGCCTTGATGTAGGTCGCGTGTGCCACGCCCACGTAGCGGAAGTAGGTGGCGTAATCAGCCACGCCGGTCTTCTCGGTCTTGTCTGCGGGGTAACGCAGGATGAAGCCGTACTTGGCGCAGTTGTCCACCAGCCAGTTGTAGACGCGCTCGTTGGTGGTCAGCGCGCGGGTCTGACTGTCGACGTTCAGGACCATGTCGCAGCCAAGGCCGGTCTTATAGTCAAGAGCGTGCTCGCGGAGGGAGCTCTTGTACTCCTTCTGCTCTGCGGTGGTCATGAAGGCGATGCGGATCGTCACGTCGGAGCAGGCGGTATACATGGAGCAGTCGGACAGCATATTGTCCAGCGCACTGAGAGCCGTCCCGTTCATGAGCGTGCCGATACCGGCCAGCTTGTAGGGCGAGGAGCCCGGATGCTTCTCGGCGCGGTAATCGTACAGCTTGACGAGGGAGGCGTCGTCGTCCGGGAGAGAGTAGGTGTTGGTCTCGGTGGACAGGATCAGCGAGCCGCGGTTCATCTCGTCGGCTGTCATCGTGATCGTGGTCCACTGCAGCTTGTCGGCGGGCAGGTCGTTGCTCTCATGCTCGCCCGAGGGACCCTTGGCGTTCTTGACGATCGCGCCGATGATCAGGATCAGCAGCATCAGAAGCGTCAGCGCGACCAGCGCGGCGGCGGTCAGAAAGGCGATCTTCTGCATACGTTTTCTTTCGGCGCGGCGTGCCATGGTGCTTTCCGCTTCGCTGCCGGTGGTTTCTGCGTCTTCGAATTGAGTAACTGAATTTCTGTCGAAATCTGCCATGATGAAGACCTCCTGTATGTAGTATGGAAGATGGGGAGCAGCCCTCCCCTGCGATGGGATGCAGGGGAAGCGGACTGCGTCGGGCCGGACCGGCCCCGGGCGCGGGGATTACTGAGCGTCCTTGATGGAGAAGTCCATGCGGCCCTTCTTATCGAGGCCCATGTACTTGACCTTGACGGTCATGCCCAGCTCGATGCCGGCATCCTCCACGCGCTCCAGACGGCGGTTGCAGATCTTGGAGATGTGGACCATGCCCTCCTTGCCGGGAGCGTACTCGACGAAGCAGCCGAACTCCTTGATGCCGGTGACCTTACCGGTGTAGATCTCGCCGACCTCGGGCTCGAAGACGATAACGGAGATGGCGGCGCGTGCGGCGTCAGCCTGCTCACCGTTGATGGCGGCGATGTGGATGGTGCCGTCGTCGTCGATGTCGATCTTGGCGCCGGTATCGGCCACGATCTTCTGGATGGTGGCGCCGCCCTTGCCGATGACCTCACGGATCTTGTCGGGGTCGATCTTCATGGTGGTCATCTTGGGTGCGTACTTGGAGACCTCGGGACGAGGCTGGGAAATAGCCTTCAGGATGACGTTGTCGATGATATAATCACGGCCGGCGTGCGTCTGGGCGAGCGCCTGCTTGATGATGGCGGGGGTCAGACCGTCGATCTTGAGGTCCATCTGGATGGAGGTGATGCCCTTGTGGGTGCCGGCGACCTTGAAGTCCATATCGCCGTAGAAGTCCTCAAGACCCTGGATATCGATCATGGTATCCCAGGAGCCGTCCTCGGCGGTGATCAGACCGCAGGAGATACCGGCGACGGGCGCCTTGATCGGGACACCTGCGTCCATGAGTGCGAGCGTGGAGCCGCAGACGGAGCCCTGAGAGGTGGAACCGTTGGAGGACACGACGTCGGAGACGAGGCGGATGGCGTAGGGGAACTCCTCCTCGGAGGGCAGCACGGGCACGAGGGAACGCTCGGCGAGTGCGCCGTGGCCGATCTCGCGGCGGCCGGGAGAACGGACGGCCTTGGCCTCACCGGTGGAGAAGCCGGGCATATTGTAGTGGTGCATATAGCGCTTGGAGGTCTCGTTGTCGATACCGTCGAGCATCTGCGCCTCGGACAGCGTGCCGAGCGTAGCGGCGGTCAGGACCTGCGTCTGGCCTCTCGTGAACAGGCCGGAGCCGTGTACGCGGGGCAGGACGCCGACCTCTGCGGTCAGGGGACGGATCTGGTTCATGGCACGGCCGTCGACGCGCTTCTTGTCGACGAGCAGCCAGCGGCGGACGATCTTCTTCTGGATCTTGTAGACCAGCTCCTCCATCTGAGCGGGCAGGTCGGGATACTCCTCACCGAAGGTCTCGATGATGGCGTCCTTGATCGGGACCATGCGCTCGTCGCGGACGTTCTTGTCGTCGGTGTCGAGAGCGTTCATGACGTCCTTCTCGCAGAAGGCGAAGATCTTGTCGAACATATCGTGATCCAGCTCACCGGAGGGATAGCTGAACTTGGGCTTGCCGATCTCGGCGATGATGCCGTTGACGAAGACGAGCAGGTTTCTGATCTCCTCGTGGGCGACCATGATAGCCTGATACATGGTGTCGTCGTCGACCTCACGGGCGCCTGCCTCGATCATGACGACCTTCTCCATGGAAGCGGCGACGGTCAGCTCGAGATCGGAGACCTTGCGCTGAGCCTCGGTGGGGTTGACCACCAGTTCGCCGTCAACGAGACCCATGAACACGCCGCCGATGGGGCCGTTCCACGGGATATCGGAGATGGACAGGGCAACGGAAGCACCGATCATAGCGGTGATCTCGGGGGAGCAGTCCTGATCGACGGACATGACGGTCAGCGTTAGGGCGACGTCATTGCGGAGGTCCTTGGGGAACAGGGGACGGACGGGGCGGTCGATGACGCGGCTGGTCAGGATAGCCTTCTCGGAGGGCTTGCCCTCACGCTTGAGGTAACCGCCGGGGATCTTGCCGGCAGCGTACATACGCTCGTCGAAATCGACGGACAGGGGCAGGAAGTCGATGCCGTCGCGGGGCTTCTCGGAAGCCGTGGCGCAGCACAGGACTGCGGTGTCGCCGTAGCGGCAGAGGCAGGAGCCGTTGGCAAGGCCGGCCATCTTGCCGGTCTCGATGACGAGGGGACGGCCTGCGAGGGTATACTCATACTTGCGGTAGTTCTTGAATTCCATCTCGGAACTGGTTATGGTGTACATTTTCTTTTTCCTCCATCGTTTTTTACATTGTGGGAAGCGGGTGCAGACGTACGGTCTGCGGGCAGATGTCCTGTGGAGGTTTAGCACTTAACGGCAGATCGGAGACACGCGGCGACTCCGGCCCACGGTTAAGAACTAATCCGGCACAGGACATAGCGGGGGCAGGGGAGAGCGGGGGACGCGTCCGCGGCGGCGGGGTAGCAAGCGTATACACAACGCAAGGGAGTGGGGGCGGAATAAGTCCCGCTCCGCACTCCCTTTTGTCTTGTGTACGATTACTTTCTGAGGTTCAGCTTGGCAACGATGGCGCGGTAACGCTCCACGTCGACCTTCTGCAGGTAGCCCAGCAGATTGCGTCTGTGACCGACCATCTTCAGAAGACCGCGACGGCTGTGGTGGTCCTTCTGGTTGGCGGCGAGATGCTCGTTCAGGGAGTTGATGCGGTAGGTCAGGATAGCGATCTGGACCTCAGGGGAGCCGGTGTCACCCTCATGGATGGCATACTGCTCGATGATGGCCTGCTTTTCAGCGGTTGTCATGGTTTTTTTTCACCTTTCGACATAAAATTTGGCATGGACACAGCGACCGGCTGGTGAAATCCCGCAACGCGGCATGACCCGGAGACCGTGTGAATGTCATCTTCAGTATTATATCATGCAAGCATTGCTTTGTAAAGGGAATAGGGCAAAATTTACATATAGTTTACAAACTTTCGGGAGCCGGGCGTTTCCGCATCACCGGAAGTTCAGGCTGACCTTTTTCCCCCACCCCCCTGGCCCCCCGCCCGGCGGGCGGGGGGAAATCTTTATTATGTAAGCAAGGGGAAGGGGCTGCTGCGGCAGCCCCTTCCCCTTGCATCCTCATCCCGGAGATACCGCGCCTCCGTTCCCCGGGTTTACACGGATCGGGCAGATGCCATCTGCCCGATCCCGAGCGGGGTAA
>JAKSPU010000138.1 GCA_024404505.1 Clostridia bacterium
ATTCTTAAGCCCTTCTTTCAAGAAGGGCTTAAGCGGGGCGCGGGGCAGAGCCCCGCATCGTATCCTCGGGGCGCGGGGCAGAGCCCCGCAATCGCGTCCCGGGAAGTGGGGCAGAACCCCGCTCGTTCTCTTGATTTTCATGAAGGACGAATTATTTTTGCAAAAACTCTTGACAAACCGGCATGAATCGGATATAATATCAGGTGTCTTATTTTGCGCCATGCCGATGAAAGGAAGTGACCGCCGTGAAAATGGATCTGAAGCCCATGCTCCGCGGCGAGGTGACCCGGATCGGCGTGGATTATCTCATCGAGCCCGAGGCTCCCGCCGGCATCACGCTGGACGGTGAGGCCCGCATACTCGGCTGCATCACCAACCAGGGCGGCTATATGCGGCTGGAGGCGGAGGTCACCGTACCGTACACCGGCAGCTGCGCCCGCTGTCTCGATCCCGTGAGCGACGTGTTCACCATCCCGTTTGACCGTACCGTGGTCACGGAGGGCACGCTCACCGAGGAACAGCTGGAGGACGACGTCGACGAATACGTCGTGCTGGATGACGGTATGCTGGACGTCGACGACGCCGTGCGCGAGGCGCTGATACTGTGCTTCCCCATGCGCCTGTTGTGCCGTGAGGATTGCCCCGGCTTGTGTCCCGTCTGCGGAAAGTCCCTCAAGGAGGGGCCGTGCGGCTGCTCCACCAAGGAGATCGACCCGCGTTGGGCCGCGCTGGCAGGAATTAACTTTGACAGCGAGGACGACGCAAAGTAAGCGCTTGGCTTGAATGATAGCCCGCAAGGGCAGTCAGATACAGGGGCATGGCGGTGGGAACCGCACGTGTTCCCGTAATGCCCAAAGAGGAGGTGTCAATATGGCAGTACCGAAGTGTAAAGTATCCAAGGCTCGCAGAGATTCCAGAAGATCCGCCAACAGCAAGCTGTCTGCTACCGGTCTTGTGAAGTGCTCCAACCCTGAGTGCAACGAGATGATCAAGCCCCATCACGTTTGCAAGAAGTGCGGCTTCTACGACGGCAAGAAGGTTCTGAACGTCAAGGAGGCCTGATTTCTGCCCGGACGGACACTGTCCGCCGGCTCGGTCATGCGGACCCGGAAAACCAAAGAGGACACGCAGCCCATAGACGGGGTTTGCGTGTCCTTTTTTGGGGTTTATGGCGCTGGCGCGTTCTTTTGATCCGAAGTTTTTCTTGGGGAGGGGGCAGGGAGGCATCTCAGGCGCCGAAGTCTCCCTGCCCCCTCCCCGGAGAGCCTTCGCCGGCGCTTGTTACTTCCTTGTGCCCCTCCCCCACCTTCCTTGGCTGCGGCTCCGCCGCCAATGAACAGGAGATCGTTTTTGAGACAGCGGTCTGTCAGACCGCTGTCGTTTCCGGATCCTCCGTGCCCTCCGTGACCGGCAGCGTGACCGTGAAGGTGCTGCCGAGCCCGGGCGCGCTGTCCACGTCGATGCGGCCGCCGCACAGCTCCAGCACGCGCCGGACGATGTTGAGCCCGATGCCGTTGCCGTCGCCGTTGTGCGAGGTGTCGCCCTGATAGAATTTCTCGAAAATATGGTCGGCTACCTCACGGCTCATGCCGACGCCCGTGTCGCGGACGGACACCACCACGGCGTCCGGCTGCTTCCGCAGCGTGCAGGAGACCGTCCCGCAGTCCGGCGTGAACTTGATCGCGTTGCCGAACAGATTGATCCATACGTGCGCCAGCATCTCCTCGTTGAAGCGGTAGGTCACCTCGTCGAGGTCGATGTCCAGCTCGATATTCTTCTGCGACCACTGCTTTTCCAGCATGACGAGCGCCGTGCGGATCTGCTCGTCGAGGTAGAATTCCGTTTTGTCGGTCACGATCTGCTGGTTTTCCAGCTTGGAAAGCAGCAGGATGTTGGTCGACATCTTGGTCAGCCGGTCAGCCTCGTCCGCTATGATGCGGACGTACTCCTTTTCCTCCTCGGGTGTCAGCCCGCCGGCCTGCAGCTGGTGCGCGAAGCCGCGGATGGATACGATCGGCGTCTTGAACTCGTGTGAAAAATTATTGATGAAGTCGTTCCGGAACATCTCGATGCCGTCCAGCTCCTCCGCCATGTGGTTGAAGCTGGTCTGCACCATGCCGAAATCCGTCTGCGGATCGGCGATCTGCTCAAGCCGGACCTTGAAATCTCCCTTTGCGATCTTCTCCGTGGCGCGCAGCATTTCCTTGAACGGCCTGTAGAACATCAGCGACACGAAGGCCGCTGACAGCGTACCGATGACGGTGCAGGCGATCAGCGCCGACACGATGATCACGAGCGGGGACAGCAGGCGGACGTCCGGGATCAGCTTCATCAGAAGGAAGAATACGCCGAAGGTGAACAGCGAGGTCGCCAGCATGATGGCCGCCGTGATCAGGATCATCTTGTTCCGCAGCGACTTGATGCGGCGGAACCAGTTGAACCACGCCCGGCGTTTGGCCTTCTGCTCGTTGAGCCGCTTTTCGAGCTTCGCCTTATCCGGCAAAAGCTCCTTCCTTGGCTCGTGACCGTCCCCGGCTTTCATTTCAGGTATACCCCCTTGTAGCCGAGACCGCGGACCGTGATGATCGTGAAGTCGGGATTGTCGCGGAAGCGGTCACGCAGGCGGCTGATATGCACGTCGACCGTGCGCTCGTCGGACTCGCTGTCCATGTCCCAGATCTCGTCCATCAGCTGCCGCCGCGTGAAGATCTTGTTGGGGTAGGAGAGCAGCTTGAAAAGCAGCAGGAATTCCTTCTGCGGCAGTTCGGCACCGCCCACCGGCGTGGAGGCCTGCCCGTCCGTCCGCACCGTCAGGGAATCGAAGAACAGCACCGTGCTGCCCACGGTCAGTTTATGCTCGCTGACCGCTCTCGACCGCCGCAGGAGCGCAGCGATGCGCAGCACCATCTCCTCCTCGTCGACGGGCTTGGTCATGTAGTCGTCGGTCCCGATCAGAAAGCCCTTGTGCTTGTCGGCGGGCGTCTGCTTGGCCGTGACCATGAGGATCGGCAGATTGTTGCCTCCCTCGCGCAGTGTGCGCGTGAACTCGTAGCCGTCCATGCGGGGCATCATGATGTCCAGAATGACCAGATCGATGTGCTTTTTGTCCAGCTGCTCCAACGCGTCCATGCCGTCCGCGGCGGGGATCGGGTTGTAGCCGTAGCGGTCAAGCACGGCGCACATCAGCCGGCGGGTATTGAAATCGTCTTCCACGACGAGAATATTGAACATTTTCGATTCTCCCTTCCGCAAAGCGGCCGCAGAGGCCCTTGCTTTGTGAACTCTGCGAATATTATAAAACGCGAATGTGAACTCAATATAGACAAAAACGAAAAAGAGGTGCAATGATCATGAAACAGCTTGGGAAAACCGATCTTTCCGTCAGCCCCGTGTGTCTCGGCACGGATTGGATGGGCTGGTCCCGCACCGAGGCGGACGCCTTCCGGGTGCTGGACGCGTTCCGTGACGCCGGCGGCAATTTTCTCGATACCGCCAACGTCTACGGCCGCTGGGCGGGTGACGGACTCAACTACAGCGAGATCTGCCTCGGCCGCTGGCTGGCGTCGCGCGGCCTGACGGGCGGCAGCCGCCCCGTGATCGCCACCAAGGGCGCCCACTACGACCTGCGTGACCGCCGCTGCCGGGTCACCGAAGCGGATATACGCGCGGACGTGGAATCAAGTCTGAAGGCACTCGGTACGGATGCGCTCGATCTCTACTACCTCCACCGAGACGACCCCTCTCTGCCCCCGGAGGAGATCCTCTCGTGGCTGGACGCTCTCGTCGGGGAAGGGAAGCTCAGGTACTACGCGGCCAGCAACTTCTCCGCCGCGCGTCTCAGGGCATTTGCCGCCTGCACCGCGGAGAACGGATCGTCCGGCTTTGCCGCCGTCTCGAATCAGCACAGCCTCGCGCAGCCCAATCCCGGCCGCAACAACAACCCGGACCCCACGCTCGTGATCTGCGGCCCGGACGAGCTGGTCTTCCACAGGGAGACCGGCACGCCGCTGATCCCGTTCCAGTCCACGGCCCGCGGGTACTTTGCCAAGCGAGCCGCCGGGCTGCCCGTCGGTCCCGTACTGTCCGCCGCGTTCGACAACGGGCAGAACGAGCAGACGCTGCGGACGCTGACGCAGAAGTCCGCCGAAACCGGTCTTTCCGTCCAGACGCTGACCGTCACCGGGCTGGCCGCGTCCGCCGACGGATATCAACTGATCCCTGTCGTCGGCGTCAACAGCCCCGAACGGATGCGTGACGTCGCCGCCGCGATGGAGATCCTGAAAAACAATTGAAAAATTTTCCCTGTACCCCGAACAATTCACCGCCCCCGCATCGTCTTTATAAGTGAAGGAAGCAATCCGGAAAGGAGGATCGACGCATGAGTGACGAAGAGATCATCGCGCTGTTTTGGGCGCGGGACGAGCGCGCCGTGCAGGAAAGCGAGCGCCGCTTCGGCGCGTACTGCCGTACCGTGGCCATGAACGTCCTGCACAACAGCGAGGACGCCGAGGAGTGCGTCAACGATACGTGGCTCAAGGCGTGGAGGTCGATCCCGCCGCAGCGCCCGGGCAGTCTGTCCGCGTTCCTCGGACGTCTGACGCGCAACACTGCCATCGACCGGCTGCGGACGGATACCCGGCTGCGCCGCAGCCGCGACCTGACGGTCGCGTTGGACGAGCTGGGGGACAGCATCCCCTGCCCGGATGACACCGACGCCGGTCTGCTGACCGACCTTGTGACCGGCTTCCTCCGCGCACAGAGCGAGCTGGACCGCAAGCTGTTCGTCGGGCGGTATTGGTACGCGCACTCGTTGGACGAGCTGGGCCGCGCTTACGGACTGACGGTCAACGCGGTCAACCTGCGCCTGCGGCGCACGCGTGAGCGGCTGCGGGCTTACCTGACGGAGAGGGGGTACACCGTATGAAGGGGATCATCGCGTTTGAAAAAATAAACGGTCTGCCGGACGACCTGCTGGACGAGGCGCGCCTGGAGGATCCTGCTGCCGTCAAGGCGCAGAAGAAGCAGGAGCGGCGTGAGGCGCGGCAGCGGCTGTTCTCGTCGCCCGCGTTCGCCGTCGCCGTGTCGCTGGTCGTGGCGTTCGGCGTCGTGACCGGCATCGTGCTGGCGGGACGTGCCGCCGGGCGGCAGCCGGTCGGTCCGGGTGACCGGACAGACCCACACAGCGAGTTCCTGCTGATCACCTATTATCAATGGCTGCTGGATACGCCGCCCGAGGACGAACTGAAGAACATCACGTCCGGCGCGTACACGGACGGCCTCAACACGATCGTCGCCGATCCGACGGCGTTCCGCGCATTCGTCCATGATGAGAAAAACCTCAAGCCCGTTTCCAAGCCGCGTCATCCGGACCTCAAGCACATCGGGAAGGACCCGTGGGAACTGTATCAGACGATCTGGCTGGATCTCGACGGTGAGTTCTGGCGCGCCGAGTTTGTCGGGGATGACGCGTACCTTGTCCACACCGGCTCCATGTACGGCACGGGAGACACCTTCCGGCTGACCGAGGAGGGCTGTCAGCTGATAAGAGAGCTTCTGTACGGCAGCTATAACTCGCTGTATTCCTACCGCATCGGCGAGCGGCAACTGTATCAGGAAAACGGCATGGGTATGTACGGCACGTACCTGTACACCCTCCCGGACAGTATGCCGGACGTGGTTTATCCCGACATAGAGACCGAATACGTCCGCGTGCCGTATCTGTTCGACCTGAAGGACGTCACGGCGGAGTATCACGACGACGGCGCCGTCCGCGGCAGCGTGACGTTGCGGCTGTGGCCGGCCGACGAGCGGAACGCGACCGCGACCGTGATCATGGACACACCCTCGCTCCCCGAGACGGCTCCCGCGTACGGGTGGAAGACGGTCTTCCTCAAGCCCTTCGAGTGGAAAGAGGTGACGTTCGACTTTGATCTGCCCGCGCAGGACGACCGTCCGTGGTATCTCAACTTCAAGACCGGCGGACAGTCCTTCACGCTGAGGCTGGACCCCGGCACGGAGCCGGCCGGCTGGTCCGGGATCATGGAGTGGAAGAAATACGGTGATCTCACCGATACGGACGGCTTTCCGACCCACTTCGCACCCGAGAGCATCGGGTGGCCGGGCATGGAAGGGATAACGGTCAAGCTGCATCCGGGGATCGAGACCGCGTCTTCGCTGCACGCTTATCTCGGCTGGATCGGCGTGGAACGGGACGGGCAAACCGTCACTGTGTGGAGTGTGTTATCGCCGCAGAACGCGTATTTCTGCGATCTGACGGGTGACGGTGTGCCGGAGCTGTGTGTCACCGGACTGCTGTATGATGAGAACGTCAGACTGCCCGTGAGCATCATGATTTATGACGCCGTGACGGAAAAGCAGTATATCCTCTCCGACGATACGGGATGCTGCTATGCGCTGTACATGGATAACGGCCGTCTGTACGTCGCGCACAGCCTGACGCCGCAGCTGCATGACAAGATCGTCCCGTCTCCGCTTATTTCCGCACCGTACACAGCCGGCACCCTGTTCGTCACCCCGGACGGCGAGCTTGCCCTCCGGGACACCGTTGTCATTTCTCGTAGTGGCCACGCTGGCCGCTATGGGACGTGGCATGCCCGTCTTGTCGATATAGTCGAAACGGTCAATCTGATCGTCGACCAACTCGAAATGGGTCTTAT
>JAKSPU010000139.1 GCA_024404505.1 Clostridia bacterium
TCGGTGAGCAATTCTTGCGCAAACAATTTGTTTTCTTCTGTGGCAATATCATAAGGCATAAGCTCATATTCATCAGAAAGATAACCGCCATTTGCAATTAAGTAATACGGTAAAACGGGTGCATAGTTGGTTTTTGCAATATCGTCAGATTTGGCTTTTGGAAACGCTTTTTTGAAATATTCTTTTCTCTCTTTTTTGGCGAGCCTTAAAAGCTTCAAGGCGTCCTTTTCCGAAATCATGCGCAAAGGGCGCTCTGTATTTTTCAACTTTTCATATTCCGCTATGCTTTTTTGCAAACAACTTGCTATTGGCCTATCCGGCATAACCGTGTGAGTTAACGAATATCCGTCCGGCAATTCCTTTACAACCATAGCAGGAGTCAAGTCGCTTTCCGATATCGCTTTTTCTTGAAGCAATGTTTGAGCAAATTCCTTACTAATCAAGAATTTGTTCCGTCCGCAATAGGTAAAGGTTTTGGGGCAATATGCAAGAGCGATACTGCTGCTTGGTATGTCAGTCTCAATATAGCAATCTTGTAAATTGATTAATTGCAAATTGTAAAAAATATCTGCGATTTTGGGAAGATAACCACCCAATGCATCGATCTTTTCTCTGTCTTCGATTTTCAAATTTCTGCCTTCCGCAATCGTCGGCACTTGTTTGTTGGAATACAAATGAAAATATTGCTCTGCCTGATATTTCCCTTTATCTTTTGCCCAACAAAAATCAACGTCGGTAATACCATGGCGAACACAAGCATCTCTAAAACGCTCCGGAACAAGAATGGATTCATACCACCACTTCGGCGAAGAACGAAGTTCGTGGTAGGCGCGGAGGTTGAATACTCTGACTTTTTCGCCTCGCTCGCTCTCATATTCGTCATCATAATCGCACAGGGTATTATCCTTGAATGTGGTAGGAACCAATTCATACCAATCGCTCGAATAATCTGCATATTTTCTTGTGTAGATGCCTCTGGCTTTCCATTCGTTTTTCTTGCAGAAAGAATCGATGGCAGACAAAATTTCATCCGTTCGAGGATTCTGCAGATCCAATGTGCTCCAGCCAACGCAGTCGCACTTTAAGCCAAGGGAATGAACAAATTCTATATTTAAAAGATATTCTTCTTCTCCATTGATCCGTTTATCATTCTTATCAAGAATCCAATCTAATGTTTCAATTATTTTCATTTAAATCCTCCTTGAACAGATTTACATCTATTATACCACAATTTTGTAAACATTTCAACCGCTTCGCTGGTTCGAATCTGTCTACAGATCGAAAATGCCCGAAATGCATCTACAAAATTTCGAAAAACTTTATAATAAAAATGCTTTTCGCAAGCGATAAAATCGCGGCGAAAAGCTACCTTACTTCTTCACTATTCACTATTACTTATAACTTTGCCAAAAATCTCCTCGGACGGATTTAGTGAAAAGTGAAGAGTGAAGAGTGAAAAAGTAAAAATCTCCCCGAACATCGTCCGAGGAGATTTTTGGCTGGGGTGGTCGGAATCGAACCGGCGGATGCGGGAGTCAAAGTCCCGTGCCTTAACCGCTTGGCTACACCCCAATATAACCAAATCATTGTATCACAGTTATCCGCGTTTGTCAAGTGCCTTTTTCGTTTTTCTCTCACGCGGAAAACCGCCCCTTTGTCCGTCGTATGCACAATGCCCAAAGAAATCCCGAAAATATTATCGGAAATTTACGCGGAATCCCTTGACATTTCGCGCAGTTTGTGATATACTATCAAACTGCATTATAATCGCTAACCCTGCGGGAAGGTATGCCGGATGGTATATGCGCGGGGTTGGCGGCCCGTCGGTTCTTGTGCATATTGACGAAGGCGTGCGTACCGGCATCCCGCGATGTCTCCCCGACATTTGAAGTGTCCGCGGCTTTTCCGCCGCGAGGAGCATTCGGCCGTGACCGTCTTCCTCCCGTATGCGAACACCGGCGGCGGCAAAGCCGCGGCGGTCGGATGCGCTGTCCCGCTCCGGTTCGTCTCTTTGCCACCGCGCCCCGTCCGCAATTTCCGCTAACCGACTACGAAAGAATGGAGTGATTGTGTAAATGATCCATCTCAACGACCAGAAGCTCGGCGAGAACACCAGACGATCCTTCTCCCGCACCCGTTTCAATCTGGAGCTGCCCGACCTGCTCGAGGTGCAGACCCGTTCCTACAAGTGGTTCCTCGAGGAGGGCCTGACCGAGGTCCTGCACGAGGTCTCCCCCATCACGGATTTCTCCGGCAACCTGCAGATTGAGTTTATCTCCTACACCCTCAGCGACAAGCCCAACTACCCTGTCGAGGAGTGCAAGGAGCGGGACGTCAACTATGCCGCCTCCCTCAAGGTCCGCGTCCGTCTGACCAACAAGCAGACCGGCGAGGTTCACGACGCCGACATCTTCATGGGCGAATTCCCCCTGATGACCGAGACCGGCACCTTCGTCATCAACGGCGCCGAGCGTGTCATCGTCTCCCAGATCGTTCGTTCTCCCGGTATGTACTATGCCTCCGAGATCGACAAGACCGGTAAGAAGCTGTATTCCGCGCAGATCATCCCCTACCGCGGCGCATGGCTGGAGTATGAGACCGACATCAACGGCGTGATGTTCGTCCGCATTGATAAGACCCGCAAGGTCCCGATTACCATGTTCATCCGCGCCCTCGGCGCGCTGGGTGTCGACAAGGAGACCGCGGACCTCAATGCCCGCGAGGACGTTTATCGTCTGCTGGGCGAGGAGGACCGCCTCAAGATCACCTTCGAGAAGGATGAGTGTGAGAATCTGGCCTCCGCCAACCACACCACGCCCAACGTCGAGGCCCTCAAGGAAATCTACAAGAAGCTGCGTCCCGGTGAGCCTCCGCTGGTGGAGTCCGCCGAGATCCTGCTGAACAACTACTTCTTCGACCCCAAGCGGTACGACATCGCACCCGTCGGTCGTTATAAGTTCGATAAGAAGATGGCGATCTCCGCCCGTATCGCAGGGCACACTGCCGCCGCCGACGTCGTCAGCCCGCTGACCGGCGAGGTGGTCTGCGAGGCAGGCACCTTCATCACGACCGACCTTGCCCGCACCATCGAGCAGGCAGGCGTCATCGGGATGGACGTCACCGCCGAGGACGGCGCAGCCGTCCGCGTGCTGTCCAACAATACGCTGGAGCCCGAGTACATCATCGGTATCGACCTGCACGACTGCGGCGTCAAGGAGAAGGTCCGCACCGCCGTCCTGCAGCAGATGATGGAGGAGTGCGGCGGCGACCTCGACGAGCTGAAGCGCCGCGTCAAGCTCGACCTTACCTCCGGTGAGTCCCGCCTCGTTCCCAAGCACATCACCAAGGACGATATTTTCGCCTCCATCAGCTATATGCTGAACCTGACCCACGACGTCGGCTCCGTCGATGACATCGACCATCTCGGAAACCGCCGCATCCGTTCCGTCGGCGAGCAGCTGCAGAACCAGTTCCGCATCGGCTTCGTCCGCATGGAGAAGATCATCAAGGAGCGCATGACCACGCAGGACAACGATAAGCTGACCCCCCAGGCGCTTATCAACATCCGCCCCGTCGTCACCGCCATCCGCGAGTTCTTCGGCTCCTCCCAGCTGTCCCAGTTCGCGGACCAGAACAACCCGCTGGCCGAGCTGACCCACCGCCGCCGTCTGTCCGCACTCGGCCCCGGCGGTCTGTCCCGTGACCGCGCTTCCTTCGACGTCCGAGACGTGCACTACACGCAGTACGGCCGTATGTGCCCCATCGAGACCCCCGAAGGTCCCAACATCGGTCTTATCTCCTACCTCACTACCTACGCGCACATCTCCGATTACGGCTTCATCGAGGCGCCCTACCGCAAGGTCAAGCACGTCTACGATGACAACGGCAAGCTGATCGATCAGTACGTCACCGACGAGGTGGTCTACATGACCGCCGACGTCGAGGACAACTATATCGTCGCGCAGGCCAACGAGCCGCTCGATGAGACCGGTCACTTCCTCAACAAGAAGGTCACCGCCCGCGAGCGCACCGAGATCGGTACGTTCGACGCTTCCAAGGTCGACCTCATGGACGTCTCCCCGAAGATGGTCGTGTCCGTCGCAACGGCTATGATCCCCTTCCTCGAGAACGACGATAACACCCGTGCCCTGATGGGCGCGAATATGCAGAAGCAGGCCGTGCCGCTCATGGTCACCGACGCACCCATCGTCGGTACCGGTATGGAGTACAAGGCTGCCGTGGACTCCGGCGTCGTGGTCGTGGCCAGACGCGCGGGCCGCGTCGAGCGCGTGGAGGCCGACAAGATCACCATCGTCACCGACGACGGTCAGAAGGATACCTACACGCTGCGCAAGTTCAAGCGCACCAACCAGGGCACCTGCTTCAACCAGCGTCCCATCGTCCGCCGCGACCAGCAGATCAAGGCAGGTCAGGTCATCGCCGATGGCCCCGCTACCTCCAAGGGCGAGGTTTCCCTCGGCAAGAACGCCCTTATCGGCTTCATGACGTGGGAAGGCTATAACTACGAGGACGCCGTCCTGCTGAACGAACGTCTGGTCCGCGATGACGTTTATACCTCCCTCCACATCGAGGAATACTCTCACGAGGCCCGCGACACCAAGCTGGGCCCGGAGGAGATCACCCGCGAGATCCCCAACGTCGGTGACGACGTGCTGAAGGATCTGAACGCCGACGGTATCGTCAAGAAGGGTACCGAGGTCAGAGCCGGTGATATCCTGGTCGGTAAGATCACGCCCAAGGGCGAGACCGAGCTGACCGCCGAGGAAAGACTGCTCCGCGCCATCTTCGGTGAAAAGGCAAGAGAGGTCCGCGATACCTCCCTGCGTCTGCCTCACGGCGAATCCGGCGTGGTCGTGGACGTCCGCGTCTTCTCCCGCGAGCAGGGCGACGATCTGCCCGCTTCCGTGAACAAGGTCGTCAAGGTCTACATCGCCCAGAAGAGAAAGATCTCCGTCGGCGATAAGATGGCCGGCCGTCACGGCAACAAGGGTGTCGTTTCCCGCATCCTCCCGCCCGAGGATATGCCCTTCCTGCCCGACGGCACGCCGCTTGATATCGTGCTGAACCCGCTGGGCGTGCCTTCCCGTATGAACATCGGTCAGGTGCTGGAGGTCCACCTCGGCATCGCGTCCCGTAAGCTCGGCTGGAAGATTATGACCCCCGTGTTCGACGGCGCCAACGAGAAGGACATTTCCGAGTGCCTGCAGATGGCCGGCTACAACCGCCCGCTGTTCGCAGGTGAGAACCCCGAGGGCAAGGACCTCTACGAGATGATGAAGGACGAGAACGGCAACAAGCTCCTCGACGAGGACGGCAAGCCCGTGTTCCGTCTCCTCACGCCCGAGCAGCGCTCCGATCCCGCCTATATCGAGTCCCTCCGTCAGGCTGATACGCTCCGTCTCTTCGACGGTAAGACCATCCTGTACGACGGCCGTACCGGCGAGCCCTTCGATAACCCCGTCACCGTGGGTATCATGTACTACCTCAAGCTCCATCATCTGGTCGATGATAAGATTCACGCCCGTTCCAACGGCCCGTACTCCCTCGTCACGCAGCAGCCTCTCGGCGGTAAGGCCCAGTTCGGCGGCCAGCGCTTCGGCGAGATGGAGGTCTGGGCACTCGAGGCATACGGCGCCGCCTACACGCTGCAGGAGATTCTTACCGTCAAGTCCGACGATATCGTGGGCCGCCGCAAGGCCTACGAGGCCATCATCAAGGGCCAGAATATCCCGACGCCCGGCGTGCCCGAGTCCTTCAAGGTCATGGTCAAGGAGCTGCAGGCTCTCGCCCTCGACATCCGCGTGCTGAACAAGGACGGCGAGGAGGTCGACCTCTCCACGCTTTGCCAGGAGGACGACCAGCCCACGTACCGCCGCCGCGTGCCGCGCACGATGGAGGATGACGACGTGGAGCGCGCCACCGGCACCTACGTGGCCCCCGATGACCTCACCGACAGTATGCTGATTGATCACAGCGACAGCGACCCCGACGAGGAGTACGACGAGAACGCCGACTACGGCGCCGAGTCCGATGCCGACGACGGCTTCGATTCCGACAACTGACCTGCCGCACGGCAGCCCGTATCCGTCCGACCGTTCCCCGCATAAGCGGAACGGTTCGGACAAAAATATAGAATGAATGGAGAATAGCTGTGGAGCATAACGAAATTTCTTCCATCAAAATCGGTCTTGCCTCCCCGGACATGATCCGGGAGTGGTCCTACGGCGAGGTCACCAAGCCCGAGACCATCAACTACCGCACGCTGAAGCCCGAAATCGGCGGCCTGTTCTGCGAGCGCATCTTCGGCCCGACCAAGGACGGCGCTTGTATGTGCGGCAAGTACAAGAATTCCCACAGTAAGGAAGTCATCAAGTGCGAGAAGTGCGGCGTCGACGTCACCACCAAGAAGGTCAGACGTGAGCGCATGGGCCACATCGAGCTGGCTTCCCCCGTGTCCCATATCTGGTATTTCAAGTCTATCCCTTCCCGCATGGCTCTCGTGCTGGATATGTCCCCCAGGGCCCTCGAGCAGGTGCTGTACTTCGCCGAGAACGTCGTGCTGG
>JAKSPU010000014.1 GCA_024404505.1 Clostridia bacterium
TTCGGCGCGGGCTACCGCATCGCGCTGCGCGACATGGAGATCCGCGGCTGCGGCAACCTGCTCGGTGCCGAGCAGCACGGACACATGGAGGCCGTCGGCTACGACCTCTATATCAAGCTGCTGAACATGGCCGTCCTTGAGGAGAAGGGCGAAAAGCCCGCCGAAGAGCCGGAATGCACCGTTTCTCTCAATCAGTCGGCGTTCCTGCCGGAGAATTACGTCCGCTACCCGGCCCAGCGCATGGCGCTCTACAAGCGCATCGCGCTGATCCGCACGAAGGAGGACGTCGAGGACATGACCGACGAGCTGGGCGACCGCTACGGCGACCTCCCGGCCCCGGCCCTCAACCTGCTCGGCATCGCGCTGATCCGCGCGCAGGGCATGGTCTGCGGGATAGGATCCATCCGGCAGGACGGAAACACCGTGACCTTCAGACAGGAAAAATTCGACCTTGATATCTGGTCCGACCTCGCCGACCTGTACCGGGGCCGCCTGCGCGTCGTCATGGGCGCGGAGATGACGGTCCGCCTCCAGCTCCGGCAGGGGGACGACGCGATAAAGCTCATTCAGGAATTATTTGAAAAATATATCGGATTCAAGCGTGCCGAGGGGTAGACGGGCCGCACTTTTTGTGGTATAATGTCCGTAATGACCCGTTCCGGATACCGTGTCCGCAAGAAAGGATTTTTCAAACATGAAATCTGCATTCAAGTATATGGCCGCCGCGGTCTGCCTCCTGCTGGCCGCCGCCCTCGTCCTGCCGCTCGGCGGCTGTGCGTCCTCCAAGCTGGGCGAGCCGCTGCTCACCCTTGAGGATCAGACGCTCACCGAGAATATGTTCCGCCTGCTGATGTCCCGCGTCAAGGGCAACTTTGCCGCGCAGGGCTACAACGTCTCCTCTTCCGACCTCTGGGATACGATCGCGCTCTCCGACGGCACGCTGTACGACGACTACATCCGGCAGATCATCCTGACGGACGCCAAGACCAATCTCGCCGCCGCCGTCATGTTCGACGAGGAGAAGCTGGCCCTGCCCGACGACACGGTGAAGGCGATCGACGACGAGATCGACCAGATGATCGAGGACGCCGGCAGCGAGAACGCGCTCAACGCCAAGCTCGCCGAGTTCGGCGCCAACGCGGACATCCTGCGGGCGCTGTATATGATCGAAGCCAAGTACGCCGCTCTCATCGAGCATCTGTACGGAGTAAACGGCTCCAAGATCGGCGACAACGTGAAGCAGGAGTACGCGGAGGCCAACGCCGTCTGCTTCCGCCAGCTGATGCTCCGCTCCTACGCCTACGTCTACGAGAAGGATCTCAACGGCGACGATATCTACTACCTGCCCGGCGAAAACAACGGTCAGGTCAGCAACATCGCCTACGATGAGATCAACGGCATCGTCCGCACGGACGAGTTCGGCAGAGCCATCGTGGACAAGAACGGGGACACCGTCTACTTCACGTCGACGGGCCGCATCGCCTACGATACCGCGAACGGCGTCCGCGCCTTCGCCTACGCCGCCGACGGCAGCATCCAGACGAAGCCGCTGTCCTCCGCCGAGATCGCCGCGCACAAGGACGCCGCCGAGGAGGTACTCACCAAGGCCGTGACGGGCGGTCCCGCCGCGTTCGAGGCGCTGCTGAACGAGTTCGCGGCGTCGGGCGACGATTCCGTCATCGCCGACACCGGGTACTGCTTCCTCTACACCGACGGCTCCAACAGCGGTCAGGCGCTCAACGACATCGCCGACGCGCTCGCGGATATGCAGGCCGGGGACGCGCGGGTGCTTTCCACGGAGTACGGGTACCACGTGATCATGAAGTACGCGATGCCCTCCGACGCCGCTGTCAATTCCGCATACGCCGATTGGTTCGAGGATCTCCCCGCACGCGTCATCGAGCAGCTGTTCGCCGCCAAGTGCGCGCCCTACGTGGAAAAGATCGAGGTCAACGCCGAGGTCTGGAAGGCCCTGCCCTCCATGAAGGAGATCGGCACCAACTACTACTATTAACCCCCCGAAAAGGAGCTTGTCTGTTATGAAAAAGCGTTATCTGACCGCGCTTCTGGCGGGGATCGTCCTGATCCTGTGCGCCGTGCTGCTCGCATCCTGCAAGGACGGGCCGGAGCCCGTCGACCCGTCTGACACAAACGCTCCCGCCGCGTCCGAGACCCTGCCCGGCACGGAGGCGCCTGCCGCGTCCGATACGGAGCCGGAAACCGAAGCCGCGACCGAGCCGGAGCTGCCCTTCCTTGCCTGTGCCGCCCCTGCCGACGGCGAGACCGTTTCCCTCCTGACCGACGAGATGACCAAGTGGGTCTCGGGCTACCGCAAGGGCCGCGTGGACAAGCTGTGGGACAAGACCGAGAAATGCGAGCCCGTGGGCGTCACGCTGTCGTGGGCCTGCCAGGGCGATCCCCTCTACTACCACGTGTTCCTCGCGGACAACCCCTCTTTCACGCACGCTGACGTCTACCTGACCGTATCCGACTCGCTGTTTCTGAATTGGCTGTACGCCGGCACGAACTACTACTGGCGCGTGGAAGCGACGCTCGAGGACCCGGATCGTCCCGGCGAGCCCGGCGAGATCGTGTCGACGGAGGTCAGCCGCTTCTCGACGCTGTACGCGCCCCGCACCGTAGCGGTGGACGGCGTCTCCAACATCCGCGACATCGGTGGCAAGATCACGGCAGACGGCGAGTACCGCGTCAAGCAGGGCATGATCTACCGCGGCGCCCAGCTTGAGGGGATCACCGAGCAGGGCCGCCGGGATATGCTGTACACCATAGGCATCGCCACCGAGCTGGACGTCCGTGACGCCGGCTTCAAGACCTCGTCGCTGTCCGATACTATCAACTTCTACTCGTTCAGCGGGCCGTGGTACTCCCACGCGGTGGACGCTGAATATCAGGCCGCGCTGCTCGGAGAGCTGCGCGTGTTCACCGATCCCGACAACTATCCCGTCTACTTCCACTGCTCGCTCGGACGCGACCGCACCGGTACGCTGGCGTTCTTCCTCGAGTGCATCCTCGGCATGGACATGGACGACATCTACATGGACTACGAGGTCACGTTCTTCTCCGACTACGCGGGCTACACGGACGAGACCAAGCCCTCCGCCATGGTCAGCCAGCAGGTCGGCGGTATGATCTCTCAGCTGAAAAACAAGACCGGAACGTCGGCTGTTCAGGAATCCGTGATGACCTATCTGACGAGCATCGGCATGACGGAGGAGGAGCTGTGCGCGATCCGCTCCATCATGCTCGAAGAAGTGAAGAAGTAAGGAAAGGGGGTACACGGATATGAAAAAGACTTTCAAAAAGCTCATCTGCCTCCTGCTGTGCGTCTGCCTGACCGCCTGCGGTCTGACCTTCGCCGCCTCGTCCGAGGCGCAGGTCGACCCCGAGAGCATGGACGAGCGCTGCCCCGGCTGGGAGGAGTTCTGCTACGCCCCGCACGCACAGGGCATCGCGCCCTACAAGTTCAACACCATGAACATCTACACCGATTTCGAGGCGGAGATGATCGACCTCCCGGAGGGCTACACGGGCTATGTGATGGTACTCAACGGCGGTCCCGAGCTGGGCTTCACCGTGGACTTCACCGATCTGCATATCCTGCTCACTTCCGTCAAGGCCCTGCACTTCCGCGTATACTATCCCGCCAACACCAAGGAGGTCCGCGCGACCGTGGACGGCGGTCACGGCTGGACGATGCGCTACGTCGCCAAGAGCCCGGACACGTGGGACGACGTCGTGCTGGATGATATGACCCAGCTCAAGAAGATGTGCAACGACGACGGCACGCTCGGCCTGTTCGGCTTCGGCGTGCGGTTCCTTGACGGGACCGGACGGGACAACACGGTGTACATCGACGCCATCGAGGTCGAGCTGATCCCCGGCGACGACGTGCCGCCCGTGCTGACCTACGACGGCCCGACCGAGATCAACTGGACCGCCGGCAAGCCGCTCCGCGTGGACGCGACGGCCTACGACGAGTACGAGAAAACCGCCATGCCGATCACCTACGAGTGGGACGAGGGCGCGCTGGACGCCGACGGGCTGCCGAAGGAGGGCGACCACGTCTGCGCGGTCTGCTCATACGACAGCTTCGGGAACAAGTCCGAGATCAAACTGACCGTCCACGTCGGTCCGGCGGACACCGAGGCGCCGAAGATCGCGTTCCGCGCCGTGAAGATCAAGACCTACGCGGGCACCCGTGTGGACTCTCTCGTCATTCCCGCGACGGACAACACCGACGCGGTGACGACCGTCAACGAGTGGTCCGAGGGCGCGATCGACGTCTTCGGCCATCTGACCGCCGGCACACACACGCTGACGGTGACCTGCACCGACCTGACGGGCAACGTCTCGACGATCACCGTGACGGTCGAGGTCGAATAAACAGCACAGGGGCTGTTGCTTTACGCAGCAGCCCCTGTTTGTTCATCATAATTTCCGGTGTTTATCTATCCCGGCGTTTCGTTCCGGGGGGGCGGGGGAAACTTCGGCGTTTGAGATGGTTCCCCTACCCCTTCCCCGCGGGAACGCCGGGACAAACGCCATTTATGAAGAACTTTTATACGCCCCGCCGGATCACACCGCAAAATACTTGCGGAACATAGCCGGAATCTGGCCCTTCATGGCCTTGAGCACGGCCTCGGCGCGGTCGTCGCCCGTCATGTACCGCTTGAGATACAGCCCCTCGGCCTCGCAGACCTTGTCGTGCAGCGGGTACCAATTCTCCATGAGGAAGCTGCCGAAGCGCACCCAGCGCGTGTCGCCGACGAGCCGGTACTCCGGGCTGATCGTGTCCACGGCGACCGAGTAGTAGCTCTTGATGCTGTCCACCAGCGCGCGGGTCGTGTTCGACGGCGCAAAGACGATCGTCGAGCAGATCAGCGCGTTGCGGTTCATGCGCGTGGAGCCGTGGCTGTCCGTGCTGCCGACGACGGGATAGTCGTACCCCTTCGCCTTCATCTCGTAGTACAGCGAGGTCTGGAAACCGTTGTGCTGATAGTAGTTTTCACCGCCCAGCACCTCAAAGGCGTCGAACGGCCGATGCTCGTAGATGAAGCGCGTGTAGTCGTCGGAAAGCTGCATCGTGCTGCACAGCCAATACGGGTGCGGGAAAATGCCGAGACCCTTGTTGGCCTTCATCTGCTCGTTCGTCCATTCCAGCACGGCGTAGGAGAGCCGCTCGGACTCGATCTCGCGCGGCACGGACTTGGCCCGCTCGCGGATCATGGCAATGAACTCGTCGCGCGTCATCGTGTCGGGGCAGTCCCCGTGCAGGCTGCGGACCTCCCTGCCTTCACCGCCCTCGGTGTTGCGGTTGGGCGTCAGCAGCGCGTTGATCGAGAATTCCCCGCCGAAGTTGACGAAATGGACGTCGTTGAGCGGCAGATGCACCTCCTCGCCCGGAACGATCAGCATATCGGTCAGCTCGCTCTCGTCGTTCTCGTTGATGCCCATGCGGCGGCGCGCCTCCAGCGACGGGTAGTACCGCTCGTGATCGGACAAGACCGTGAAATCGTACCCGTGAGCGCGGTAATGGGACACGACCACCGCCGGGTCTTCCCTGCCGTCGGACCGGCAGGAATGCAGGTGGAGATCGCCGCGCAGCGGGATGCGTCCGGCCATGTCATGCGCCAGCGCGTAGACGCGGAACTGCGCCATGCGGCCGCCGCCGGCCTCGTGATGCAGAAAGATGAAATACATCCCCTCGGCCGGGAAGTCGGCAGAGACCCGCAGACAGCCGTCCTCGTCGGGGACGGCGCGGACGGTCTGACCGTTCCCCGTACCGGGGAAGCGGCCGTCCTCGGCCCGGCAGGCGTCAAGCACCGTCAGCACGTACTCGTGCCCGGGCTCGAAGCGGCGGTGGATGCCGAGCGGCCTGATCGTGACGGTGCGGCCCTCCCCGGTCAGGAAGCACAGGGGGAACACGTCGTAATCGTACAGCTCGGGCCGCATGATGTCGTTGTCGTATATGATGCTCATAATCAACCTCCGGTTGCTTTGATATGTATACCCACTGCCATTATAGCACGCTCACAGGGCGCTGTCAAGACGTCGGCCCGAATAATCGCGCCGGAACCCGCACACCGGCTCCCGCACCTCGTCCGTGAACAAAAATTCACCGAAAAAACAAACATATTTGCAGGAAAATCCCGCGCGTTCACAATATGGTTACAATGTTGTGTTATACTATAAGATGTATGTTTATGCTCGGAGCAGTATGCTCCGTAACCCGATACCGAACTTAATGAAAGGAAATCAATTTCCATGATCAAAATCGAACATCTGGTCAAGAACTACGGCACCAACTGCGCCGTCGACGACATCAGCCTTGAGATCGGAGAAGGCGAGATCGTCGGCTTCCTCGGCCCCAACGGCGCCGGTAAGTCCACCACCATGAATATCCTGACCGGCTACCTGTCCTCCACCGCCGGACGCGTGTCCGTCGACGGCATCGACGTGCTGGCCGACCCGCTCGGCGCCAAGAAGCTCATCGGCTACCTCCCCGAGCAGCCGCCCCTGTACCTTGACATGACCGTCGACGAGTACCTCGGCTTCCACTACGATCTCAAGAAATGCCCGCTCCCCAAGGAGCAGCATCTCGGTGAGATCTGCGAGGTCGTCCGCATCGGCGACGTCCGCGGACGAGTCATCCGCAACCTGTCCAAGGGCTACCGCCAGCGCGTCGGCATCGCGGGCGCTCTGATCGGCAACCCCAAGGTCATCATCTTCGACGAGCCGACGGTCGGCCTCGACCCCAAGCAGATCATCGAGATCCGCAATCTGATCCGCGGCCTCGGCAAGGACCACACCGTCATCCTGTCCACCCACATCCTGCAGGAGGTGCAGGCCGTCTGTGACCGCATCGTCATCATCAACAAGGGCCGCATCGTCGCGGACGAGAAGACCGAGAACATCACGACGGTCATCAAGGACAACCGCCGCTTCAACGCCAAGATCTGCGGTCAGCAGGCGCAGGTCCTGCCCGTGCTCAAGAACATGACGGGCATCAGCTACGTCGAGGCGCTGGCCGAGCGCGACGGCGACGCCGTCACCTACATGATCGAGGCCGCTCCCGGCGTCGATATCCGCAAGAAGCTGTTCTTCACGCTGGCGGAGCGCGGATGGGCGCTGATCGGACTCGAGTCCCTCGGCCTGTCCCTTGAGGACATCTTCATCACGGTCGTCAACAAGTCCGACGAGGAAAGCACGCCCACGCGCTACACGCGCAGGACCGCGAAGAAGGCCCGCAACGCGTTGGAGACGCAGGTCGCAAACGACCTCGTCGCCGACGCCGACCGCCGGCGCGAGGAAGCCTCCGCCCTCGGGCTCCCGCAGGACAACGAGTAACCACCACTCCAAAGAAAGGCAGAAGGAATCATGTTTGCAATTTATAAGAAGGAGCTGCGCTCCTACTTCATCAATCCCGTCGGCTACGTGTATGTCGGTGTGTTCCTCGCGCTGGCTGCCCTTTTGTGCTGCCTCTCCACGCTGGTCGCCGGCACCTACGACACCACGGCCTACTTCCTGTACATGATGATCGCTCTGATCATCCTCATCCCGATCCTGACCATGCGCCTGTTCGCCGAGGAGCGTAAGCTCCGCACGGAGCAGCTGCTCCTGACCGCGCCCGTCACGCTGACCGGCATGGTGCTGGGCAAGTTCTTCGCCGCCCTGACGCTGTACGCCTCCACGCTGCTCCTGTCCTGCCTCAACTTCATCCCGCTCTACGTCATCGCCGACGCCGAGCGCGGCAGTCAGGAGTACGTCGTCAAGCACATCGGCCCCGTCACGAGTGAGCTGATCGGCTGCCTCATCGCCACACTCCTCATCGGCGCCGCCTTCATCGCCATCGGCACCTTCATCTCCGCCCTGACCGAGAACCAGCTGGCCGCCGCCATCATCACCATCGCCGTCATCGGCACCATGGTGGGCATCGGCTTCCTGACCTCCTTCATCAACGTCGTCTGGATCCGCACCGCCCTTTCGTGGATCAGCGTATACAGCCGCTTCGGCAATTTCCAGAACGGTCTGTTCGATTTTGCCGCCATCCTCTACTACGTCTCGCTCGCGTTCGTATTCCTGTTCCTCACCATCCGGGTCTACGAGAAGAGACGCTGGGGATAAGCCGAGGCTCAACCGACAAGAGAAAGGACGCAAAAATATATGGCACAACACGCTTCCCGGAAGGCGCTGCGTCACGGCAGCGTTTCGGTGGCGCTGACGATCCTCGTCGCGGCCTCGGTGATCCTGCTCAACGGCATCGTCACGAGACTCGCCATGCGGTACGGCTGGTTCGTCAACATGAATCCCACCCTTCTGTACCCCGTGACCGATACCTGCTACGGGTATCTGGATGAATACGTCATGGACAAGGTGTCCGACGACACCCCGATCCGCCTGATCTTCTGCGACGAGCAGAGCGGGATCGAGTCCGACGCGACCCAGCGGTTTATCCTCAATACCGCCCGCGAACTGGAGGAGCATTACCCCGGCAAGGTAACGGTGGAGTTCCTCAACATCTGGGAACGCCCGTCCGTCGCACGGTCCTACGGCGTGACCGCCTCCACCTCGGTGGTCGTCGCCTGCGGCGAAGAGTCCCGGGTCTGCACCCTGCGCGACTTCTTCGTCTTCTCCATCGACGACAGCTCCACCCCCCTCGCCTACAACGGCGAGAAGCGCCTGACCGTGGCCATGAAGGCCGTGGTCACGCCCGACCTGCCCGTGGCGTACTTCACGCTCAATCACGGCGAGGCCATGACGGACTACTCCCTCATGTACGCCGCGACCGACGCGGGCTATATGGTCAACTACCTCGATTCGCTGAGCTTCGACATCCCGGACGACTGCGGTCTCCTGGTCTCCTGCAACCCCTCGCAGGACTTCACCGACATCGACAGCGTGTCCGGCTACTCCGAGGTCGACAAGATCCGGAGCTATCTGGCTGACGGCGGCCGCTTCATGCTCTTCGTGTCCGCGGACACCTTCGCGGCAGGCTCCTTCCCCAATCTGGAGGGCCTCCTGACCGAATGGGGCGTCGGCATCGACCACAAGAAGGGCAGCGAGGGCGTGGAGGAGTGCTTCTCCATCCGCGATACCGCCCACTCGCTGACCGTTGACGGCTACACCCTGCTCGGCAAGCTGCCCGAGACGGGCCGCGCCGCCGAGATCACGGCGCCCGTGACCGGCTCGATCCGGCTGGGCAACGCGACCGGCATCTCCGTGGCCGAGGGCTTTGCCCGGCAGGCTGACGGCACCTCCTTTACCGGCGGCAGCCGCACGCTGTACACCCTGCTCCGCTCGCATCCCGGCGCGCAGGCATGGGCCGGCGGACGTGCCGTCGCCCGCACCGACGAGGGCTTCAACCTCATGACGCTGACGATGGACGCGGATACGAACGGCAGCCTTCTGGTCTGCTCCTCTGTGGACTACGCCTCCGAGGAGGCCATGCAGTCCGGCGTCTACGACAACGAAACGCTGCTCCTGTCCGCGCTGGCGGCTATGGGCAAGGACGATACGCCCCTGAACCTGACGTCGCAGCCCTTCTCGGATGACAGCATCCGCATCCTCACCACCGCCGAGGCCCGCACGATCACGATCTGCCTGACCGTCATCCCCGCCGTGCTGGCCGCCGTGCTCGGTCTGGTCATTCTCATCAGGAGGAAAAACGCATGAACGAACAAAACATGAATACTCCTCTTGAAACCTCCGAGGCCGCTCCCGCCGGGGGCCGCCGCGGAAGAAAAGCCGTCTTCACCGCCGTGACCTGTCTCGTGCTGGTCGGCGTCATCCTCCTCAACCTGCTCGTGTCCGTTCTCGGCCTGAAATACATCTGGCAGATCGACGAGACGCAGCCCCGCTTCAAGGACAACGAGTTCACGCTCTACACGCTGACCGACGAGTTCCGCGACCTCATGGCAGACTACACCATCCCCGCCGTGGACGCCGTCAACGCCGACCGCGCCGCGGCCGGTCTGGAGCCCATCCCCGTCAAGATCATCTTCTGCTCCGAGCGCGACATCGTCTGGAACAACGACTATGCCCGCCACGTCCTGTACACCGCGCTGCACCTTGAGAAGGAGTTCCCCGGTTACTTCGAGGTGTCCTTCATCAACGTCAAGCAGAATCCCTCCGCCGTGCAGAAGTACAAGATCACCTCGTCCACCAACATCTACTCCTCGAACGTCATCTTCGAGTTCGGCACGGAGTACCGCGTGTACGCGCTGGACCACTTCTTCCTCAAGTCCGATGCCACCAGCTCCGCGCCGTGGGCCTACAACGGCGAGCTGGACTTCTCCTCCGCGATCCTCGCGGTGACGAGAGCCGAATCCCCCGTGGCCGTGTTCACCGCCAACCACGGTGAGCAGCTCGATGACATCGCCTCCTTCCGCGAGCTGGTCCACAAGGCCGGCTACGTCGTCGAGGAGATCGACTTCGAGAAGGATCCGCTGCCCGAGAACACCCGTCTGATCATCACCTACGACCCGCAGACCGACTTCTACGGCTACGGTCACATGGGCGAGACCGGCACCTCCGAGATCCAGAAGCTGGACGACTTCCTCGACACCGCCTGCTCCTTCCTGCTGTTCGTGGACGACGAAACGCCCGCCATGCCCGTGCTGGAGGAGTACATGGAGGAGTGGGGCACCGTCATCAGCCGCGTGGAGAACGAGGAGACCGGAAAGGCCGACAACTACACCGTCCGAGACATGAGCCAGAAGCTGGACAAGGACGGCTACACGCTGATCGGTCAGTACGCGACCGACGGCATGGGCGCGTCCGTGACGGCGGATATGAGAAGCGTCTCCTACCCCGCCAAGGTCGTCTTCCCCCACGCCACCGCGATCAAGCGGGCGGACGGTTACTCTACCGTGTACGTCTCCGCCGAGGAAACGTCCGACGGCGTCGCCTACTCCTACGAGAGCTACTACCGCAACGGCGTGTCCCGTATCTTCAGCAACGTCTTCACGTCCTACAACACCGCCTCCGCCGAGGTCTTCGGCGAGCAGTACGAGATCGCCACGGACCGCAATCTGTTCCGCCTCATGACCATCACCTCCGAGGAGCGCACGGTGCAGGAGACCAACTATATCACCACCGACGACCGCTCCTTCGTGTGCGTCTGCGGCTCGACCGAGATGGCCTCCGACGCGCTGCTCGATTCCGCCACCTACGGCAACACCGACGTGCTGGTCGCCTGCCTGCGGTACATGGGCCGCGCCGTCGTGCCTGCCCACCTCGACCTCAAGGGCTTCAAGGTCTACGAGATCGACGCGCAGTACAGCGGCCTGACCGCGAAGAAGGCTGTGTCCACGACCGTGTGGCTGACCCTGATCCCGCTGCTCCTCTGCACCGCCGTCGGCACCGTGATCACCGTCAGAAGAAAGTATAAGTAAGAGGGTACCGTCCATGCAGGAAATCAAAGAAATCAAGCTGATATTCGATCCCGGCAAGGGCGCTGTGGACATAAAGTCCGTCACCGCCGTCTGCGGGGACCGCATAGGCGCCATGCCTGCCGCCTCACGCCGGGGATACGTCTTCGGCGGGTGGTACACGGCTCAGGACGGACAGGGCGAGCGGCTGACCGCCGAGTCGGTCACGCCCGACCTTTCCGGGGGCACGCTGACGCTGTACGCCTACTGGCAGAAGCCGGAGACCGGCAAGGCGAAGAAAAAGTCTTCGCTTGCCTCGCAGAAAAAGGCGATCTGGGCGCTTGTCATCGTCGCCGCCGTGCTGATCGCGGGCCTCGTTTTCACCAACTATATCATCGACATCTACCACTACGAGGACTACGACGGTGTGACCTACACCATCAAGAAGAAGGACGGCGCCTACGGGCTTTACCACAAGAGCGGCCCCTTGTGCGACGTCAACGACGACGGCTACTACCTCACCACGCTGGGCACCCAGCTGGACGTCGACCCCGCCACGGGCGAGTATGAGATCTACGCCGTGGTGGACGTCGAGGGGACCGAGGTCGTGGGCGTGTCGCAGCGCGTGCTGGCCTTCAAGCAGCTGACCTACGACAAGTCCTCCACCACCGACATGACGCGCGTCATCAGCCGCTACGAGATCCACAACCAGAACGGTGACTTCGTGCTGATCCGTCAGGAGGGCACCAACCGCTTCACCATCGAGGGTCACGAGGGCACGCTGATGTCCGACGAGCTGTTCGCGCAGCTGTCGGTCGGATGCGGCTACACGATCTCGATGCAGCGGCTCGCCAACCCCGAGCGGCTCGCGGACGGGTCCATCGACTGGGCCGAATACGGGCTTGCGCCCGAGGTCCGCACGAAGAAGAACGACGACGGCACCGACGTCGCGGACGAGAACGGCGATCCCGTGACCTACGACTACGAGCCGACGTGGTACGTCGTTTCCACGCTGCAGCCGGACGCCCGCACGGGACTCTCCGACTACAAGATGACGATCGGCGACGCCACGGTCTCCGGCGCGGGCTACTACGCACGCTACGAGGACCGCGAGACGATCTATATCCTGTCCTCGACCAACCTTGACGCAGCTGTGCTGCAGCCCGTGGAGACGCTGGTCACGCCGATGATCGTGTACCCGATGTCCATGAACTCCTACTTTGACGTGCACAACTTCATTCTGGAGCATATCGACACCGACTTCCGCAGCCTGTACCTCGGAGCCGCGGCAGCGGGGCTCGACGCCGACGCGCTGGACCTGCGCCATCCCGAAACGCTGACCGAGGAGCAGATCAACGCCATCGTGGCGGGCTTTGATAAGCTGTCCGACATGGACGAGGAGACGTTCTCCGCGCTCTACGAGCGGGCGGACGCGCTGGCCCGTCAGACCGTGACCGGCTTCAGCTTCGTATCCATTTCCAGCCGTGAGAACACGCTGTATTCCTCGATCCCCTACCGGATGTCGACGGACTACATGGCCGGCTACCAGCCGAACGCCAACAACATCAGCACGCTGATGCAGAAGCTGTACTCCATGGCCTTCCTCGGTGTGACCAAGCTGGGTCCGGACGAGGACGAGCTGGACGAGTACGGCATCCTCGACGCCGCGTGGCATCTGACCTTCACCTATCACGATACCGCGGGCATCGACCACGACAACGAGATCTGGATCAGCGCGATGACAGAGGAGGGCACCTACTACGCCTACTCGGAGATGTTCGACATGATCGTCTGCTTTGACGAATCCGAGGCGCCCTACCTCGAGTGGGAAACGATGGATTGGTACGAGCGCGAGTATTACAGCTACAACATCGCGCACGTCGACACGCTGACGCTGGAGGGCGCGGGTGTGACGGCCCTCGGTCAGAAGTACCTGAACGGGGACGGCAAGATCGTCTACACGCTGGACAACACGGCGTCCGATCAGACGACCGCGATCAGCTCCGCCGAGCTGAAGGTCGCGCTGAACGGCAAGCCGCTCGACTACAAGCTGCAGGTGACCAAGCCCTCCGGCACCAAGACCGAGGAGGACGCCGTTTACAACTTCCGCCGCCTGATCCAGTCCCTGCTGACCGCCTCTCTCGAGGGTGTCGCGGACCTTTCGGAGCAGGAGATGGCCGAGCTGCGGACGACGCCCGACACCGACTGCCAGCTCAAGATCACGGTCATCCTGAACGACCACTACACCTCCGCCGCGAAGCAGAAGTACGTCAAGGCCGTGGCGACGGCACTTGACAACGGCGTCGATCCCTCCAAGGACGAGTCCGTGCTGGCCGCCAAGACGGCGATGGAGAACGCCGTCGACAGCAAGATGAATCTCGTCTACCGCTTCTACCGGATCACCGAGCGCCGGTCCTATATGACCATCGAGGTCCTCCCCACCCCCGATTCCCCCTCCGCTCCCGAAAACGGCCAGGGTATGTTCTACGTCCTCCGGTCCTTCTGCGACAAGATCGTCGCCGACGCTGCCCGCCTCAACGACCAAATCGAGATCGACCCCGATTCTAAAAACTGATATATCCGGGGCTCTGCCTCGGACCCCGCCTGAAGGACGAAGTCCTTCAGGATCTCAAGGACTTCTTGAAAGAAGTCCTTGAGAATCCCAAGAACTTTAATGAATCTTTGAGATTCTCCTGTCCCTTCCCAAGCAACGGCTGCCGCAAGCCAAGGATTGGGGTGGGAGGGGCTTCCGACAACGAAAAACACGCAGTTAACTCACAAATCGGGGAGGCGGCAGCGGATCGGACTGCGGCCGCCCGCATAAATTTGAACACAACCTCACACGATATATACGATACAGAAAGAAGGAACTCTTATGGCAAAGCTGCAAATCCGCAAAGTCGGCGACGAATGCCTCCGCAAGGTCTGCCGTCCCATTGAAACCATCACTCCCCGCACGCTCACGCTGCTCGACGATATGCTGGAGACCATGCGTGCCGCCGACGGCTGCGGCCTCGCCGGACCGCAGGTCGGCATCCTGCGCCGCATCTGCGTCGTCGAGGTGGACGACAAGGTATACGAGCTGATCAACCCGAAGATCATCGCGTTCTGCGGCGAGCAGATTGCGGAGGAGGGCTGTCTGTCCGTTCCCGGCCGCTGGGGCAAGACCCACCGCCCGATGGACGTGACCGTGCAGTGCCTCGACCGGAACGGTGAGACCGTCACCTACACCGGCCACGACCTGCTGGCCCGCGCCTTCTGCCACGAGATCGACCATCTTGACGGCAAGCTGTTCACCGACATCGCCGAGATGGACGACGAATGATCGTCCCGAAAGGAAGCTGAAAGCATGAAGATCCTGTTTATGGGTACGCCCGATTTCGCCGTATCCTCCCTCAAGGCTCTGGTCGACGCCGGTCACGAGATCGTCGGCGTCGTCACGCAGGCCGACAAGCCCAAGGGGCGCGGCTACGTCCTGACCCCGCCGCCCGTCAAGGCGTACGCCCTCGACGCGGGGCTGACCGTCTACCAGCCGGCCACGCTGCGGAACGGCGCCTTTGACGCCGAGATCGCCGCGATGGCGCCTGACCTGATCGTCGTCGTCGCCTTCGGCAAGATCCTGCCGCAGTCCGTGCTTGACGCGCCGCGCCTCGGCTGCATCAACGTCCACGGCTCCCTGCTGCCCGCCTACCGCGGTGCCGCGCCCATGCAGCGCGCCATCATCGAGGGACAGGACAAGACGGGCATCACCACGATGTGCATGGCCGCCGGTCTCGACACCGGCGATATGCTGCTCAAGACCGAGGTGGACATTCTCGAGGACGACAACTTCGAGACGATCCACGACAAGCTGGCTGCCGCCGGTGCTGACACGCTGCTCCGCACGCTCGAGGCGCTGGAGGCGGGAACGCTGACCGCGGTCCCGCAGGACGACAGTCTTGCGACCTACGCCGCCAAGATCGAAAAGGAAGACTGCCTCATTGATTTCAACAAGCCCGTGAAGCAGGTCCACGACCTGATCCGCGGTGTGTCCCCGATGCCCCTCGCGTTCACGCACACGCCGGACGGCAAGCTGCTGAAGGTCCCCGCTGCCCGCCGGGAAAAGCTCACCGGGCATTACGGCACCCCGGGCATCATCCTGCGGCTGGACGCCTCCAAGGACGGCGGCATCGAGGTCGCCTGCGCCGAGGGCACGCTGCTGATCACGCGCGTGGTCCCCGAGGGCAAGGGGCAGATGTCCGCCGCGGACTACATCCGCGGGCGCAAGGTCCGGGAGGGCGATATACTCGCCTGACCGGGGCTTTTCCGTCCTCCCTCTGCCGCCCTTAATGAAAGGAAATCTATGTACTACGATTGGACTTACCTCCTGCTGATCCCGTGTATGCTCTTTGCGCTGTGGGCGCAGCTGCGGGTCAAGAGCGCCTTCTCGAAATACAGCGCGGTGCTGAGCCGCAGCGGCCTGACGGGCGCGGAGGCGGCACGCCGCATCCTGCGCGCCAACGGCATATACGACGTGCAGGTCACGCCCACGCCGGGTGAATTGACCGACCACTACGACCCTGCCGAACGCGTCATCAAGCTCTCCTCGTCCACCTACAGCGCGACGTCCGTCGCCGCGCTCGGCGTTGCCGCCCACGAGGCCGGACACGCCTGCCAGCACGCCGAAAGCTACGCGCCGCTCAAATGGCGCAACGCCATCATCCCCGTCACCCGCATCGGGTCGGTGCTCGCCATGCCCCTCTTTCTGCTCGGCCTGCTCTTCTCGGGCGGCGCGTATATCGGCGGCAGCATCGGTGAGACGCTGATGGTCTCCGGCATCCTCCTTTTCTCCTTCTCCACCCTGTTCCAGCTGCTCACCCTCCCCACCGAGTTCAACGCCTCGCGCCGGGCCATGCAGGTGCTGGAATCGCAGGGGATGCTTTCGTCCGACGAGCTGTCCGGCGCCCGCAGCGTCCTGAACGCCGCCGCGCTCACCTACGTCGCCGCGCTTGCCTCGTCGCTCGTGTCCCTTCTGCGCCTTCTCCTCATCTTCAATAACAACTCCCGGCGGCGCTGATCTTACGCGCCGCCGCTGTAAAGGAGCATCCCATGTCCACCCCGACCGATCCGCGCGCCCTTGCCTTCAAAACGCTGCTCGCCGTTTCCGGCGGTCAGTACGGCAATCTCGCCGTTGATACCGTACTCTCCCGTCATCCCGGGCTGTCCCCTGCCGACAAGGGGCTCTGCACCACTCTCGTTTACGGTGCCATCGAGCGTCAGACCACCCTCGACTTTCTCATCAGCCGCCTGTCCAGCCGCCCGCTCGGCAGCCTCGACGGCGGCGTCCTGACCGCGCTGCGGCTCGGTCTGTTCCAGCTCATTTACCTCGACCGCGTGCCGGACCACGCCGCGATCAACGAGTCGGTCGGTCTCGTGCCGGCGAAGGTCAGCGGGTTTGTCAACGCCGTCCTGCGGTCCTACCTCCGTTTCGAGGCCTCTCTCGGCCCCGGCGCTCCCCGTGAAAACGCGCTGACCACGCCCGACGCGTGGTCAGCACGCTTCCCCGAACTGAAAGACGATCACAACCGTGCCGCCTCGGTCTGCTTCGGCATCCCCGAGCCGCTGTGCCGCCTGTATACGGACGCGTTCGGCCCCGGCAAGGCCGACGCCGTCATGGCCGGCTTCTGCCGCCGGCCCCCGCTCAGCCTCCGCGTCAACACCCTCCGCACGACGCCGGACCGCCTGGCCGCCGCGCTTGCGTCCGCCGGTGCCGCCGTCCGGCCCGGCAGCTACCTGCCCACCGCGCTCTGCCTCGACGGCGGGTCCGTGACCGACCTGCCCGGCTTTGCGTCCGGTGACTTTTTCGTGCAGGACGAGGCGTCGCAGCTGTGCGTCCGCGCGCTGGACGCACGCCCCGGCATGACCGTCGTCGACACCTGCGCCTGCCCCGGCTCCAAGTCCTTCGGGGCGGCGATCGACATGAACAATCAAGGCCGCGTCCTGTGCTTTGACCTCCACGAGAGCAAGCTGTCCCTGATCCGCAAGGGCGCCGCCCGGCTCGGCATCACCGCGGACGGTCCGTCGCCCGTGCTGACCGCCGCCGCGCGTGACGCGCGCAAGCCGGATCCCGCCCTCCTCGGCAAGGCGGACCGGGTGCTGTGCGACGTTCCCTGCTCCGGTCTCGGCGTCATCGCCAAGAAGCCGGAGATCCGGCACAAGGACCTGTCCGAGTCCGCCCGTCTGCCCGCGATCCAGCGGGAAATCCTCGAGGAGAGCGCCGGATACGTCCGGGACGGCGGCGTGCTGGTCTACTCCACCTGCACCCTGCTCCCCGCCGAGAATCAGGACGTAGTCACGGATTTCCTCGCTTCTCACCCCGAATTCGTCCCGTACGACTTTGCCTTCGATCCGCAGCCCGGCTGTCTTGTCCGGCCCATCCGTTCGCAAAACGGCATGGCGGCGCTGACGCCCGACGACTGCGGCACCGACGGCTTCTTCATTGCCCGTGTCAGAAAGGCTGGTACCGTCCATGACTGATCCCTCCCGCGACCTGCTCTCCCTGCTCCCCGATCAGCTGGAGGCGCTGCTCCTCTCGGTCGGCGAGCCGAAATACCGCGCGTCGCAGCTGTTCCCGCAGCTGCACCGGGGACTTTCGCCCGATGAGATGACCAACATCGGCAAGGCGACCCGCGAAAAGCTGGCGTCCGCCGCCGAATACCATCTGCCCGCGGTGCGGCGCAAGCTGATCTCCGCGCTCGACGGCACGGTCAAGTACTTATTCGAGCTGCGCGACGGCAACTGCGTCGAGTCCGTCGTGATGAAGTACAATCACGGCAACACGATCTGCATCTCCTCGCAGGTCGGCTGCCGGATGGGCTGCAAGTTCTGCGCCTCGACCATCGGCGGCAAGGTGCGCGACCTGATCCCCGGCGAGCTGATCGGGCAGGTCATCGCCGCGCAGAAGGACACCGGCGAGCGCATCTCCAACATCGTCATGATGGGCATCGGCGAGCCGCTCGACAACTACGACAACGTCATACAATTCTTGAAGCTGGTCGCTCACCCGGACGGGCTGAACATCGGCTACCGCCACATCTCGCTGTCGACCTGCGGTGTGGTCCCGAACATCCTGCGTCTGGCCGGGCAGGACTTTCCCATCACGCTGTCGATCTCGCTGCACGCGTCCGACGACGTGACGCGCTCCTCGATCATGCCCGTGAACAAGCGCTGGGGCGTGGACGAGCTGCTGAACGCCTGCAAGGCGTACTACGACAAGACAAACCGCCGCATCTCCTTTGAGTACACGCTGATCTCCGGCAAGAACGACACGGCCGCCGCCGCGACGCAGCTGGCCAACGTCCTGAACCGCCATCTGCGCTCCCGGACCTCGACGATGCCGATCCACGTGAACCTGATCCCCGTCAACGAGGTGACGGAGACCGGCTTCAAGCGCGCCTCCGACGAGAATATCGCCGCCTTTGCGCGTATCCTCGAGGCCCACGGCATCCGCGCCACCGTCCGCCGCCGGCTCGGCTCCGACATCAACGCCTCCTGCGGTCAGCTGCGCCGCGCCGAGGGGCTTAAAAATGAAGAAACGTAATGCGGGGCTCTGCCCCGCGCCCCGGAGACGCTTGCGGGGCTCTGCCCCGCACCCCGCTCAAGAAACTTCTTGAAAGAAGTTTCTTGAGAATCTTCAAGAACTTTCAAGGCAGGGATCAAGATAAAATGTACGCATATACTTCCAACGGGTCCCGGACGTCGCTGCACCTGATCGTCATCGCCGCGCTGTCGTGTGCGATCCTTTTGTTTTCCGCGTCCTCGGCGGAGGGTGTCCCGATGCCGTGGGTATTCCAGCTGGCCGGGATCTTTATCGGGGCGTTCGGCGTCTATATGCTGACCCGCTACTCGCTGCGGTCCTACCGCTACGAGATCACCGACACCGATCTTGTTGCCGCGGACGGGCAGCGCGTGCTTGACCTGACGGTCACGCAGGCGACGGGCCGAAAGCTGACCGTGGTATGCCGCGTGAGTCTGCGGGACGTGACCGCCGTGAACGTCCTTGACCGTGCCTCGTTCCGCCGTCAGAAGGCGGCGCTGTGCGCGGGGCTGACGCTGTTCCGGTACGAGAACACGCCGTTCGAGCCGCTGAGCTGCTATATATCCGTTCCCGAGGAACGGTCTCTGCTGGCGATCCCCGCCGACGAGGGCATGGCCCGGCTGCTGCGGGAGGCCGCCGAGGCAAACGCGGCCCCCGCCGGGGAAGCCGAGGAATAAACGCGGATTTCCGGGCCTTCATACCGGTCCCGCCCCTTTCCCCGCGTATAACGCTCTCAACAGTCTACATTCCCGCAAGGAGTCTTTTTCACTATGATCACACTTTCCGCCACCAACCTTGCCCTGCGCTTCGGCACGACCACGATCCTCGAGAACGTGTCCTTCGCGCTGGACGAGAACGATAAATTAGGCGTCATCGGCGTGAACGGCTGCGGCAAGTCGTCGCTGTTCCGCATGATCGCGCACTGCGTCGGCAAAGAGCCGGACTACGAGCCGACCGAGGGCGAGGTCTTTCTCTCAAAGGGCAAGACCTTCGGCATCCTGACGCAGGAGGGCGCGTTCGCGGAGGTCAGCGAGGACGGTGACAGCAGCCAATGCGCGCTGGACCACATGGTCCACGCCTTCCCCGCCCTGCTCGCCGCCGAGGCCCGTCTTGACGAGCTGCAGAAGCAGCTGGACGCCGGCATCGGCGCCGCGGGCGGTCCGGACGCCTACGACGTCCTCACGCGCGAGTATTCCGCGCTCCATGACCGCTTCATCCGTGACGGCGGGCTGGAGTTCCGGGGCCGCTGCGTGGGTCTTCTGCGCCGCCTCGGCTTTGACGACGAGCTGTCTCGGCTGCCGATCAAGTACCTGTCCGGCGGTCAGAAGACGCGTCTGGCGCTCGGCATCCAGCTTTCGCGTCAGCCGGACGTCCTGCTGCTCGACGAGCCGACCAACCATCTCGACATCGAGACACTCGGCTGGCTGGAAAAGTACCTCTGCGATTACCCCGGCTGCGTGATGGTCATCTCCCACGACCGTTACTTCCTCGACCGCGTGACCAACAAGACGCTCTGCATCCAGAACCACCACGCGAAGCTGTACAACGGCAATTACACGGCCAGCATGGAGCAGCGCCGCATCGACCGTGCGCTGGAGGAGAAGCACTACAAGGACCAGCAGAAGGAGATCGCGCGTCAGGAGGCGTACATCGCCCAGCAGCGCGCGTGGAACCGCGAGCGCAACATCATCGCCGCGGAGTCCCGTCAGAAGATGCTGGACAAAATGGTCCGCCTCGAGAAGCCGGAGAACGCGCCGAAGCCGATCAGGCTGAAGTTCACCGCGTCCCGCGCCAGCGGCGGAGAGGTACTGTCGCTCCGCGACGTCACGATGGGCTTTGACGGCCGCATCCTGTTCTCGCACCTCGACTATCTCGTCAAGAAGGACGACCGCGTGCTGATCCTCGGTCAGAACGGCTGCGGCAAATCGACGCTGATCAAGCTGCTGATCGGCAGGCTGGAGCCGCTCGACGGCATCATCGAGGCCGGCTACAACGTAGAGATCGGCTACTACGATCAGGAAAACCAGAATCTCGACCCCGACAAGACGGTACTGAACGAGCTGTGGGACGCCTACCCGCAGATGAAGGAGACCGACATCCGGAACGCGCTCGGGCAGTTCCGCTTTGTCGGCGAGGACGTTTTCAAGCAGGTATCGGTGCTGTCCGGCGGCGAGCGGGCGCGGCTGACGCTGTGCAAGCTGATCCTGTCGCGCATGAACCTTCTGATCCTCGACGAGCCTACGAACCACCTCGACATCGACAGCCGCGAGGCGCTGGAGGCGGCGCTTGAGCAGTTCGACGGCACGATCGTGACGGTCAGCCACGACCGTTACTTCATCGAGAAGCTGGCGACGCGGATCCTCGAGATCTGCCCCGGCGAGGGCATCACGGGCGTTGACGGTCACGGCGACTACACCGACTACCGCGTGGACACCGTCGGCGGCGGCTACACGGAGTACCGGCGTTTTCTGGACGACCGCCGCGCGTCGCTCGGTCTGTCTGCCGGCGCGTCCGCGCCGACCGCGATGGGCGTCCGCGCCGACGCGTCCGCCGCTCCCTCCTCCTCCAAAGAGGAGTACCAGAAGGCCAAGCAGGCCGTTGCCGACGCACGCAAGCTGAAAAACCGCATCGAACGTCTGCACAAGGAGGCCGACACGCTGGAGGCCGAGATCGACGCCATCGACACCGAAATGAACGGTGACGCCGCAACCGACTTCGTCCGCGTCGCCGAACTCGACACCCTCAAAACACAAAAAGAAGACCGCCTGCTGGAAGTATACGAGGAGCTTGAGGAATTAGAAGGATAACGTTCCGGGGCGCTGCCCCGGACCCCGCTTAAGCCCTTCTTGAAAGAAGGGCTTAAGGATCCCAAGAACTTTACGGGCAATGAATAAAAGAAGGTTCGGCTTACGCCGGACGGGATGGGTGGGTGCCGTCAAGGGCACCCGCCATTTTTAGACGCCCACGCGGGGGCCCCTTACCCCGCTCTGAAGAGGAAACCGAGCGCCGGGGCGCGGAGAAACGCCTCACGCGTTCCGCGCTCGGGGACCTACCCCCTACCCCCTCCCGTGCGCGGGAGGGGGAGATATTTTTATCTTTCAGCAAGGGGAAGGGCTGCTGCTGCAGCCCTTCCCCTTGCATCCTCATCCCTGAGACACCGCGCCAGCGGGCGCGGGGATGATGTGCGTGCCACCCTCATCCTGCGGGGACGCAGGAGCCACGGCACGCTTCCCCGCGCCAGCAGGCGCGGCATCCCCGGGATGAGGAGACCGAGGAGAGGGGGTGCCGCAGCGCCCCCTCTCCTCGGCAAAAGGATTTTGATACTCCCCCTCCCGCGCACGGGAGGGGGTCGGGGGGTGGGGCCCCGAGCGCAGTTGAAAACGCGCGAGGCGTTCCCTGCACCCTCATCCTGCGCGGATGCGGGGGAACGCGTCTCCCGTAACCCCGTTCCCCGGGTCTGCACGGACGCGGCAGATGCCATCTGCCCGATCCCAAGCGGGGTCAGGAGCCCCCGCGTAGACGTTTATAAGAATAGTGGGCGCCCATGACAGCACCCACCAATCTCGTTCAGCGTAAAAACTCAACCCCGGTCAATCTTTGACCCTGTATAAAAGTTCTTGGGATCCTTAAGCCCTTCTTTCAAGAAGGGCTTAAGCGGGGTCCGGGGCAGAGCCCCGCGTATCCGCCCCCCGCCTACTTTATGCGCCTGACCTCTCCCCCGACGGGCGTACCCTCCTGTGCGGCGCGGATGACGGCATCCACGGCGGCGGGGGACTCGACCGAGAAGATGAAGTGCTGCCGGTCGATCCCGGCGCGGAGCAGCTCATCCGCCCGATCCGTCATGGACAGCGGCAGACTGTTGTATATCACATTGCGGTGATCGAACGTCCGCAGGACGGGGAACGCGACTCCCTTGCGGTCCCGCAGAACGGCCTCCCCGCGCGCACAGGCAGCGCACGCCGCACCCGAACGACCGTCCGGCTTCGCCGGATCGGCACTTCCGGGGTACAACTCGCGGATCACACACTTTTCCAGCAGCATCAGCGGGATGCGCCCGTAGGTAACGCTGCGGACCGCACCCGGCAGCGCCCGGTGCAAATCACGCAGACGCGGCAACGTCAGCTCCGGCGACAGCAGAACTTCGGCGTACCCCTGCCCCAGAACGGACAGCGCGATCCGCTGCTGCGCCGCCGCCGAGGCGCGGTTGGTCACGTTCAGGCGGAAATCTCCGTGCAGCACCGGCATCACGACACCCGCAGCCTCCGCCGCCCGGCGGATCAGCGACAAATGCCCGACGTTGCCGACCATCACGTCCCCGCAGCCGTCCCGCAGCGCGTCGGCCAGCAGGGCCGCCGCCCGCTCCGCCTCGCGGTCAAAGATCACACCCGGCAGCACGACGCCCCGCCGCGCGCCGGAAACACTCTTCTTCCAACGCTCAAGCGGCAGGAAGCAAAGCCCGAAACAGTCCTCCGCGGCCCGCGTGATCTGCTCCGGCTTGTCAAAACGCGCGGTCAGACGCGGACTCTCCCCGGCACCCGCCGGCATCGGGGCAGCGTCATCCGCGGCACCCGCGTCATACCCCGCCGCGGGATCAGGCATCCCGGACAGCCGGGCCTTGTCAAGCGCGTCCAGCGCCTCCCGGCGCAGCGCGTTCAGACGCGAAGCGGGCATCAGAAGCCCGCTCTCCACGTCAGCCGCCACACCGCCGCCTCTGCTCACGTCGTAAGCAGTCCCGCCGACCTTGCCGAGCCGCTCGACCACGGACGCCTCCGTCAGCGCGGCCTCCGGGTTGCGCGCGGTGTCCGGAACGTCTCCGCTCACGGAAACGGTCACCAGCTCTTCCGCGTCCGGCTCGTTCTCCCACCGGAAACGCGGCGCGGACGCCGTGACTGTCACGGGCTGCCCCGCCTTCACCTCGGCCCGCAGGGATACCGGCACAAACCCGGCCGGGCGGTCGTTGGCCTTCTCGGCCCCGGCAGACTTTTCCTTGTCCTCGTCGGACCGCACGCCCATCATGGCGTGGTCGATATGCCCCGTGAAGTAACCGTCCGTAAACCCGCCGCGCGAGAACAGCGCGGACAGCCGCTCCACCTCGTCGGGGATCGCGGACCTTCTCTCGTCCAGAAGCCGCCGCCAGACGGCGGTCACGCCCGCGACGTAGCCGGGACTTTTCATGCGGCCCTCGATCTTGAGCGACGATACCCCGGCGTCGATCAGCGCCGGAACGTGGCTGCACAGCGACAGGTCCTTGAGCGACAGGGGGTAGGCTTCCTTCTCCGAAGCCCTTCCCTGCCGTTTCCCGTCCGCTCCGCCCGCGTAGGGCAGCCGGCAGGGCTGGGCGCACTCGCCCCTGTTGCCTGACCGCCCGCCGACCAGCGACGAGAACAGGCACTGCCCGGACGTGCAGACGCACAGCGCCCCGTGGATGAACACCTCGACCTCCAGCGGGTTGTCGCGGACGGCGGCCTTCAGGTCGCAGAGCCGCGTCTCGCGGGCGATGACGAAGCGGGAGAAGCCCTGCGCCCGCAGGGCAGTCCCGATCGCGGCGTTGTGTCCCGACAGCTGGGTGCTGGCGTGCAGCGGCAGCGACGGCAGCGCACGGCGAATCAGCGCGGCAGCGCCGACGTCGGCGATGATGAGTCCGTCCACACCGGCCACGGCGGCGGCGTAGGCCGCCCGCACGGCGTCGGTCAGCTCGCGGTCCCAGATCAGCGTGTTGAGCGTCAGGTAGATGCGGCCGCCCATCCGGTGCGCGGTCGAAACGGCATCCCGCAGCTCGCCGTCGTTGAAATTATGGGCGTTCATGCGCGCGTTGAACGCGCTGCCGCCCAGATAGACAGCATCAGCCCCGGCGCCCAGCGCCGCTTCGAGCGCCTCCGGCGAACCGGCGGGCGCGAGCAGCTCGGGCAAACGGGGCAGATGGTCCGGATATGTAGGCTTTCCCGATCCGGTGCGTGTCATACCGGATCAGACTTCATCAAAGGACAGAAGGTCGTACATGGCACCGACCTTGTTGTGGGGCTTCTCCGCGGTGTCAGCCGGTGCCGGGGCAGGCTCCTCGACCGGCTCGGCCTTGACGCGGCGCTTGCGGACCGCCTTGACCTGCACGGGCTGTGCGGGTTCCGGCTCGGTCTGGGCCACGGCGATCTCCTCCAGCAGCTCGGAGGGCGACACGGGCTTGGCGGGCGTCGGAGCGGGCTCCTCCTCTTCCTTCTTGGTCGTGATCAGGGAACGCAGCAGTTCGTTCTCCTTCTCGGCCTTTTCAAGCTCGGCGGTCAGCTCGTCGTTCCGTGTCTTGATCAGGCGCAGGACCTCGTCATACTTCTTGTTCAGCTCCTCCAGCTCGGTGACGCGGCTCTGCATCCCCATCCGCTCGGACAGGAACTCCATGGAACACAGGATCGCCGCCTCGTTGCGGGTGACGCTGCGGCTCTGCAGGAAGATCTCCCGCATTTTGCGGTCGATCATGCCCGAGATCTTCTCCACGGTCTCGGGAGCGGCCTCGGTGACGACGTTGAGCTGCATATCGGCAATATTGAGCGTGTACTTCTGTTTCATGACTGCGCTTCCTTTCGTTTGCGGGCGCGGACAAGGCGCTGCCCGTTATTCGGTTATACCCGTCCCCGCGCACCCGCCGGCGGTCAGGGCAGACCGCGATCGGTATATGGCAGGCGGCATGGATGTTTTTTCCCTCTTTTCGGCCCGGAATACACAAAATAGACTTGAAATCCGCGCCGCGTGGGAGTATAATAAAAGGGTATAATGCTCCGTATTTATTATAATACAAAATAATCGATTTGAAAAGAGATTTTGCGAACTATTTTCCCCTGAAAAGTAAATTTTTTGCGACCGATCGCCCGTCCCCGGAAAGGAGGCAGCCCTATGAGACCTTACCTGTGCATCAGCAGCGCCCCCGCCGACGGCGCCGCCGCCGAACGTCTGACGCGTGACCTGACCCGCTGCGGGTTCCGATATGAGCTGATCGACGACAGCCTGCCCCGCGCCAAGCGGGAGGCTCTGCTCGCGGAGTGCAGCTGCGGGCTGATGCTGACCTCGCCTGCCGCCGAGCGCGGCGCGGTCGTCAGCGGCGTTGCCGCGGATATCCGCTTCCTGCTCTCGCAGGGGCGCCCCGTTGTGTGTCTGAGCCTTGAGGACAACGGACTCGACCACCGTATGTGCGTACCGGCAGGCCCCGCCGACGAGATGTCCGGCCGCGCTGCCGAGCTGATCCCGTACTCCGGGATCGGCACCGGAGACCCGGCGCAGACCGCGATGTTCATCCATACGCTGTATATCCGCCGCCTGTGCAGGCTGACCGACTGCTTCTCGGTCACCCATTGCGTGGACGACGTGTATGGCCGCGCGATCCGGCAGGCCGTGAACGCGTGGGCCGGCAGCGGAGACGCTGCCTACGCGCTTGCCGGGCTGTACGAATCCGGCACCGGGGTGCCGGGACTCGAATCGGAAGCCGTCTTCTGGATCGAGACCGCCGCCTCCCGTGAACATATCGACGGTATGCTGCGTCTGGCCGCGTACCGGCTGGACGGCATCGGCGGAGTCCGCGCCCCGGAGGAGGCGCTGGCGCTCTACCGCCGCGTGAGCGCGGCGGGCGACGCGCGCGGACTTTACGGTCAGGGTCTCTGCGCCCTCTGCGGCTTCGGGATGCTGCGCGATTCCGCCGAAGCGGCCCGTCTGTTCGCTCAGGCCGCCGAGGACAGGAACGCCGACGTCCGGGCCGCCGCCCGCTTCCGCCTCGGTCTTTTGCGGCAGGCCGGCAGCGGGACGCGGCAGGACTTCTGGGGCGCCGCGTGGGATCTGTACCGCGCCGCCGACGCGCTGACCGGGTACCGTCCTCCCGTCCGCGTGTTCAATGCGCCCGAAGCCGATCCCGAAGCCGTCTTCCCGCTCTTTACCCGCCGGCCCGTTTCCTTGTCCGACGGCAAAAAGCCCGTATACAGAGTCGTGTCGCTGCGGTCGATGACAGAGCAGAAGCTGCTGAGCCTGCTCGCCGCCAAGGGCGTATACCCGAAGCGCCCCCGCTCCGTCATGGCGGTCTGCCGCTACCGCCGGTCGTCCTGTCCCGAGGCCGCATGGCTTGCGCTGTCCCCGGATCCGGCCTCCGACGCCGCGGCCGTCTCTCTTGACAGCCGCTTTTCCCGCATGACATACGACGCCTCCATGGCCGCCTACGCGCTGGGCGTCCTGCTTGAGGAGCGCCACCGCCGGACCACAGCCGGCCCGTCCGCCGATCCCGCGTCCGCCGCGCTGTCCGACAGCCGCCTCGATTACCCGCCGATGCCCGCCGCCGGGCGCTGTCCGTCCGGCATCGACGCGCTGCGCTGGTACCGGCTGGCAGCCGCGCACGGACACAGCGGTGCCATGTACCGGCTGGGCAGCTGCTGCCGCAGCGGCTTCGGCGTACCGCGCGATCCCGCGCTGGCGATCCGCCTGTACGAGCGCGCCGCCGCGCTCGGCGACCGTGACGCCTGCTTCGCCCTCGGCGTTTGCTGCGAATGCGGCGACGGGATCCCGCAGGACGGCGCCGCTGCCGCCGCCTGGTACGAAAGATCCGCCAAAGCCGGCTGCGTGCCCGCCATGAACAACCTCGGCGGCTGCTATGAGCGCGGCTTCGGCGTCGAAAAGGACCTCTCTGCCGCCGTGGAGTGGTACGCGCGCGCCGCCAAGCTGGGGCAGCCGGAGGCTGTCTACCGTCTCGGCCTCTGCGCCGAAACAGGGCGCGGCATGAGCCGCGACGTCAGCCGGGCTGCCGAGCTGTATCGTCAGGCCGCCGATGCCGGGAACCCTTACGCCGCCTACCGGCTGGGCCTGTTCAACGAGCTGGGCATTTCGGTCGAGCCGCATTTCTCGCTCAGCACCCGTCTGTATGAGAAGGCTGCCCGCGCGGGCGTGCCGGACGCCGCCTATGCGATGGGCCTTTGCGCCCGCAGCGGGCGCGGCTGCCTCCGTGACGACCATCGTGCCTTCCAATGGTTCCGCGCCGGAGCCGGACGTTTCGTTCAGGCGGCTTACGAGGCCGGCTGCTGCCTGTACGAGGGCATCGGGGTGATCCGCGACTATGACGAAGCCGTGATCTGCTTCCGTCAGGCTGCCGACCTGTGGGCCGGTCTGCCCTCGTCAAACGAGGCGGACGGTCCGGTCCCGCCGGACGGTCTGACCGCCGCGCAGGCGGGAGGCAACGCCCTGTATATGCTGGGGTACTGCGCCCTGTACGGCATCGGGACGTCGTCCGGGCCGGATATCCGGCTTTGCGCCTCTTACCTGAAGCAGGCGTCCCAGCAGGGACACGCCGCCGCGGACACGCTGCTCGGCGATCTGTATGCGTGGGGGGAGCTCCACGCCGAGGCCGCCGAGGCCGCGCCGGAAGCGCCCGCCGAAAACAAACCCGCGGAAGTGAGTTCCGCGGGGGAGAATCCTGCGGGGGACGACCCCGTCGATGATAAACCCGCGGAAGACGCCCCCGCCGAGGGCGGTCCCGCGACCGACGCAGCCGCGCCGGACGCTCCCGCCGGCAAGCCGTGCTGCGCTTCGTTCGACCTGTATCCCAACCCGTGGAAGACCGCGGCGCCGTCCGACCATGCCGCCGCCGTGGAGTGCTATCTCCATGCTATCAGCAATGCTATCGGCAATGCCGGCGGCCATGCCGCAGGCGCACCGGACACGAACGACCGGCTGTGCCGTCAGGGCCGGGCAGACGCTCTGTTCAGCCTTGCGCTGGAGCGCAGCGCCCGCGCGGACGAGTTATGGGCCGCCGGGGACGTCAAGGCGGCCAAGGAGGCCGACGCGTCCTGCCGGGAGTACCTGTGGGAAGCGTACAAAGTCGGTGACGAGGCGCGCGATTCCGCGAGTCTTTTGCTGGCCGGCACCCTATACCGGCTCCGCGATCCGGAAGCGGAAGACTACGAGGAGAGGCTTTCGATCATTTCTGGCCTTCTGAGTCACATCCGGCCCGCGTCCCCCGCCTATGCCTGTGCCTCCCTGATCCGGGCCGAATTCCTGCTGAAGCAGCTGTACACGGATGAATCCGGCGGTCAGCCCGCGCCCTCCTGCCAGCAGGCAGCCAATCTCTGCATCCGTGCGGTCTGCTGGCCGCGCCGGATCCTGCTCGGAGCCGACGAGCTTGATCCCGATGCCGATACTTATACCGATCCCGTTCGTCCCACGGATCCCGGCAGCCGCACTGACTACGTCTGGGCCGTACCGGATTCCGACACCGAGATCGATTTCGAGCAGACGGCGCAGGTCGATTCCGTCGATCTGAGCGTGACCGCCGCCGCGCCTGCCGCGGTCGGTCCCGCGCTCTCCCTCTTCCGTCTGAAGCAGCGGGAGGACGGCGAAGCAGCCGTGATCGGGCAGGTGAAGGCTGACGCGCTGTACCGGCTGGCCGTTCTGTCCTCGACGCAGCGCTGGGCGCTGCAAACGCCCGCGCCGTCCGGCACACATGAAACGCAGGGCCGCACGGTATGCTTCGAGTATCTGGCCCGGGCCATTCTGGCGGGTCACGAGGCGGCGGCAGACGATTTTGCCCGTATGCTGGCAGACAAGCCCGTCGAAGAGGAAAATCGACCGGCACGCCGGCAGACGTTATTCGGCAGCACGAAAGCGAGCAGTACGTCCGATCAGCGCGAGCCCGCCGACATGATGCGGCGCTTCTATTCCGCCGGATGTCCCGTACCGGTCCCGTTCGTTATCGGGGCCTCCGACGTCTCCGGCAGGGACGACCCTGTCGTGACGTCGTCCATGCGCGCGACGGCTATGAACTATCTGGGTGACTGTCTCTACTTCGGGCAGTACCTGACAGCCGACCGCGCCGCCGCCGTGACCTGTTTCCGCGCCGCGGCTGACGCCAAGCCGTCTTCGGACGATCCCGATTGTTCCGCCATCGTCTGGGCCCGATACAGCCTCGGCTGCTGTCTGATCCGTGGGATCGGCTGTCCCGCCAATCCCCGCGAGGGTGTCGCCCGGCTGACAGCCGCCGCCGGCACGCACGCCGTCGCCGCCTACACCCTCGCCGAATGCTTCGAGAAGGGCATCGGCGTCGATCCCGGCGATTACCGCTTCCGCGAGGCCGTCAAATACTACCGCCATTCCATGGCCCTCGGCTTCCGCCCCGCCGAAGACAGGCTCAAGGCTATGGAGAAGCAGCTGACGTAAAGAGAACGAAGGGTACGCGGGGCTCTGCCCCGGACCCCGAGGACGCGTGTGGGGCTCTGCCCCACGCCCCGCTTAAGCCCTTCTTGAAAGAAGGGTTTAAGGATCCCAAGAACTTTATGGGCAATGAATAAAAGAAAGTTCGGTTTACGCTGAACGGGATTGGTGGGTGCCGTCATGGGCACCCACTGTTCTTATAAACTATAAACGCCTACGCGGGGGCCCCTGACCCCGCTCGGGACACGGCAGATGGCATCTGCCGTGTCCGTGCAAACCCGGGGGAACGGGGACGCGTCCCTCGCATCCCGCGGGATGAGGGTGCAGGGAAAAGGGAGCGGCACAGCCGCTCCCTTCTCCCTGCTATAAAAAAAGATATTCCCCCCGCCCGCCGGGCGGGGGTCAGGGGGGTGGGGGCTGAAGCTTTTTCAGAACTTCCGGCGATGCTGTACCGCCGGGTACACGGCGCTCGGTTTCCTCTTCATAGCGGGGTAAGGGGTCCCCGCGTAGGCGTTTAAAAGAAGGTGGGCGCCCATGACGGCACCCACCTTTCTCGTTGAGCGTAAACTCAACCTCGGTCAATCTTTGACCCTGTATAAAAGTTCTTGGGATCCTTAAGCCCTTCTTTCAAGAAGGGCTTAAGCGGGGTCCGGGGCAGAGCCTCGGCGCATCCTCGGGCCCGGGGCAGAGCCCCGCGTACCATACTTATAATAAACGCCATCCAATTTAAGAATCATTCTCAAATCTATTGACAAAACGAGAAAACCGTGATATACTATGGAGACCACGATAGAGAAAAAGGAGACAGTTGCCCATGAGCACGTACAAAACCGAAGGCCGGCAGCGGCTGCTGTCGTTCCTGCTGGATCATCCGGACAGGCAGTACACGGTCGACCAGATCACAGAGGCGCTCGACGACGGCACGCGCCCGATCGGCAAAAGCTCGCTGTACCGGCAGTTGTCCGAGCTGTGCGAGGACGGCACGGTCCGCAAGTTCCGCACGGAGACGCAGTCCTCGTTCGTGTACCAGTTCGTCGGGCAGACGGACTGCTCACACCATTTCCACCTGAAATGTCTGGTCTGCGGCAGGCTGATCCATCTGGAGTGCAGCCTGAGCGACGAGCTGCTGGAGCATATCCGTGAGGATCACCATTTCCGCGTCGACAGCGGGCGGTCGCTCCTGTACGGCTGCTGCGAGGCGTGCGCGGCCAGACTTGAAAAGCAAACAAACGACGGAGAACAAGCATGAAAAAAAGCATCCTGATCCTAATATGTGTCGTCATGTGCGGGTGCCTGACGCTCCCGGCCCTGTCCGGCTGCGGGACCGACCGCTCCGGAACGCCCGCAGAGGACGGGCAGCTGATCGTCGTATGCACGTCGTACCCCGCGTCGGAGTTCGCCCGGGTGCTGCTGGACGGCGCGGCCGTCCCGCTGACGGACGAGGAGAAAGCGGCGACAGGAAACTACGGCGACGCGTATATCATCGAGCATCTGTACCGCCGGAGCGGCGATATGCACGGCTACGAGCCGACCGCCGCGGACATGAGCCGCCTTGCGCGGGCAGACGTGCTGATCTGCGTCGGCGGCGAGTCCGAGAGCTGGGTCGACCCGGCGGTCAGGGCGTGCGGCAACCCGGCGCTGAAGATCGTCCGCATGATGGACCTTGTCGACGTGCTGGAGGAGGAGGTCCCCGAGGGGGCCGAGACCGAGGCGGAGGACGAGCATGGGACCGAGGTGGAATATGACGAGCACGTCTGGACCTCGATCCGGAACGACCTGAAGATCGTGGACGCCGTCGCGTCCGCGCTGTCGGAGGCGTATCCGGCAGGAGCGGACAAGATCGCGGAGAACGCCGTGACGTACAAGGCGGAGCTTTCCGCGCTGGACGAGGCATACGCGGACATGGTGTCGCACGCCGCGCGGCGCGAGCTGCTGATCGCGGACCGGTACCCGTTCGTCTACCTCATGCGCGACTACGGTCTGACCTGCTGGGCGGCGTTCCCGGGCTGCTCGTCCGAGACGCAGGCGAGCTTTGCGACGCAGATATTTCTCATGGAGCAGGTGAAAACGCACGGGCTGCCCGTCGTGTTCACGGTAGACAACGGCGCCGGGTCCGTGGCGGACACGATCGCCAAGGAGACGGGCGTACAGGTCCTGCGGCTGTGGTCCGGGCAGACGGTCCCGGACGGAGACATGACCTATACGGAGATGCTGCGGGCGAATCTGGAAGCGCTGAGGACGGCGCTGAATTGATCTGAAAAAGGCCGCGCAGGCGGCAAAGGACGGCAAACATGAAGCACATCACAAACAGTACGCTTCCCGCGGGTGTTCTTCTGCGCGGGGTGGACGTGTCGCTCGGTTACGAGGGGCGCGATATCGTCAAGGGCCTGAATTTCACGGTTTCCGACGGGGACTATCTCTGCATCGTCGGGGAGAACGGCTCCGGCAAAAGCACGCTGATGAAGGCGATCCTCGGTCTGCATCCGCTGTCCGGGGGAACGCTGGAAATGTCTCCGGAGCTTCGGAGGTACGGCATGGGGTATCTGCCGCAGCAGACGCCGGCGCAGAAGGATTTTCCCGCGTCGGTGCGCGAGGTGGTGCAGTCCGGCTGTCTGCGCAGGCTCGGCTGGAAGCCTTTCTTCGGACGGACGGAAAAGCAGCTGACGAACGAGGCGATGGCGCGGCTGGACATCACGCATCTGGCGGACCGGTGCTACCGGGACCTGTCGGGCGGGCAGCAGCAGCGTGTCCTGCTGGCGCGGGCGTACTGCGCGGCGGGCAAGATGATCCTGCTCGACGAGCCGATCGCGGGACTTGACCCGCTGGCCATGCAGGATATGTACGGCATGATCGCGGGCATGAACAAGCCCGTGGCGGACCGCCCGATGCCGGGGCGGCAGCATCTCGGCTCCGGCGTGACGGTGGTGATGGTATCCCACGACGTGCCGGCGGCGGTGAAGTACGCGACGCACATCCTGCACATGGGCGGCGAGACGACGTTCTTCGGGACGGTTGGGGACTATCTGAAGACGCCGGAGGGCCGTCTGTTCGCGGGCTGCACGGAGGGAAAAGACGGTGACTGAGCTGATCGCAACGCTGAAAACGTATTTTTCGTACGGATTCGTGCGGAATGCGCTGGTCGCCGGGGTTCTGATCTCGCTGTGCGCGGGTCTGCTCGGCGTGACGCTGGTGCTGAAGCGCTACTCGATGATAGGCGACGGCTTGTCGCACGTCGCGTTCGGCGCGATGGCGGTGGCGGCCGTGGTCGGCTGGGCGCCGATGGCGGTGGCTCTGCCGGTGACGGTCGGCTCGGCGGTGCTGCTGCTTCTGGCGTCGGAGCGGGGCAAGATCAAGGGAGACGCGGCGATCGCGATGCTGTCGGCGGGCGCTTTGTCCGTCGGGTACCTGCTCCTGAATCTGTTCCCGTCGGCGAACACGGGCAAGTTCAGCGAGGAGACGCTGTTCGGATCGACGTCGATGCTGACGCTGACGGGCGTGGACGTGCTGCTGTGCGTGCTGCTGGCGGCGGCGGTGCTGGTTTTCTTCATTTTCTTCTATCACCGCATCTTTGCGGTAACGTTCGACGAACGCTTTTCGACGGCGAACGGTCTGCGGTCGCAGGTTTACAACTTCCTGATCGCGGCAGTAAGCGGCGTTGTCATCGTGCTGGCGATGAAGCTGGTGGGTGCGCTCCTGATCTCCGCCCTTATCATCTTCCCTGCCCTCTCGGCAATGCGCCTGTTCCGCAGCTTCCGGTCCGTGATGATATGCTCCGCGGCGATCTCCGTCGCCGGCTCCGTGCTGGGCCTCCTGCTCTCTGTCCTCTACGGCACCCCGACCGGCGCGACCGTCGTCGTCATCCACCTCGTCATCTTCGGAGTATTCTCTGCGCTGAAGGTCGTTATGAAGAGGTAAAAAGTACGCGGGGCTCTGCCCCGGACACCGAGGACGCGTTTGCGGGGCTCTGCCCCGGACACCGAGCGGGGCTCTGCCCCGGACCCCGCTTAAGCCCTTCTTGAAAGAAGGGCTTAAGAATCCCAAGAACTTTATGGGCAATAAATTAAACAAGGTTGGGTTTACGCTCAACAAGAATGGTGGGTGCCGTCATGGGCGCCCGCCTTTTGTGATTTCACCGCGTCTCCGCAGGATGAGGGTGCAGGGAGAAGGGAGCGGCGCAGCCGCTCCCTTCTCCCTGCGTAAATAGAGATTTTTCCCCCCGCCGGTCCTTTTACTTGGAAACCGGCTCAGTAACGCCGCCGCCCGGCAGGCTTGCGCCGCCGGTCATGGCCGACGTGCCGTTATCCGCGCCGGAGCCATCGGTGGAGCTGCCGGGTCCGCCGCCGGCGGAGCCGCCGGCAGAGCCGCTGTTTTCGGTAGCCGGCTCGGTGCCGAGGTATGATTCGCCGACCGTGCCGGGCGTCGTACCGGCACCCGTGCCGCTGCCATTGCCCGCGGTCGTACCCGCAGTCGTGCCGGCAGTCGTACCTGCGGTCGTGCCGTCCCCGCTGCCGCCGTCATTGCCGCAGGAGGGCATCACGAGCAGCACAGCAGAAAGCAGCAGGCAGCATACCGCCGTCAGGCAGACCGAACGCGTTATATGCCGTTTGGAAGTGATTTCGTTATTCATGTGACAGACCGTACCTTTCCGGATAGGATGAGCCGACAGCCGGTCGGTGCGGCGCACCGTGTCCCTGCGGCTCTGTGGATAGTATGTACGGGCGTTTTCAAGATACACATGGGAAAAATTGATGAAAATTTGAAGCGGGTTTCGGAGATACTGCATCGCCAGAAACCTCATAAAAGTTTTCTGCCCCCACCCCCCTGACCCCCCGCCCGGCGGGCGGGGGGAATACTTATTTTGATAGCAGGGAGAAGGGAGCGGCACAGCCGCTCCCTTCTCCCTGCACCCTCATCCTGCGGGATGCGGGGAACGTATACGCCCTCTCCGC